>JAKOPZ010000063.1 GCA_029778615.1 Chloroflexota bacterium | reverse complement strand
TGGAAATCCATCAGTTTGTTCATCGCGTTGTTTGCCATTTACGTCGGCGTCGAAACGGCGGTGGGCGCGTGGGCGACAACATTTTTTGCGGAATTGGGACAGGGCGCCATCTTGGGTTCGATTGCGACATCCGTTTTCTTTTTGACGTTTTCGTTTGGGCGAATGTTGTTTGCGTCCGTGACCGACCGTTTGGGTTTTGGACGCGCGGTGCGAATCGGAACGCTCGCAGGCGCGGCGGCATTGCTGCTCACCTTTATTCCTCAACTTGCGATTGTGGGATTCGCGTTGACGGGCATCGCGTTCAGCATTGTGTTTCCGACCTTGCTCGCGTGGGCGCCGCGACGGCATCCTGAAATGCGCGCGCAGATGATGAGTATTTCGCTTGCCGCGTCAGGCATCGGCGGAATTGTTTTGCCGTTCGTTATTGGCATCAGCGTCGGCGCACTTGGCGCGTGGACGTTGACGCCGTTGTTAATTGGCACAACAGTGTTGGTCGCTGTGTTGACATTGTTTGAACGCGATCAAGCCGCTTCCTTACAACCCGAAACCCGATGACCCGATTGGCATTGCGCGTGCCGAGTTTGATAAAATATGCAATGCCAAGAATTTTTTGAGCCAGACCATCCACAAGGAGCTTTTATGAGTACTCAATACATCAATCCCGAAGGCATTGCGCCGCCGACGGGCTACACACACGTTGTCACCACCGACGCGCGCAAAACCGTTTACATTTCAGGACAAATCGGAATTGACCCGCAAGGAAAAATTCAAGAAGGTTTGCGCGCACAAACGATTCAAGTGTTTGAAAATCTGAAAACCGCGTTGGCGAGCGTTGGCGCGACATTCGATAATGTGGTCAAGGTCACGTACTTGATTGTGAATTACAAAGCCGAAGACCGCGCCATCGTCCGCGAAATTCGCGCGCAATACGTCAACGCGCAGCATCCGCCCGCGAGTACGTTGATTGGTGTGCAAGCGTTGGCAATGCCGGAGTTGTTGATTGAAGTGGAAGCGATTGCGGCGTTAGAGTAATTTGGCAGCAGGTAGTAGGTAGCAGGGAAAACTTGCTACTTGCTACTTGCTACCTGCTACCTGTTATGACCAAGCACGAAAAATTCATCGTCCACACCACCTCGCCCTACAACGCCGAACCGCCGCTCGAGCTCTTGCGCGAAAATTTCATCACGCCGCGCGAATTATTCTATGTGCGGAATCATGGCAGCGTGCCAGAAATTGACGCGCAAAATTTTCGATTGCGCGTGAATGGGATGGTGGAACGCGAATTGGAATTATCGCTCGACACATTGATGAACGATTTTCCAAAACGCACCGTGATGGCGACGCTGCAATGTGCGGGCAATCGCCGCGACCAATTGATTGCGATTCAAGAAATTCCCGGCGAAGTGCCGTGGGGGGCGGGCGCGATTGGCAACGCGTTTTGGAGTGGCGTGCCGCTCAAAGAAATTTTGAACGCGGCGGGAATAAAAATCGGCGCGCAGTATGTGGCGTTCATGGGCGCGGAAGAGGTGATTCGTCACGAGGAGAATGTGGGATTCGGCGGTTCGATTTCCATTGATAAAGCATTGAGCAATGAAGTTTTGCTCGCGTACGAAATGAACAGCAAACCGCTCGAACCAATTCACGGCTTTCCCTTGCGCGTCATCGCGCCCGGCTACATCGGTGCGCGTAGTGTGAAATGGCTGACGCAAATTTCCGTACAAGCTGCGCCGTCCAAGAATTATTTTCAAGCGCACGCGTATCAATTGTTTCCGCCGCAAGTGAACGCGGAAACGGCGGATTGGAACGCGGGTTTGCAATTGAGTGAACTCGCGGTGAATTGTGTCATCACATCGCCGCGCGAGAATGAAACTGTTTCGGATGAGGTTGTCGTGCAAGGTTATGCGCTTACGGGGGGCGGAAGAAAAATCGCACGGGTGGATGTTTCAAGCGACGGCGGCGAAACATGGACAACCGCCAACATCACGCAAGGCGACCAGAATTGGGCGTGGACGTTTTGGGAGGCGAGATTGAGACTGGAGACTGGAGACTGTGAGATTGTTGCGCATGCATTTGACTCGGCGTCAAACACGCAGCCCGAAGACGCGCGGCATGTATGGAATTTCAAAGGTTACATGAACAACGCGTGGCATCGGGTCAAGATACAAGTAAAAAGTGAAAAGTAAAGAGTTTTCACGCCGCCAAATTCTTGCACTCGGCGGACAGACCATTTTGCTCTCGCTTGCGGCAAGCTGCGCGAACGCAACGCCAACGTACGGAACGCTGGCGCCAGCGTTCCCTACTTTAACCCCACGCGCCGCAACTCCAAACTCAACAACTGCTCCAACAAACATGCCGACTCCAAACGAAACTGCAATTGACCTCGACGCGAAAATTGGACAAATGCTCTTGCTCGGGTTTCGCGGGTATGAATTGAAACCCGACGACGCGATTGTTCAAGATTTGCGCGAACGCAATCTCGGCGCAGTCGTTCTTTTTAGTTACGACAGTGAATTGAAAAAATTCGAACGCAACATTCAATCGTCCGCGCAACTGCGCGCGTTGAATGCATCACTGCAAGAATATGCCCAAACGCCGCTGCTCATCACGATTGACCAAGAAGGCGGAAACGTTTCGCGGCTCAGTGAACGATTCGGTTTCCCCGCAACGCAATCGCAAGAATTTTACGGAAACAAAAACGACGCGGACTTGACGCGCGCGGCGGCGGAGGCGCAAGGAAAACTTTTGCGCGAACACGGAATCAACATGAACCTCGCGCCGGTCGTGGATGTGAACGTCAATCCCGACAGTCCTGCCATCGGAAAAATTCACCGCAGTTTTTCTGCCGACCCGAACATTGTCACCGCACAAGCCATCGCTGAAATTAAAGGGTATCATTCGCAAAACATTCTCACCACGCTCAAACATTTTCCCGGACACGGCAGCGCGGCAAGCGATTCGCATCAAGGTTTCGTTGACGTGACGACGACATGGCAAGAGATTGAACTCGACCCGTATCGCAACATCATTCGCGCGGGGCTTGCCGATGCGGTGATGACCGCGCACATTTTCAACGCGAATCTCGACCCGCAATATCCCGCGACGCTTTCGCACAAAATCATCACGGGCATTTTGCGCGAACAACTTGGTTATGACGGCGTTGTAATAAGCGACGATATGCAAATGGGCGCAATCAGTCAGTATTATGGATTTGAGCAAGCGGTGGAATTGGCAATCAACGCGGGCGTGGATATGCTTGCCATCGCAAACAATTTGGTGTACGAACCTGACATCGGTGCGCGTGCAGTAAAGACGATTAAACAATTGGTCCAACTCGGCAAGATTCATCTCGACCGCATTGAAGAGTCATATCAACGCATCATGCGCTTGAAAGCGCGATTGAAACAATAAGCAGGGCAAGCACAAGGCGTTGTCCCAACACATTTACAGTTGACGTTTGACGCATTGCGTTCCCCGTCACTCGTCACCTGTCACTTTATCCATGTCCTATCTACTCGGCATTGACGTAAGCACCACAGCAACGAAAGCGTTAGTGATTGACGAGCGCGGGCAGGTGTGCGCGACCGCGAGCGACGAGTACGAATTTTTTACGCCGCGTCCGTTGTGGGCAGAACAGAACCCGTCCGATTGGTGGCGCGCGTGCGTGAATGGGATTCGCCGCGTGTTGGAAAAAATTCCCGCGCACGAAATCGCAGGCATCGGTCTCACGGGACAAATGCACGGACTCGTGCTGCTCGACGCTGACGGCAATGTGTTACGCCCGTGCATCATGTGGAACGACCAGCGCACCGCGAAACAATGCGCGGAAATTACAGAGCGCGCGGGCGGCGCGAAAAATTTATTGCAATTGATTGGCAATCCCGTGCTGCCCGGATTCACCGCGCCGAAAATTTTGTGGGTGCGCGAGAACGAACCCGAAGTGTACGCGCGCGCCGCGCATGTGTTGTTGCCCAAAGATTATTTGCGTTACAAATTGACGGGCGCGTACGCGACAGAACCGAGCGACGCGTCGGGCATGGCATTGCTCGATGTGGCGAAACGCAATTGGTCAGACGAATTGTTAAAAGCGATTGACATTCCGCGCGCATGGCTGCCCGATGTGTTTGAATCGCCTGTCGTGAGCGCGAAAATTTCTGCGGATGCTGCGCGTGAAACGGGATTGTTGGAAGGAACGCCTGTCGTTGGGGGGGGGGGAGACCAAGCCGCGCAAGCCGTCGGTACGGGAATTGTACAAGAGGGAATTGTGAGCGCGACGCTCGGCACATCGGGCGTTGTATTCGCATCGAGCGATTCGTACCGTTTGGAGCCGAATGGTTTGTTGCACGCGTTTTGTCACGCGGTTCCGAACAAATGGCATTTGATGGGCGTAATGCTTTCGGCGGCGGGAAGTTTTCGTTGGTTTCGTGATGCGTTGGGCGCGGAAGAAAAAGAGCGCGCAAAAATTGAAAAGCGCGATCTGTATGAAATTTTGACGAGCGAAGCGGCGCGCGCGGACGCAGGGTGCGAGGGCTTGATATTTTTGCCGTATCTCAGTGGCGAACGCACGCCGTATCCTGACCCACATGCACGCGGAACATTTTTTGGCATTACGTTACGGCACGGCAAAGAACATTTTGTGCGCGCGGTGTTGGAAGGTGTCGCGTATGGTTTGCGCGATTCATTGGAATTGATGCGCGCGTTGGGCTTGAATATCTCGCAAGTGCGCGCGTCGGGCGGCGGCGCGCGCAGCGAATTGTGGCGGCAAATTCTCGCGGACGTTTTCAATTCCGAAATCGCGCTGGTGAATATCACCGAAGGCGCGGCGTATGGCGCAGCATTGTTGGCGGGAGTTGGCGCGGGTGTGTACACGAACGTGGAAGATGCGTGCGCGCAAACGATTCGCGTGACCGATTCAGTTACACAAGGGAAAAATGTTGCAGTGTACCAAGACTATTATCAAGTGTATCGCGGTTTGTATCCCGCGCTAAAGGACTCGTTTGAAAAGGTTGGCGCGGTGGCGGCGCGAGGGGTATAATGACCTTTTGGCGAGGGTGGGGGTAAACTCTGTGAGAAATCTTGCACTGTACCACTGAGATTTCTCGCAAAGCATGTCCCGAAGCATTGAGGGAACGGCTCGAAATGACATCTGAGCGCAAGTCCTGTTTTTATTGCGTTGTAAACGTTCTGCGCGCGCCTTTGGCGCAGCCCCATGCGTTGCACGCGCGCACGTTCCACAGGTACGTTTTGTTGTGCGCCAACTTTTGTGTTTTGTACTGCGTTTCGGTCAGCGTCACACGCTCGCGCACCAGATTCCCGTGCGCGGTCTGCTCGCGCAAAATGACTTGATAATTTGACGCGCACGCGTTCGCGTCCCAAACGAGTGATACGCGCAGACGTTTCACCGCCGCGTGGTCTGCCGGAGCTTGCGGCGCGGTCCGGTTTGGTTTGTGATTGCACGGCGGCGGATTGGCTTCGGGCTGCGGTTGCACGATAAAGAGTCCTTGCTCAATGCCCGCAATTGTGACGACGCCGCTGTTGTAAAACGGATACACATTCCACGCGGCGTTGAAATTTGGTTTGTCGTCGGCAGGAAAAATATCAAAGAATCCCACTTCGCGTAATTTTCCTTGCGCGATGTGAGACGCATCGAGAATGTGCAAGCCCGCGCGATAGTTGGCTTGATAAATGCGGTCGCCCTTGATGTACTGATTGTGGTCAATCGCGCGAAACCGCGCGTGAAAAGTATTGAGCAGCTGCGGATTGTCCAAAGCGCGCACGTCCCAAATGTACGTGTACGCCGTGTGCCCGTAATCCACTTCGTCAAACTCGTCGTCCACCACGAAATACTTTTGGTCTGGAGTCAACCAACCTTGATGCGTGTACCCGAATTCAAAATATCCTTTGCGCGCAATTTGCTTCAAGCTGCTCTTGTCCGTCACGTCCACAAGCGTCAGCGTATCTTGATTCGCGGCGAAACAGATTTCATGGTTCGCGTACGCGGCATCGGGTCCGTGATACGTCACACATTGCGAATCGTGCGTGTAGCCATCGCCGCTGTAACACGCGACGAATTTGGGATTCATCGCGTCGCGCACATCCACAATGTGCAAACCGCCACTGCACGTGTTGCTGCCGTTCACATACGCATAGCCGCTTTCGGAATTCACCGTAATCGTGTGCCCGTTCGCAAAGCCCGCGTAATGCGCGCTTTCAGAAAACGTCGCGGGGGGATTTGCCACGTTGCGCAATTGGCGCAAATCAAAAATTTGCATTCCATGTTCGCCATTCACATCCGAAACAATCAGCGCGTAATAGCCGTACGTTTTCAATTCGCGCCACGCCGAGCTGCCCGTGTGGGTGGGCAGATTGCCCAGATAAACGGGCGCTTTCGGATTTGAAATGTCTACGAACGATGTGCCGTTACTGCGTCCGAGCAGCGCGTATTCTTTTCCCGTATCGGGGTCGGTCCAACCCCAACTGCTGCTCGCCTCGCCGCCGCCAAGATCCGCCAGCGGCATGAACGCGTCCAGGTCCACGTTGGAACACAAAAAATAACCGCCCGCTTTGCCGTCAATGCACGGTTTGTCCACCATGCTGTCGAGCGGCTGTACGGGGAGCGCGTCGGCGCGTTTGTGCGCGTCTTGATGCGCCATTTGCTCGATGGGAATTTGTGGCGGAAAAGGCGGCGGAACGGGCGTCGGTTCGGACGCGGCGACAAAGGGGCTGTGCGATGATTGCAAAAGCAACGCGGCGATAAAGAGGACGCTCACCGCCAACGCGGGGACGAACAAACGAAGCAAACGCGGCATATACAGCTCCCAAGAATTTTGAAATGGTTTGGCGATTATATCTCTGCGCCGCGCCTTTGAGCAAACGGATATACAATCGCGGCGGAGGGAAAAATGTTGCGGGTTGCGCTTTTGCAAATGAATCCATGCGGGAATGATGTACGCGCAAATTTGGAAAAGGGCGAACAGTTTTGTCGCCGCGCGTCAGAACTCGGCGCGGACATTGCCCTGTTTCCCGAAATGTGGAGTGTGGGCTATTCCTTTTTTGATGCAAACGAACAAGGCGCGCGCGAACGGTGGTCAGAAAAAGCGATTGCGCGGGATGGCGAGTTCGTACAACATTTTCAAAATCTCGCGCGCGAATTAAACATCGCAATTGGGTTGACCTATTTGGAACGCGGCGATACTGCGCCGCGCAACGTGCTGTCCCTCCTTGACCGACGCGGCGAAATTTTGTTCACGTACGCCAAAGTCCACACCTGCGATTTTGATATGGAGCGCGCACTGGAAGGCGGCAAGGAATTTTTTGTCGCGGATTTGGAAACCCAACATGGGACTGTGCGCGTCGGCGCGATGATTTGTTTCGACCGCGAATTTCCCGAAAGCGCGCGCGTGTTGATGCTGCAAGGCGCGGAATTGATTCTCGTGCCGAACGCGTGCGAGATGGAACTGAATCGGCTCGCGCAATTGCGCGCCCGCGCGTTTGAAAATATGTGCGCCGTCGCCTTGACCAATTACGCCGCGCCGCGCGACAACGGACATTCCATCGCGTTCGACGGCATCGCGTTCGACGCACAGGGCAGCTCGCGTGATATGTGTTTGGTGCAAGCGGATGCACGCGAAGCTGTTTTCATCGCGGAATTGGATTTAGAAAAATTGCGCGCCTATCGCGCCGCCGAAGTGTGGGGCAGCGCGTTTCGCAAACCGCACGCGTATGCGGATTTGACGGCGCAGCGCACAGAGGCGCCCCCGACGCGCACAACAACGCGCGAATAACGCTTTATTTGCGGGGAACCGGAGGCAACAGCAGAACGTCTAAAGTTTGCGTCCTCGCCTCGAGAGCATATAATTCATTGCGTCATTCCGAATATGACGTACGCGGCGGGAAAGCTGCCCGCCGCTTTTTTGTGGACGCATGACGCGTCAGAAAAAGGGACCACTGCACGTTTCAATTTGAATCGCTGCGAGGGTTGTACCTTTTTCGTTCATTCTTTCAAAACGGAGGTTCGTTTGTGACCAAGTTTATTCTTTCTGCGCTCGCCGTCTTGACCCTTGTCGGTCTCGTCATTGCGGGCGCGCCTCTCGCCCAAGCCAATACCACTGCCCAAGCGGCATGTGTGGAAACATACACTGTCGCGGCAGGTGACACGCTTGGCAATATCGCGCAACGTTATCTCGGCGACATCGCCGCGTATACGCAAATCGTCGCGGCGACGAATGAAGCCGCCAAAACCGACACCAGTTTCAAAACCATCGCCGACGCGAACATTATCGAAGTCGGACAAAAATTGTGCATTCCCGCTAAAAGCGCAAACGCCCCCGCGACGAGTGCGCCCGCGAATAGGGGCGGCGCGGCGGCAGGGCTGTACACCAACACCGGTCCCGCCGCAGACGCGAGTGCGTTGATTTATTTGCTGACGCTCGACCCGAACGGCGGCGCAGTCATGACGCAATCGTACGTGAGCAAAGGTTCGTTCGTGTCCAAAGGTTCGTGGACGCAAAGCGGCAATGCCGTTACGGTGAATTTTGTCGAACAAGACGGCAAGGCAAGCACCGCCAAAGTCGTGTTGAACGCGGACGCGGACAAACTCACCACCACACAAGACGACGCGAAAATTTTCAACGGCACGACCGGTTTCGTATTGACGAAAACGGCTACGGATGTGGTCGCGCTTTCGGGTGTGTACAACACCACGCTCGCCGCTGCCGGTGATAAACCCGAAACGTTTGTGGCGTTCACACTCACGCCCGACGGCAAAGCATTGTTCATCCAAAATCCGACGGGCAAAGATTCCATCGTCGAAACGGGAACGTGGACGGCGAGCGGCGCGAACGCGACCGTGAATCTCACCAAACGCGGCGACACGGACATTCAAGAGAATTTTGTCTTTGCCCTGCAAGGCGAAAATTTTACGGCAACGACATTTGACCAGGCAATGTGGGGCGCGAACGGTTTGACGCTCAAGCGTGTGGAAGGCATCGGCGCGACGACCGCCACCGCGCCTGCGGCTCCCACGCCCGCGCCGACCAGCGCGCCTGCCGCGCCCGCATTGACCCTCGCGCAATTGGGCAATGCCACCTACGCGGTGCAGGACGCGCCGAATGGTTCGATTACGTTGAAAGGTGGCAAAGCCGAAGCAGAACTCGCGCCGGGCAGCGCGTCAAAATACACCGCGCAGTTGAGCGATATGCTTGCGAATGGCACACTCGACAACAAACCGTATGCGGCAGCCATTCTCATCACGAGCGGCGGCGGAAGCGGCACGTTCTACAATGTCGCCGCAGTGCCAAACAACAACGGCACTCCCGGCACAGGCATTACATTTTTCATTGGCGACCGCATCACTGTGACCGGATTGAAAATCGAGAACGGCGCGGTCCAAGTTTCATACCTTGACCGCAAGCCGGATGAACCGATGGCTGCCACACCGACCGTTGCCATGAGCAAAGTATTGGTCATTGACAACGGCAAACTTGCCGAAGGCGCGACCATTCAGCCCGTGCCCGCCGGTTCACCGGAAGGCATGTACATTGCGACGCGTCCGGCGGCGGATGCTTCCGCGTTGTTGTGGCAAGTGTTTCTGGGACCCAACGGCAACGCGTCGTGGTTGAGCAATTACGTCGGCAAAGGCACGAGCAACGCGACGGGCAATTGGGAACAAACGTCCGAGACAACGGTAGAGCTGACGCTGATTCATCGCGACGGAGAAAACATCGGCGAAA
This sequence comes from Chloroflexota bacterium, assembly GCA_029778615.1. Lineage (GTDB taxonomy): Bacteria > Chloroflexota > Anaerolineae > UBA4142 > SHND01 > SHND01. Next base: position 10,667 of record JAKOPZ010000063.1, on the reverse strand, counting down.
AATTCACGTTCGAAGCGCAAGGCAATACGCTGACCGCGACCAAGTATGACCAATCGCTTTACGGCGACAGCGGCATCGTCCTTTACAAAGCGGACGCGCAAGTGACGGGCACGGTAACGTACTTGCCCAAGATTGCGCTGCCCGATGATGCGGTGGTGGAAGTGTATTTGCTCGACGCGTCGAAAGCGGATGCGCCCGCCGAATACATCAGCGGCGTTTCGTACCGCACGAACGGCGACCAAGTTCCGCTGCCGTTCACACTGCCGTACGCGTCATCGCAAATCAACGCGGGCGGCACGTATCTGGTGCAAGCGGTCATTTCACAAAACGGACGCTTGTTGTTTAAAAACAGCAATGGCGTTGCCGTCATTACCCACGGCGCGCCAACGTCGAACGTCCAAGTTACGGTCGAACAACCCGCACCGTAATCTCCACAAATTCACACACGCCATTTGTCAAGCCGATGAATGGCGTGTGTTTCTTTTTTGCTCCATCAAAGCATTCAAGGAGTGAGCATGTCGCGCGATTCCAAACCATTTCTCATCTTTACCTTTGTATTTTTGTTGGCGCTCGCATTCACCCCGCGCGTCTCCGCGCAAAATGCGAACTGCGCGCAGACGTACATTGTCGCACAGGGCGATTGGCTTTCCACCGTCGCGCAAAAATTTCTCGGCGACGTGAAAGCGTATCCCGCGATTCAGCAAGCGACGAACGACGCGGCGAAAACCGATTCGTCCTTTGCCCTCATCAACGACCCGAACAAAATTGAGGTCGGGCAAAAATTGTGCATTCCTGAAAAAGCGAACACACCGCTTCCGCCGCAAGGTCCGGGTCCGGTCATTCCATCGGCGGCGGGTTCGTATACGCACGTGGGTCCGGCGGCGGACGCAAGCGCGTTGGTGGAAACGATTATGCTCACGCAAGATTTTCAAGCAACGTACATTCTCGATTACATCGGCAAAGCGCGCATCACGCAAACGGGAACGTGGACGACAGAAAATTTCCAGTACGTTGTCACGTTGACAAATCAAAACGGCAAGCCAATCAACGAGCAAATGAAATTTCAACTCGACGCGCAGGGCAATCTCGTTTCCGTCGGCACTTTACCGCTGACGTATGCGAAAACCGCGCCCGAAGTAGTTCGCGCGGCGGGCTTGTACACCGCGAATCGCGCCAGCGCGGATGGGCAAGAAAAATTGATTGCGCTCGCGCTGCTGCCCAATGGCATCGCGCAACTCACGGCGAGTTCGCAAGCAAACCCGTTCATTTTGCAAACGGGAACGTGGCAAATTGGGACCAATGCGGATACCAACGCAGCTTCCATCACCGTTGCGCTTGACAAGCAAGGCGATACCGCCATCCACGAAACGTACGCGTTTCAAATTGACGGAGACAATTTGCGCGGCACACAGTACAACGCGAACAAATGGGGCACGGACCTAACGTTCACCAAATTCAATGCGCCGAGTGAACCTGAAACGCCTGCGTCGGCGGGTGGATAGCGAATGAAAAAATTGCAGAGTCGTCATGGCTCTGCAATTTTTTTCGATTGACCAGCATTCTTGTATTCGCTATACTTGGTTATCTCGCATTCGGAGAGGGTTACCATGTTCATTGTCATTGTCTGGCTCACTGTGAAAGCAGATTGGCTCGAAGCATTTTTGGTGGCGACTTTGGAAATGGGACACGCGTCGCTCAAAGAAAACGGGTGCCGCCGTTTTGAAGTGATTCGCTCGGAACATGACCCGACGCGGTTTCTCATGTACAAAGCCTTTTCGTCGCGCGCCGATGCGGAAGCGCATCTCACCACCGTCCATGTGCAGCATTGGCAAACGCTTGTCGCGCCGATGTTGCGCGAAGCCTCCCGCGCCGAAACGTTTACGCAACTTTTTTGAGGTATTCTATGCGCCGCTTTCTGATTTCTCTCTTGGCGTTCGTTTTATTTTTTTCGGTCACCGCGCCACACGTGTACGCGTCCGGCATGTGGGTCTCGCCGTACAATGGCGATTACGACACCGCGTACACCGCGCACGCGAGCGGTTTTGTGCCCGGCGAGCGCGTGGATACGTGGGTGAACAAACCGTACCAATGGCGCGTGGGGCAGGGACAGTACACCGCCGATGCAAGCGGCGCGATTGAATTTGAATTTCGCCCCGATGTCACGTGGGGCACCGGCGGATTTTTTGCGAGCGCGCAAGGTTTGAGCAGCGGGCGCGAATACACCGCGTCATTTTCAATCGGCGGTGGCACTTATCCGCTTGCGCCCTGCGCCTGCCGCACCACATTTCTTGGCAGCCCCGGCGGTACGGCGGTGAATTACAACGCGCAAGGATATGGTTCGAGCGAAATCGTCGTCGTGTACATGACCGACCCGTCCGCGCAGATTCATCGCCTTCCGAACGCGCAAGCTGACCCGTGGGGCAATCTCGCGTTTCCCTTGTACCTGTCGCAAGATTCGTTGTATGGTCCGTACTTGTTCACTGCGCGCGGACTCGTCACCGGACGCGAATCGTACAACACGCTCACGTTTTGGGGCGGCATCCAGAATCATCGCTCCAGCAATCCAATCAGTTTTGCCACACCCGTTTTTGAATTGCACGCGGGCGGATTCACGCCGCAAGAAAACGTGGTGATTCAATTGCGCTATCTCGCGCACGCGACGAAAACTTTGGCAACTATCAAAGCAGGCGATGACGGCACGATTCATTATTCGTACATTGTTCCGCCCGGTTCCGAATTTGGCACGTACACGTTGCAAGCAGTGAATGGCGCGAATCAAGTTGTGGCAAGCGCGAGTTTTCGGTGGGACGGTGTGGTAACACCGAATCAATAACGACAACGAACACACTCATGCCGAGCAAGCTCACACTCTCTCAATTCAAGAAAAAGTTTGCAGTTGTCAAAGCGATGGGCTATGTCCCCTCTGCGCGCCGTGGTCCTACAGGCATCGGTCAAACGCTGGAACAGTTGTTGGAACTGAAAGAAAACAACATCGCCGTACCCGATTGGGGTACGATTGAGCTCAAAGCGCATCAGGTTGGTTCTGACTCGATGATTACGCTGTTCACGTTCAATCGCAAAGTGTGGCGGATGAAACCGCTCGAAGCGATTCGCGCGCATGGCACGCCTGATGCAACAGGTAGGATTGGAATGTACTATACCATGTCGCGTACGCCGAACAGTCAAGGATTGTTCTTGCATATCGAGCCCGAAATGATTTCTGGGCATCACATTTCAGGAACCATCGTTGCGGAATGGCATTTAGAGACGTTGGCGCAGCGGTTTATGCAAAAGATCCCTGCGATGATATGGGTGAGCGCGTTTAGCGAGATGCGAGGGAATGTCGAGTGGTTTCATTATGACCGCGCGCGGTTGCTCACAGGCACTTCCATTGACATTATTAAAAGCGAGATATTGCGGGACATTCCATGATTGAGATTCGCTTTGAAACGAGAACGAATCCGCATGAAGCGACATTCCTCATGAATGAAGACAAACTCGTGAACCTTTTCAAAAATTGGCAAGATGTGCGACTCACCTGAACAATATGGAAAGCATCAAGACAACATTCTACCCAATGGCGGGTAAACTAGAGGATTATTTCCCAAATTTGCTTGAAACACTTGAGTGGATTGACGACAATCATCCACGCGCTCAACAAGTCCACAAGTGGCTCGAATCAAGATTTAGTTTGAGTGATTACTTTGCACGCGATGTTCATTCGGTCATTTTCATTAGCAGTGGACTCGTTGACCCCAGAGGGGGATTCTGTCGTCTATCGCCTGACGGGAGAGGCGTATTGGAAAGCAAGTCGCCTCAAGTTCTGTTAGAAGTTTTTGCCAGAACGTTTGCTGGACTTGCCGTTGTGCTGGAACTCTTGCGAAATCAGCCATATTTGAGTGCTGAACATCTCACAATTGCATGGTTTCAGATTGTTCAAGAAAGATTTGCATCTATGGGAACTTGGAGTAAGGGTACAGTTGATAATCAATTTCGGCATCGTCTTAATTGGTTGCGCGCGTTGGGCTTTGTGAATACCAAAAACAATCGGTACGCGCTGTCTGAAAGTGGCTGGCAATTCGTGGCAAGTTATCCACCAGAGGCAATCGCCATTCAACTCAAAGAGATTAAGCGCGAGGAAAAAGAGATTGATAAACTCGTGCTTGAGGAATTTGAGCCATTTGATTCAGCCAAGCGGGTTACAAGCTTGAGAAGAGCCTATGTACGCGACCGCGCATTTCGCGACCGAGTTAGCAAACAGTACGATTATTATTGTGCGATCTGTGGTTTTCGTCTGCGCGCACCGCGCGGAGTATACGAGGCAGAAGCCGCACACATCATTCCCAAACAAAACAGCGGTACTGATGACCCGCGAAATGGCATATGTCTTTGTGCCACTTGACACTGGGCATTTGATGAAGGCATTTTGACCATGAAAGCAACCGATCGAAAGATTGTCATTGCGTCTTATCTGTAACATTTCCAAAATGAAAATTCCGCCGAACGCTACAAACGTGTGCACGGCAGCGATGTGCGGGATGTTCTAAATCCTACCTATCGTCCCTCGACAGAAGCCCTACTATAGCACAACGACAAAGTTTTTCTTGGCTAATCGCGGCTATTGATTGACCGCGTTGAATCTCCAATCTCCAGTCTCTAATCTCTAATCTCTGATGATTTACGCGTATTCATTTCGGCGCGTCACTGCCAAAACCGGCGACATTCTTTTCACGCGCGACGGGGAAGAGGGCAGTCTCTTTGGCGAAATTTGGAAATTGCTTGGACATATCCTGCCGGGAGATTTGGACCACGCTGCGATGTATCTCGGACCCGGCATCCGTTTTGTCGAATCGGCGGCGAAAGGCGTTGTCGTCGTCGAGATGGAAGGTAACGAATGGGACGGCATCCGCTATGGCAAAGAACGTTTGCTCGTAGACGAACTCATCGGCATTGGCGACCCGATTGCCGGACGCGGCATTTCACCCGAACGCGAAAATGAAATTCGCCAAAACGTTGTCGCATATTGTTTGGAACAAGGGCGCGAACAAAAACCGTACAACCTGAATTTTTTCAATCCCGAAACCGACGGTGCGTTCTATTGCAGTCAACTCGTGTACAAAGCATATCAAACGCAAGGCATCAATCTCCACGTCCACATTGGCGAGAGCGCAGATTCGCCGTTCGCCCCCCTCGTCTTTCCCGAAGATGTGTGGAACGCGTGCCTGAAAAAAGAAAGAGTGACAGGGTGACAGGGTGACAGTATATGTCACCTTGTCACCCTGTCATCTTGTCACAAATGATTCCTCTCAAAATTATCGAAAGCGGTATCAACCCGTATCAAAATCACGTACAAGGCAAAGCGAACGAACCCATCACTGTCGCTGCGCTGTTGGACCGCGCGTACCAATTGCATGGCGTCAAAACCGATTGCACGCTCGCCGCGATTTTTGACCGGCTCGACCAAAACGCGCCGCGCATTGCCATCATCGGCGGCTCGAGCGACCATCCCGCGCATGTGATGGATTGGGATACTGTTCTCCGCGCGGCAGTACGCATTTGGGAAAATGGCGGCGTGCCGTTTTATTTTGCCATTCCTGTTGTGTGCGACGGCACCGCGCAAAGTACGATGGGTATGAGTTATTCCTTGCAATCGCGCAACGCCGTCGCGCAAATGGTCGTCAATCAAATGGAAGGGCAATGTTATCACGGCGCGTTTGTGATTCAGGGTTGTGACAAAACGCCGATGGCGATTGTGTCCGCGCTCGCGCATTTGGACCGCGTGCGACAAGAGCGCGGCGAAGCGAGCGTGTTTGCGACGTTCGCGCCCGCGCATGTCTTGAAGGGCGGGAGCATTCCGCAAGAGAGGCAAAATGAAATTCGTGCGATTGCGATTCGCGCGGAACAATTGGGCAACATCGAACTTGCGGAAGATTTGCGCGATGGACTCGATTACATTTTGCAATGTTCGTCCAACGAAATGTTCCTCGCGTTTTTTGAACGCGCGGTCCAAGAAGAAATTATTTCGCCCGCGACCCATAAACGTTTAGAAAAACAATTGGCAATCAACACCTGCGATGCGAAAGGCGGCATCTGCGCGTTTCACGGCACGGGCAATTCGTCGCGCGATGTCGTCGCCGCGTTGGGCATGGTGCATCCGAGCGTGGAACTTTTGATTGAACCGCCGAAACAACACGAGGTCAATCGCGCGGTGGATGCGTTGTTTGAAATCGCGGATAACCCAAAATTTTCCGTCGGCAATATCGTCGCACAAAACATCGCGAATGCGATTCGCGTACATGCGGCGGTGGGCGGTTCGACCAATTTGATGATGCACATGGTCGCGGCAATGAAATACGCGGGCTATGCTTTTTCGCTGTACGATGTCGAAGCGATTCATCGAGCCGCGCCGATTCCAGACATTTACGATTATTCGCTGACGCAAGGGCGCGATGTATTCGCGCTCGCGCAGCAGTGCTGTGCGGGACAAATTCGCGGCATGGAAACTGTTTTCTACGAAATGACGCGTAACGGTGTGCCGCTCGATTTGGACGCGCCGACGGTGACGGGACAAACGTGGGCGCAGCGTTTGAGCGATACAACCAATCTTTCGGCGGACGGTGTGCGCGAAAATCCAATCATCCTTTCTACGCCGCGCCGCGCGATTTCGGGAACGGATGTTTTAAGAAGCAATTGGTTCGAGACCGCTGTCGTCAAAATCAGCGGGCTGCCCGACGACCTGCTCGATAAATTTGATGACAAGGTGGGGTTTGTGTTGTACTTTGAAACGGAAGAAGAAGCGAACGACGCGCTCGTGGACCACGCGCTGTTGGAAAAGTTTCGTCAAACGTCAAACGTGACGAACGATGTGTTGCGGCGCATGTACGAATACAACGCGCGCACTTTATCGCACAACATCGCCGACGCGGACTTGTACGACCACATGGTAAAAACGCACACCCTCCGCATCGCCATCGTCATTGCCGGGCAAGGACCGGAGGCGTTTGGAATGCCCGAAATGGCGGTGCCGTCGTTTCGCATCAATTACCATCGCGTGTGGCGGCAGCTCGTTTCGCTCATCACCGACGGACGTTATTCGGGAACGAATTTTGGCGTTTCCGTCGGACACGTGACGCCCGAAGCTATCAACGGCGGTGGAATTTTATATTTGCAAACGGGCGACCTTTTGCATTTGCAGTTCCGCGCCGGACGGATTGATTTGCTCGAACGCGAACCGTTCGCACAGCGCGGTGAAATAGTGCGGTACGAAAAAAATCTGGCGCATACACGCGCCGGAATTGGCAAAGAGCGCCAACTGCTTCTCGAAAAACGCGCGCGCAAAATCGCGCCCTCCAATCGGATGGTGCATCATACGGACGCGGCGCAGGGTGTCGTACCGGCGAATATAGCCGCTTGGGCGACGCGCCCGTGGGCAGAACATGTGCGCGCGTCGCGCGGATAATCAAGATGCGTAACGGTTGGCGTAGACTTTTCAAGACGCCCCGCCACGCGGTCCGCGATTTGGTGTGGCTGGGTCTCGGCGCGTTTGTCGTTTTGGTAGTTGGCTTGGCAACTGATTTGTCAGGCGGGGTCTATTTCTTTTTTGTCGCGCTCGGCGCGGGCAGAGGTGAGGTTGGCTTTGTTTTGGGCGTCGTCGTCGTCGCCTTGGCGATTTTTGGCGTGCGGCGTTGGCGCGAGGTAGCTGACGCCGAATACCAATTTCGAATGATGTTTGAAAACGCGCCCATCGGAGTTTTTCGCGCGACTCCGGATGGGCGTTTTTTAATGGCAAACTCTGCGCTGGCGCACATGCTCGGCTATGCGACGCCGCAAGAACTCATTGCTGCGGTCACACACATTTCGGAGCAACTCAACGTGTTCCCGGAAAAACGCGACGCGTACCAAAACGCGTTGTGGCGCGAGGGCATGGTGCGTGATTTTGAAAATCAAGTGTACCGCAGAGATGGCAGCACGATTTGGGTGCTGGGCAACGGACGCGCTGTCCGCGACGCGCACCACAATATTTTATACATCGAAGGCAATCTGCAAGACATTACCGCGCGCAAAGAGAATGAAGCACTGTATCGCCGGCTGGTCGAACAATCCTTGCAAGGAATTTTGATTATGCAGGACGGGCGGCTTGTCTTTATGAATCACGCCTTTGCAGAGCTGGTGGGCTATTCCACATCCGAATTGTTGGCGATGACGCCGGAGGAAACCAGTTTTTTGATTCATGCGGATGACCGCGCACAGATTCGTGAACGGATTCAGGACCGTTTGATGGGGAAAAACGTGCCTGCGCATTCCGTGTTTCAGATAGTGCGCCGCGATGGTTCGACGCGCTGGCTTGAATCCAATGCGAGTCTGATTGAATATCACGGCGCACCGGCAATTTTGCTGTTGACAGTGGACGTGACGGAACGCAAGCGCGCGCAAGACAAAATGCAGGAAAACATGCTCCAAGCGCGCCGCTGGGAAGAATTAAACAATTCCATCGCGCGCGCCGGGACTGACTTGACGGCGATTTTGCAAAATCTCACGCGAACCGTCGGGGGCATGTTGAGCGATTTGTGTGTCGTCGGGCTGGTGATGCCTGACGGCAAAACGGCGAAACTGATGGAAAGTTTTCATGCGGACCGCGCACGCAGAAATGAACTGCAAGCGCTGCACGGCAAGCTTGAATTTCCCCTGGACGACCCGACATGGGCGCGGCTCTTGGTCAAAGGCGAACCACTTGTCGCCGCGCAGCTGGCGCCGGAGGATTTGGAACGCCTGCGCGTGCCTGCCCTCCGCGCGTACGCGCGCACCCATCAATTCTCAAGTTATGTGTTGGTGCCTTTGCGCTATGCGGGGCAAATTCTCGGCGCGCTGGGCATCGTTCGCGAAGGCGGGCAAAAACCGTACACGCTGGACGATGCGACGCTGCTGCAAGAATTTGCAGACCGCGCCGCGCTCGCTGTCGCCATTGCACAGCTGATTGAAAAACTTCAACGGGAACTGGCGGCGCGAGTGGAAGCAGAAAAAAAATACCGCACGCTCGTCGAACAAATCCCCGCGATTACTTACACGGCTTCACCGGTACGTCTCGGCGAAACGTGGTACGTCAGTCCGCAGATTCATGCGACGCTCGGTTTTTCACCTGCCGAGTGGACCGCTACGCCCACGTTTTGGGCTTTGCGCCTGCATCCCGAAGACCGCAGCTGGGTACTGCATGAAGCGGCGCGCTGTCGGCACATGCAGCTGCCGTTTCGTGCCGAGTACCGTTTGGTGGCGCGCGACGGAGGTGTGCACTGGATTCGCGATGAAGCGGTGTGGGTGTTGGATGAAAACAAGCGCCCTTTGTATCAACACGGCATCATGGTGGATGTGACGCGTTACAAAACGTTGGAACAAAAATACGCGCAATCGCTCGAGCACGCGGATTCGGAACGCGCGAGTCTGCGCCGTGAGCTTGCCTCGTTGCGCGAAACATTGCCCCCGTTGACACAAGCGCCCGTGGGGGCGGGTTTGGGTTCCTCTTTGGCGCGCGAGCTGGTGAATAATGCTGTGGATATTCTCATGGCGCTCGCGGCGGATGGGACGATTCTGTTTGTCAATACCGCCATCCAGACACAATACGGTTACTCGCCCGGAGAACTGGTGGGCAGAAATTTTCGCGCCTTTATTCATCCCGACGATTTGCCAATTGTGCAGCAGCATTTCAAGCGTCTGCGTGACGAGCCCGATACGGTGCTCGACCTGCAAATCGTTCGCGCACGCGCGCGCAATGGTGATTGGCGGTTGACGCAGGGCATCGGCGTCAATCGGCTTGACGAACCGGAGATTGGCGCATTTTTGTTTGACGTGCGCGATGTGACCGAAGCCACGCGGCGCGAACGCCAACATCGCGATGCCGAGATTGCCGAACACGAACAACATGTTTACGCCGATGCGTTGGGCGATGTTGCGGCGCTCGTGAATCGTGCCGCCGCCGAGGGTGAAATTTTTGACGGAATTCTTGATACAGTGGCGCGCATTGTTCCGTATGAGACGGCGAGCATTTTTATGCGGGACGGCGCGCAATTGCGTCTGACCAGCGCGCGGGGTTTTGAAAAATATGATTTGGCAGAATGGGTACGCACCGTAACGTTTCCGGTGGACATTCAGAAATTTCAACGGCTGGCGGAAGAGCGGGTGCCGATTGTCATTGCCAACACCGAAAACGACAAAGCGTGGATGCGCTTGCCCGAGACCGCGTGGATTCGCTCGCACGTGAGTGTGCCGATTCGCATTGATACCGAAGTGGTTGGCATGTTGGGGCTCGACAGTACGAAGCCAAATTTTTACAATGCCGCGCACGGCGAGCGCTTGATTGCGTTTGCCAATCTCGCCGCCGCCGCCCTGCGGAACGCCGAACTGTTACGCACGACCCAGCAGCGCGCCCAAGAATTTCGCGCGTTGTACGAAACGACGCATGACCTGAGCGCGCCCAACGAGACCGCGCCGTTGTTGGAGATTATTGTTTCACGCGCGCGCGAGTTACTGCATGTGCCGTGCGGTTATCTCTTTGTCTATAACGCGGCGGAGGCGTCTCTTGTGTTGGCAGTCCAACAGGGTTTGAGCTTGCGCGAAAACTCGAGTCTGCGCTTGGGCGAAGGGTTCGTCGGACGCGTGGCGTTGAATCAAACACC
>JAKOPZ010000334.1 GCA_029778615.1 Chloroflexota bacterium | reverse complement strand
TTCCTACCTGCCCAACCTCGGCGGACTGCAATCCGTGACGCATTCGCTCGCGGCGGGTCTTGCCGCGCAAGGACATGCGGTGCGCGTCATCACCAATCGTTATCCGCGCGCACTCGCCGCATCTGAAAAGATTGACGGCATTCCGGTACAGCGTATGCAATTTATGATTCCGCGTTGGCGAGACGTACAGCGCAAACGCCTGGATTTGTTTTTTGCCGCATGGTTTTTTTTCCCGTTGAGTTTGTTGCAATTGGCATGGGCAATCGTCCGCTTTCAACCCGATGTAATGAATCTTCATTTCGTCGGCGGCGCGGCTTTTTTTGTGACCCTGCTACATTCGATTCTGCGTTTTCCGCTTGTGGTTTCGCTGCATGGCGACGACGTAGAAGGATTCGCGCGCGGCACGCGCTGGGACCGCTATGTGTTTGAGCAAACGATGCGTCATGCGGGAGTCGTGACCGCGTGTTCCAACTATCTGTTGAAACTTGCCGAAAATATCTCGCCGGTGATTCGGAACAAAGGGCGTGTGATTTACAATGGGTTTGACAACGCACAAGCCGGGGATTTGAAAAACGCGGCTCCGCAGAATGTGAATCAAACAGGTTTCCTTCGGCTTGTTGCAGTCGGACGATTGGTACAGAAAAAGGGATTCGATATTTTACTCAGGGCATTAGAGGAATTCCGTCGTGAAAGATGGGTGTTGTGTCTCATTGGCGACGGACCGGAGATGGAGCAATTGCAAACTCTGGCGAGACAGCTTGAGCTATCCGGGCAGGTCGAGTTTCGAGGCGCGCAAAGTCGAGTGGATACATTCTCTGCGCTCACAGCCAGTCATGTGGTTGTCATTCCTTCGCGTCAAGAACCGTTCGGCATGGTTGCCATCGAAGCGATGGCGGCGGGGAAACCGGTGCTTGCGACGCGCGTAGGCGGATTGCCCGAAGTGTTGGAGGGTGCGGATGCGATTCTGGCGCCGCCGGAAAATGCGCGGGCGTTGGCAACTGCGCTCATTGAACTTGCCGGGACTCTTGCCGCGCATCCCGAGTTTGGCGCGCGCAATGCGGACCTTGCAAAAAATTTTAGCTTGGAACGAATGGTGGCGCAGTATGTGGCGAGTTATGCACACGCGGCAGCGGTGGTTGGATGATGATAGCGCGTTCGGTTGCAATAACTTGCCATAAATGGCAATCTATCCGCATGGAATTTGGCAGATTGTCGGGAGCGAAGGAACGGTGATGCGCGCTCTCGTCAAATTACTCTTTCGCTTTATCTTGTGGGCGGCATACGCGGCGTATCAAGCGGAAGGCATTAACGCCCTGTTGCTGGTGATGCCCGCAAAATTCATTGTTCCCACATTGCGGCAGCACGGCGCGCACATTGGCGAACGCGTGGAAATTCATTCGCCGCTCCTTATTCACAACGCGAGCGCGGAACGCCGCAAGCATTACGCGAATCTGAGCATCGGCAATGATTGTTATTTTGGACGCGACGTGTTTTTTGATTTGAAAGATGAAATCGTGATTGAAGATGGTGTGACGGTTTCGATGCGCGTCACGCTCATTACGCATACGGACGTGGGCAAGAGTTCCGCTGCCGCGCGTCTGCCCTCGAGTCACGCGCCGATTGCGTTACGACGCGGCGCGTATATCGGCGCGAGCGTGACGATTTTGCAAGGCGTCGAAATTGGCGCGGGCGCGATTGTGGGCGCGGGCTCGTTGGTGCGGGAGAATGTTGATGCAAGGGCAACGGTGGGCGGCGTGCCGGCGGGTCCGTTGCATAGAGCATAGCCGATGCTTGGGTTCTCGTACCCACGTTCTGTGTGTATTGAAATATGAGACGAAATCTTGAAGTAAATTTTCAACCCAATCTCAAATGGCTCGTCATCCTTGGGGCCGGTTTGGTGGCAGTTGGGTTAGGCGCGGGGATTGCGGGTTTTGCGCTTCAAGTGCGCGAGATGTTTATCCTCGTGCTGGGGTCTGTGTTTGTGGTTGCCGTTCTCATCCCGCGCGAAAGCATTCTGCGAATCGGTTTGGGCATTGGCATTCTCACCTTTGCTTTTGGTTGGCGAACGCTTGCCCTGACCCCTGACTTGGTCCTTGCGCCCTTTGAGGTCTTGATTTGGGGTTTGGCATTTATTCTGGTCGCGCGCGCCATTGTGCATCAAGAACGTTTGGTGGTCGCGCTGCCGTACCCGCTGATTCTTTTGGGAGGGGCATGTGTCATTGGAACGGTGTTGGGTGCAACCAACCAAGGTGATTGGGTGAAAAGCGTCGCCTATGCCAAGAATGTACTCTTGCTTGTGCCTTGTTTCTTTGTGATTCAGAATCTTGTGCCAAATTTCGAAACGTGGCGTCGGTTCATGTATGTTGCCATTGCGGTGGGTGTGTACCTCAGCCTGGTCGGATTGCTCCTCGTTTATTTCCCAATTGTTGGCAAACCGATTGCTGAACTCTTGTCTGCCAATCTCCTTCAGACCGGAGAGTTTACGCGCATTGGCTTTCCTGGATGGGGACCGATAGCGGCGTGGTTCATGATTTTGATTCTGGCAATTGTGCTCGGATTCTGGGACATGTCTCGAAATCGCGTCGAAAAAATCATGTTCGCACTCATCCTTGGAATTCTTGGAGGTGCCATTCTCGGTTCAGGGCAGCGCGGCGCTTGGATTGCAGCAATTGCCGGACTTGGTCTCTATATCTGTTTGAATCCGCGCCGCATCATACTATTGATTGCGGCATTGGGGGGAATGGTCTTGAGTTTGCCGGAGGGAAGTTTCACCGAACGCTTGATATCCGCCATTGACCCGCGCTACTTTGACAACAGCGCCGCCGACCGCTATGACCGCGCCGGCAATGCGCTCAGCCAGTTGTTGGCAAATCCGATTTCAGGACTTGGTTTCGGCGCATTGACCTACGTGCACAATGATTATTTGGAAATCGGAGTGGCGCTTGGCTTGGGCGGCTTGGCTCTCTTTGTCGCAGCTCTTGTCGAAACGGGGTGGCGCTTGGTTCGAACATGGCAAAACACAAGACAACGAGACCTGGGACCAATGGCGCGTGCACTGTTGGTGATGTTTGTCATGCTGGTTGTCGAATTCAACGGCGCGGGATTTGTGACCTTGTCGTTTTTGGCAAGCACGCTCTGGTTCTTTTGGGCAATGGCACATCAATTCACGCGTTTGGAGGATGTGTCAGCTTGAATGCGCTCATCGCAAAGATTGGAAACAATCATTGGCTTCAAAAAGCGCTTGTCTTTATTTTTTCGTTTTTGGTCGTTCTCGGATTTTGGACTATTTCAGGTTTCTCACCCTCGTCCGAGCTCACCGGCGATTTTGCATGCTGCTATGCGCCGATGGCGGAACAGCTGATCCAAGGCAATCCTCCAAACATGGAACGCGCGGTCTTGCCTATCGGGTATTCCGTGCTCTTGATTCCTTGGTTTGTCCTTGCCGACGCGCTTGCGCTTTCACATTCCTTTGCCGCAGCCGGTCTCACCTTGTTGACGATGCCCTTCTGTTCCGTCATTGTCTTGATGCTGGCAGAACTATTTTGGAATTGGAAACGCGCGCTCTTGGCGACTCTCGTTTGGACTTGCCTGCCGCCGATTCTTTGGCTCACGCGCGGACAAAATAGCGAAATCCCCTTCATGCTCTTGTTTTATTTCGGAGTCTATCTTTTTTGGCGTACGAATCTTGGGCGAAAAAATTTTGCGTTTGGTTATTTCCTCTGCGGCGTATTCATCGGCTTGGCAATGTTGGTGCGCGGCATAGGCGTTGGCTTGGGGTTGGTTTTGGCGTTGGTCTTGATTCTCGTGATGCGGGAACGAACGTTTGCGTGGCGCGTGGGGATGGCAGGCGTCTTGCTGCTCGGAAATTGGGTTGCGATTCTGCCGTGGGAAGCGACCGTTTTCGTTCGCACGGGAAAAATTGTTGCCGTCACGTCCAACGACGTGGACAGCATTCGCGATGGTCTAACGTTCGGCGTCGAGTCCAAAAATTATCGCGAAGGATTGAATTTGCCGCCGGACGTGACGGCATTGATGCTTCGCGCACGAGACAGCCAAAGCGAATTGACGAGTTTGGGCGCCGTCGCCAATTTTCTCATCCTCCAAACCCTCGAAGATCCTGTTGCCGTCGCCAAACTCTTGGGCATCAAATTGGCGCGCGCGTTGTACGGCACGGACAGTCAACGATACGAGAATTTGTTTTTGTTGTTTCAAATCCCTGATCTGCTTGCGGTCGCGCTCGGCGCGTACCTGTCGTCTCGACAGGATTCTCTCCGCGCGCGCTTGCTCTTGTGTTTGATTTTGCTGACGCTCTATTTTTGGGGAATGACCTTGTTGGTGCTGCCGATTGTGCGCTACATGACGCCGGTCTTGGCGCTGTGGTCTCTGATGCTTCCCGGTTTGTTGGATTGGCGCAATGCACGCGCGGCGCGTCAGACTCGAACTCTGTCGCGTTCTCAAATATGATTTGGCAAAGGATGCGCGCGGTTTCATGGGCAAGTGTCGCACGCGTGGTCAATCGGAATGCGATATGGCTTGTCCTTTTGTTGGCATGGTTTCTCGCGGTCTATCACCTCGACGCGCGCACTTGGCATGGTGATGAGTTAAACAGTGTGGCTGAATCTATCAGCGTCGGGTTGAATCCCAATGGATTGTTGTATTTTCTGCCAATGCACGTGTGGATGCAGGGCGGCACAAGCGAGTTTTGGCAACGCTTGCCTTCGGTCTGGTTTGCCGTTCTTTCTGTCGCATTGGCATACAAGCTTGCGCGTGCATTGGCGCTTGAGATTGCACTGCCGCTTGCGCTGTTGTTCGCGACCTCTCCGTTTCTATTAGAGTACGCTCAACAGGTGCGGTTCTACACTTTTTTCCTGTTTGCGTCGCTTTTGGTGTACTGGTCTCTGCATCGGTGGTTGGCACGCCCTTTGCAACGCAATCTCTGGTCTCTGGTCGTTGCTAACTTATTTGGATTGGGCGCACATTTTTTTGTCATACTGGTCTGGATGGTGGAATTGTTGACCGTTCTACTTTCCGCTCCCCGCCTAAAACAAACTGCCAAGTTCGGCATTCTGGTCGCATTGGCACTGGCAGGAATGGCTTTTCTATGGATTGAGCCTGTGCGCCGCGCCGGATTTTACATTGTGTCGGTCTTGACCAATCCTTATGGCAGCCCCTACTATACAGGCAGCCGGGGTCTGAGTGTTGCCCATTTTGCCAAGATCCCATTTACGGCATTCTTTTTTTCGTTTGGCGAACGCGTTTATCCGCTCGATCTACCAATTGTCATTCCCGGAATGACCGTCTTTGGCGTTGCGCTCATTCTCGGTATCTCATATTGGTGGAAAAAACGCGGAATCGGTGCTGCGCTGCTCGTTTCGTTGCTCGTGGTCCCTCCACTAACTTATCTCGTCTTTGATCCACTTGCCTCCTCAACCCTGCAAGGAGCGGCGCCGCGCTATTTGATTTTTCTGTTGCCCCTGTTTTATTTGCTCGTGGCGGGCGGAACCGGCTTTCGCCAAACCCGCTGGCTCATTGTCCCATTGCTCTTGGTTAATTTCGCAAGTCTTGGATCATATTGGGCCGGCACATGGGCATATACGGACGATTTGGTAGATTGGCGCGCGCTCACGCAAGTCGTCACGCAGGAATTCACGCCCGACACGCAAATCTTTTTGGATGGGCGCGCGACCGGCAACGCCCAATTTTATTTTCCACCCGATGCCAGGTCCGCGTTGACTCCCCAAACCGCGCGCGTGCAACCCGAAACGACGCGGGCAATTGTCATTGCAAGCGATTTTCATGCCGAGAGCCGCCAAACCGGAAATATGCTGCTGCGCGAACTGCAAAAAAACTTTACCTTTGAGCGCAGCTGGTCCAAATACCCCGCGTTCGTTCAGATTCTGAGCCAACAGCACAAGCCGCCCAATACATTTTCTGTAGATGCCGCGACCGGACGAATTGAACTGCCCGTCGAGCTGTATGGGTTAGAATTTCAGGATGTCCGCCTTCCGGTGCAAGCAAAATTCAACGGACAGAGTCTGCCTTTGTTTGGCGCTTTTGCTGTCGCGCCGAATGCGCCGCGCGTTTTGCCGTTATCACGACCGACTGCGGCGCAAACGCTTTGGATGTTGAGCAGCATGATTGGCAGCCCAAAAAGCGTTGTGGGTGATGCGGTGGCAGAGTTGGTCGTCGAGTTTGACGACGGTAGGCAGCAAATCATTCCGCTGCGCAACGGATACGAGACCGGGCGGTGGGATGGCGCGTGTGAATCTTGCGAGACCGCCTTTCAATGGCACAAACGTCTGGCGCTGCTGGGCGCGGCGGCATATCCCGGCAGTTGGAATGATTTTCAGGCAAGCGTTTTCGCCGCGCCGCTTGAATTAAAGAGCAGCCAACGCGTGACCAAAATTACACTAAAGGGTTTGCGCCCGGACGAGACGCTCTATGTGTGGGGACTGTTTTTGAAATGAACGAAATTCGTAGTAACGTCGTTACGCATGGCGTAACAATTAATCGTTCCGCTGCCCCGCGCGCGCAGCTCTCCATTTTACTTCCTACCTTCAACAACGCCGCGTACATTCGTCCCACGCTCGAATCCATAAAATGGGCGGATGAAATTCTCGTCGTGGATTCGTTCAGCGCCGATGCAACACTCGACATTTGTCGCGAGTACGGCGCGCGCGTCATTCAACACGAATACATTCAATCCGCCAAACAAAAAAATTGGGCGGCGCCGCAGTGCGCGCACGAATGGGTTTTGCAAATGGACACGGACGAGGTGTTGGAAGACGGCGCGCAGGCAGAAATTCAAAACGCCATTGCGAACGCGCCGGACGATGTGCACGCGTTTCGTCTCCCGCGCAAGAATCACATTCTCGGCGAATGGGTCAAGGTCTCGAATTTGTATCCCGATTATCAAACGCGTTTGTTTCGCCGCGATTTCGGAAGATGGCAAGACAAAGAAGTGCACGCGCACGTCGAGGTGCCGGGACGCATAGAAATTCTACAGCATCACATTTTGCATTACGGGATGAAATCCATCTCGAACCAATTGCGAAACATAGACCGCTATGCGCGTTATCAGGCGGACGAATTGAAAAAGCGCGGCAAGAAATTTTCGTGGACGCACCTCACGCTGCGCCCGTTCGCAATTTTCGCCTATTATTTTTTTTGGACGCGCGGCTTTACCGCCGGGTATCGCGGTTTGCTCGTCGCCGCCGTGAATACGACGTTTGATTTTTGGGCGCACGCGAAATTGTGGGAATTGGAAAGATTTGAATTGCCCTCAAGCCCCAAATGATTCGCGTCGCGCTCGTGGATGCTGCCGCGCAAATGAGCGGCGTCGAATTTAGCACGCTCTATCTCGCGCAGAATCTCGACCGCACGCGTTGGCAGCCGCTTGTGATTTGTCCCGCCGAAGGCGATTTACCCGTACAGTGTCGCGCGTCCGGCATCGAGATAAAAATCGTGCCGCACGCGCGCTTTTTTTCGACGAGCGCGCGGTTCGGCAATCGGCGCGTGCCGAATCCGCTCGCGTGGCTGTGGAACGCGGCGGCATTTTTCCCCACCGCGCGCCGCATCGCTAAACAATTGCGCGCGTCGCA
>JAKOPZ010000333.1 GCA_029778615.1 Chloroflexota bacterium | reverse complement strand
CTCAAACGCAAACGGACAACCAGAAAAACTAGAGGCGGGGTCTTGACAAACTCCGCTTCACCTTAACTTGTGACTAATGACCTTACGCATGTCATTTCGAACCCCTCAATCCTTCGGGGTAAACTCTGTGAGAAATCTCAGTTTTTTCCACCGAGATTTCTCGCCAGACCGCTCGAAATGACAATTCTGCGTAACATGAGTTACGTGACCGCTACAAAAATTGAGGATGGCTTGCTTATCAACTTTGGCTCCTTCTCTGTCCAACTGAAACATAAATTCCGAACCTATCGTCCGAGAAAAAGTAAATAATTTTCTCAATCCTGTAAATCCTGTTAATCCTGTCAAAACATTGGTGAAACCTGCATGCCTTCAGTCCCACCTACCCCCGACCAATTCCCAGCCACGCTGTACGGCATTCACGATGTCGAAGGTTTGAGTTTTCTACAGCCAAACCATTGCAGCGGTTGGCTCGTTCATTCCGTCAACGTGTGGAGCGACCCGCCCGCCGATTACACCGCGCTCGTGAACGCGCAGTGCCGCGTCATTGTGCGCTTGAACAATGGTTATGGCAGCGCAGGGACCATTCCCTTGCCCGCGCAGTACAACGCGTTCGCGGCGCAATGCGCGAATTGGGTGGCAGCGAGCAAAGGCGCAAAAATATTCATCATCGGCAACGAGATGAACATTTCCGCCGAGCGTCCGAACGGACAGCCGATTGTGCCGAGCGCGTACGCCAATTGCTTTTTAAAATGCCGCGCGGCGATTCAGGCGCGACCCGGTTTTGCGAACGCGAATGTCATTCCCGGCGCAATTGGTCCGTACAATATCGAAACAAATTATCCCGGCAATCCGACAGGCGATTGGGTCAAATATTTTCAAGACGTGCTCGCGCTGCTGCAAAATCAATGCGACGGCGTGGCGATTCACTGCTATTCACGCGGACAAAACGCGGGCGATGTGACGAATCAAGATAAATTTGCCGCGCCGTATCAAAACAACTATCGCGGCTTTCTCGCGTACCAAAATTTTATGAACGCGATTCCGACGGCAATGAAAAACTTGCCGGTCTATATTACCGAAACCCAGCCGCTCATCAACGACGCGCCCAATTGGTTGAATCAAAACAACGGCTGGGTCACTGCCGCGTTCGGCGAAATCAATCGCTGGAATTCTATTCCGAGCAATCAACCCATTCAAGCGCTCACGATGTTTCGTTGGTTAAACACCCAAGCCAATTGGTGTTTCAGCATCAAGCCGAATGTGCTCGACGATTTCCGCAATGCCCTCGCGCAAAATTGGAAGGTGCGTTTGCCGGGCGGCGTGACGCCGGGACAAACGGTGGAGCAAGCGGCTTTGGCGGCAGTCAAACAAGTGCCGTGGATGCCCGTCAACAACACTGCCGCGTTGTGGAAATTTGCCAAAGCGAACGGCTTGCAAGACCAACAAACCGACGAATTGAGCATGACGTTTAACGGCGAGAGTTACATCGTTCAAGTGTTTAATTTGGGGATTGTATATGTCAAGGTCGGCGATTGGGGCAACATCAAAGTCATTCCAAAATGAACAAGCGCGGTTCGTATGAACCGCGCTTGGCTTTATCTAAATTCGAGCCACAGCTCGAGCAGACCGCTGCACACCAGCAATCCGAATGCGGTCAAACCGCCCAACAAAATCAAACTGCATCCCTGTTTGCGGTCCGTGCGCCGCCACGAATCCAGCGGTCCGCGCACCTGCCGCACGCGCAGCGCACGCGGCAGCATCGCAAATTCCACTGCCCACAACAGCAGGGCAACCACCAACAGCACACGCGCAAACCACAACAGCGAAAACGCGCCGCCCACCGTCAATCCGCCGGCGACAAGCAAACCAATCAAGCCCATCAAGCCCAACGCAAACAAAACCAAATCGCGCAACAAGCGCATTCGCGGAGACATACGAACCTCCTTTGGCGCAAGCAAACGAATTTACAAATCGTTTCAAATGACAACGCCGAACGGTACTCCCGCCCGGCGTCGAGCGCGTCACTTGTAATACGTGACGACTCAAGTTCCGTAACGCGGCTCGACTCTCTCACGCGGTATCGCGTGTTGCCAGCGCGTACATCGCGTTCAAACTAATTTCAATCGCATTCTTTTCCCCGCGCTGGAATGCTTCTTCGCCCCACGCCGGTTTCACTTGAGTGGGCGTGCCATCCGTCGCGAAAATCGCGCCCGTGCGCCAGCCGCGAAATTGCCCGACAATGTACAGCGTATCGCTTTCCATTTCCAGCGAAAGCACACCCGCTTTTGCCATTTCCGCGCGTTCTTCTTTCGGCGCGTAAAACGCATCCCCCGCCGCGCCGATGCCCAGATGCACCGGCACGCGCATTTCGTCCGCCGCGTCCACCAACGCGCGCACCACTTGAAATGTCGGCACTGCCGGATAGTACAGCGGCAAGTACGCATTGCCTGTGCCGCCGAGACGCACCGCGCCGGTTGAAATGACAATATCGCCGGGGCCCAGATTCGGCTGCACTGCCCCGCACGAACCGACGCGAATAAATGTATCCGCGCCCATGTGCGCCAATTCTTCCAGCGCGATTGCGACAGTCGGTCCGCCCATATTGGTCGCGCACACGGTCATAAAGACGCCACGATAACTGCCCGAATACACCAGATACCCTCGACTGTCGGTGACAAATTTCGCGTCGTCAAAATACGCGGCGATTTTTTTCGCGCGCGCCGGGTCGCCGGGTGTAAAGCAGTAACGCGAAATATCTTCGGGATTACATTTGATGTGAAATTCCATATTTGAATTGGCGAATTGGGATTTTCAATTTCGATTTGCCGTGCCTGCAAAATTGAAAATCAGTTAATGAATGTTACAATCGCCGACCTATGACCACCACCACCAAAACCACCGTGCAATCCGGCGCGAACCGTTCCCTACGCGGTTATTTTATCGTTCTCATTGCCACCGCGCTCATGTCGCTCACAGGCATTTTGATTAAATTTCTGCTCGTGGATTTTAACATGGCGCCGCTCAATCTAGCGTTTTTGCGGGTGCTGATTGTGACCACGGCGTTGGGCTTGGCGTTGTTTTTACTCCGGCGCGCGTCGTTTCAAATTCAAGCGCGCCATCTGATTTACTTTATCGTCATGGGCGTCGTGGGCGTTGGACTGCATCAGCTCGCGTGGATTACGTCGGTAGACTTGAACGGCGCGGCAGTGGCAACCGTGCTCGTCTATATCAATCCCACAATTGTGGCGTTGGCGAGCATTCGCGTCTTTGGCGAAAAACTGAATCGCACCAAAGTCACCGCGCTCGTGTTGACACTGCTGGGTATGATTTTGGTCGCACAAATGTACGACCCCGCAAATTGGCAGCTGAACGGTTTGGGTATTTTGGTCGGTTTGGGCACGGGCGTAACGTGGGCAACCTACGCCATCATCGGACAATTTATTTCGCGCCGCTATTCGCCGTGGGCGTCGTTGTTTTACGCGTTTTTGTTTGGCGCGCTTTTTTTACTGCCGCTGCAAATCTTTGCCGGAAATGTTTTAGGACTCGGCGCGCAGTGGGGCGGCTGGGGTATTTTGTTTTTCCTCGCGCTCGGTCCCACGCTCGTCGGTTTCGGTTTGTACACGGTCGGACTCTCCACCATTCCCGCAAGCGTTGTAACCTTGATTGCGACGCTCGAACCCGTATTCAGCATCGTCATGGCATTCTTTTTATTTCACGAAGTGCTCGTCCCGCTTCAACTGCTCGGCGCGGGGCTGATTTTGCTGGCGGTGCTCATGCTGCGCCCGCGTCCGGAAACGCTTATCGAAGATTTGTAAACTTTTCTTGCGCGGGCGCGCGCTAGAGTTCAAACAACAGAAAATGAAAGCGCCACGCGTCGAGGTCTACAAACAACCCCGCCTCGCGCAGCGGATTGCCATTACGCAAATAGACGTCGCCGTTCAACGTGTCCACCAGCCGCCAAATGTTGTCGCGTAGGTCGTCCCACTCCAGTGCCACCATCGCCTGCGAACGCTGCGCCGAATAATTCACCGCGACGAGCGCGCGTTCGTTTTCGTCGCGCCATGTCCACGCCAAAATATTTTCAAAACTCGCGTTATCGCTCCAACCCGTACAGCGGCACAGCTGCCATTCGCCCCGATGAAAAATGTCGGCATGAATATTTTTCAACAGCGCGCGATAGAACGACTGCAAATCAAAATCTTTGGGTTCGGGCGCGCGCCGCGCCAGAAAAACCGGCAGATGAATTTTGCGCCCATCCATTTGTCCATCGTGCAGCAACATGGCGCCGGGCAGTGTCGCCACAATGACTGCCGCCGCGCGTTCTTGCGCGGGCGGCAAGATAGCTGCCGCGCGCGGTTCATCATGGTTTTCGATAAAGCGTACCAACTTGTCCTGATAGGCAGAGCTTGAAAGCACGTGGGCGCGCACGCGCGCCGCGTTGTCACGCGTCAACGCATCGTACAAGCGTTTGTCGTAACAGTAATCGAACCCGTTTTCGAGCAATTCGTGTTCAGTGTCCCAATACGCTTCGGCGATAAAAAGCAAATCGGGGAATTCGGCTTTGACAGCAAAAATGAGGTCGCGCCAAAATTCGGTGTCGGGAAGCGCGCCCGCGCGTTCGCCCCACGTCTTGAGAAAAATTTGATTGAGCAGCAGCATCGCCACATCACAACGCAGTCCATCACACTGCGCGGCGATGGCGCGCACGGTTTCTAGCGATGCTGCGCGAAAACCCGCGTCAAAGGCATTCGTCTGCGCTACATCGCGCCACGGCGGAAAAAACGGGTCGCGTCCGTTGGCGATTACGTTTTCGCCGACCGCGACAAATTCCTGCGGCGCGCGTTCCAAGTCCGCGCGCGTGCCGCGTATAAAATATTCGGGATGCGTCGTCGTCCACGCGTGGTCGAGCGCGAGATGGTTCGGGACATAATCGAGAATCAGACAGATGCCGCGCTGGGCCAATTCTGCGCGCGCCTTTGCCAGCGCGTCCGCGCCGCCGAGCCGTTCATCCACCACATACTCGCGCACACAATACGCCGAGCCGATGTTATCAGCGGGCGTATAATCGGCAAGCGCGCGCCGAAATTCCGCTTGCTGTCCGGCATTCGCGTTTGCCACGGCCGCGCCCGCAGGACTGCGCGCCCAAACACCCATGAGCCACACCGCATCGGTGTGCTTGGCGGCGAGCGCGTCCCATTCGCGCGGCGGCACCGCGTCAAGCGTCAGTGCTGTGCCATACTGCGCGCGCAGTTCGTGCAGCCATGCCCACGTGGAAATTTCATAAATGACGGGTCGTCTGCGCCATTGCATAAACGCCTCCGTACAAGAGTGCAAAATCCAAAAAGCTTTCGTATCCTTTATGTAATATTCGCGCCGTACATATCACGTATCAACACACATCAATTTCCTGCCGGAGCATTTGCCATGCCCAAAGCCATTTGGAACAATAAAGTCCTTGCGGAAAGCGACCAAACTATTTTGGTCGAAGGCAATTACTATTTTCCGCCCGAATCCGTGAACGTTGATTTTCTGCATTCCAGCGCCACGCATACTGTCTGTTCATGGAAAGGGACGGCGAGCTATTACGATGTCGTGGTTGATGGACAGCTGAACAAGGACGCGGCATGGTATTATCCGGAGCCAAAAGATGCGGCACAACAGATTGCGGGCTATATCGCATTTTGGCGCGGCGTCCAAGTGAAATAGCAAAATGGGAACCCTCCTTGCGGAGGGTTTTTTTATTGAATCCGCTCCATTACTATTTCCGCCACCGTTTTCACCATATCAAAATCGGGCTTGCCAGTCTGTTTGGCTCCGGCGACGGCGATAACAATCTCGCCATGCCGCACTAACAACAACGCCCCATCCCAATACGCTTCCTGTCCCAGACCATTCACCGGCGTATAGCGATTGTCCGCCACATCTTCGGCTTTGCTTTGTGCGAACAGCTTGTCCGCGCTCGCCGCGTCCTTGCGTCCGAAAACCGTAAACGAAAAACCTGTTATCGGCGGCGCGGGCGTCGTGTACGAACAGACAATGAAATTCGCGTTATCCAAATTTGGCACGTTCCCCATCGCCGAAGCGCGCACCGGCTTGCCAAAGATTTGGCTCGCTTCTGCGTCAGAAATAATACTGCATGGCACGCTTCCGCGCGGGTCAATTTTTGTCGCGGGCGTCGGCACAACGGTTGGCGCAATATTCGGCGCAGGCGTCGGTGTCGGCGACGCGCATGCCGCGCAGAGAGCCGCGAGAACCATCAGCCCCAAAACAACGAGGCGCATTAGTTTTCCCCCCGACGTGAAAATGGCACAATATATTCGCGATGGGTTTCCAAAAATTCGTCCAAGAGCGCTTGCGCCACCTGAACGTTCGGGACCAACGGGTCGAGCAGTAATGCTTGCAGCGCGGCGTGACGGTCGCCGTGCACGGCAGCTTGCACCACGCGGTCTTGAATCGCCACTTGTTGATTCAACATGGCGGTAATGCCCGTAGGCAGCGCGGGCATCCGCAGTGGCAGCACCCCCGCGCCGCTGACAACCGCCGGCACTTCGACAATCGCCCAATCCGGCAGACCGGGCAGCGCGCCGTTATTCACCACATTCACATTCAACTCGTACTGATTCAAATTGTTCAACAGCGCGGCGGCGATATTCACACCGCGTTCGCCCGATTCATTTTGTAAAAATTCATCGCGCCGCGCGTCGTCTGTGAGCGCGTGTTCGACGCGCGCGTCCAATTCCAAACTTTCACGCGCGCGTCCTTCAAAGTCGTACCCTTTCAAATCGCTCGTCTCGTGCGCGTAGGCAAAATATTCGCCCACATGTCCATCGCCCGTCGCGGGAAATAACCCGAACGTTTCAAACAAACGGCGCGAGAGAGGTTCCCACGACGCGGGCATTTGCTCCAAGCGCGCGCGGAATTCGGGATACAAATCGCGTCCCGTTCCTTGTTCGCGCAGGTCTTGAATCCATGTCACATGATTCAGCCCCGCTTGCTTGAGGTCAAACTTGGATTTCATTTCGCGCGCAATTTCCGCTTCCGGAAAATGTGCGTGCGTCAGCGGCGTCAAACCCAACACCTGCCCCACGAGCGAAAATCCTTTGTTGATTTGATGACACATGCCGACGGTTTTAATTTTGGTGTAACGTGTCACGCCCAGACACACGCGCGTAAGTGGATTCACATAATTGATGAGATACGCGTCGGGCGCGCTTTTTTCCATTTCGCGCGCAATGCCCAACACCAACGGAATCGTGCGTAACGCGTGCGCCAAACCGCCCGGTCCGCCATTTTCGCCCAGCACATGTTTGATACCGTACTTGAATGGAATCTCCCAATCCAATTTCCAACGTTCCAAACGCTGCACTTCAATCGAAACAAACACAAACCCCGCGCCCTCGAGCGCGCGGCGATAATCCGTCACGCTTGCAATCGAAAACGGTTTGCCCGTTGCGTCATTCATCCGTTCCGCCAAACGTTTCACGCGCGCCAGTTTTTCCTCATTTACATCACACAAGACGAGCGTGCTGCCCAAAAATTGTTCGCGCTGTTGAAAAAAATCGGCGACCGTGCTGACGCCAAAACTGGTGCTGCCCGCGCCGACAAGGACGATTTTTGTTTTGCTCATAGTTGCGGGCATGATAATTCAAGTTGGGTGAGTGTCAAAGTGGCGCGAATAATGTTACAATTTTGTCATGCTCACCACGCGCCGCCTTCTCGAAACGTTCAAACAACTCCATATCACGCATGTTGTCGGCTTGCCTGATAACTCTACTGCCGCGCTATTCCACGAACTCGCGGAAGACCCCGACATTTATCTCATCACCGTCACGCGCGAGGGTGAAGCGTTTGCGACGGCGGCGGGTTTATGGATTGGCGGGCAACATCCCATCATCGTCATCCAAAACACCGGGCTCCTCGAAAGCGGCGACGCGCTGCGCGGCACATTAACGCGCATGAGAATTCCCGTTATCATTCTCGTCAGTTATCGCGGTTACAAATCACTCCCGAATCCCGCGCCGACCACTTTAACCCCTGACGATTTATCGCGCCGCGACGTGGATTCCGTTGCCGTGTTGCTCGAGCCAACGCTGCGCGCGTGGAACATTCCATACGAAATCATCAGCGATAATTCCGAACTCGAAAAAATTATTTTCGCACAACAACGCGCGCAGAACGAAACGCGGCCGACCGCGATTGTGATTGCTGAAAATATCCGCTAGTCGGAAAGGCGGATGGTCGGTTGGTCAATGACTATCCGAGTATCCGACCCGCCGACGAACCAACCCATGTTGACCCAACACGAATTCCTCGCCCCGCTCGCCGCGCGCCGCACCGACCAAGTCGTCGTCAGCACCATGTCACTTGTGCGCGCGTGGGGACGCTTGTCGAAACACGAACTCGATTTTGCCTTCGCCGACAGCGCGATGGGACACGCGCAATCGCTCGCGCTCGGCATTGCGCTCGCGCAGCCGCAGCGCCGCGTGCTTTGTTTGAATGGTGACGGCAGTATGCTCATGTCGCTTGGTTCGCTCGTCACCATCGCGCAATGCCGCGCGCGCAATTTGATTTTATTCGTCGCACAAAACAATACGTACGAAGTCACAGGCAATCAAAACATTCCCGGCGCGGGCGCGGTGGATTTTCACGACATTGCGCTCGCGTGTGGTTTCCCGCACGCGTTTCATTTCCACGACGCGCGCGAATACGAATCGCATCTGGATAAAATCCTCCATTTGCAGGGACCCGTTTTCATTTCCGTCCGCCTCGAACCCGGCGCCGAACCTCCACCCAATCGCAAGCAAAGCGAAGACACGCCGTACCTGCGCGGGAGTTTGGCGGATAGCGCGCATAGATTGCGCGAAGCGCTCAACCAATAGTCGCTTCACCTTGTCACCCGGTCACCCCTTCACCCCATCATGCCTCTCCTAGACCTCGACCTCTACCGCACCGAAGTGTCCGTTTCCATCTCGCCGCGCGTTCGGCTCTCGGTCGTTGACGCGGGACCGCGCGACGCGGAACATACGATACTGTTCCTTCACGGCTTTGGCGGACACGCCCTCCAGTGGGAACGCCAGCTCGCCGCCTACGCGGAAAAATATCGCGTCGTCGCGCCCGATTTGCGCGGGCATGGCTTGAGCGACCATCCCGATTCGCAATACACCATGCAAGAGCATGTGAGCGACTTGGAACGCATTGTCGAGCAACTGAATTTTCCAAAACAATTCGTCGTCATCGGTCATTCGTTCGGCGGCGCGATTGCGGCATCGTTCACCGTCAAAAATCAAACGCGCGTCGAGAAATTAATTTTGCTCGGCACCGCATCCAGTTTTCGACTCGGCATCGGACAGGACCTTATCACGCGTTTGCCTACACAGTGGGCGGAACCTTTGCGGAAACGCCTGCCGATTGTTTACAACGCGCCGTTCTTTGTGATGAAGCGCATGTATCTCGATACGGTTGCGGTATGGGACGGGAAAAATGTCCTGCCCCAAATTCGCGTGCCCACGCTGGTCATTTTGGGCGTGCGCGATTTGGTCTTTGAACAATCGCGTTATGAGGAGGTTGCGGATTTGATTCCGAACGCGCAGCTCGCCAAAATTCCTGTGAGCGCGCACATGGTGCAACTTGAACGCGCCGACGCGGTGAATCGCGCCATTCAACGTTTTATCGGCGGCGAATCCGTTTCCTGGCGCGAAGGACGCCGCGCCGAAAATATCAAAATGCTGCAAACGCGTCCGTGGCTTTTGCATTACGAAGACGGCGTGCCGTACTCACTTCACTATCCGACCCAGCCCTTGTTTCGTTTTCTCGATATTGCCGACCGTCGTTTTCCCAACGCGACCGCGACAATTTATTACGACAGCGCGCTTTCATATCGCGCGCTGCGCCGTCATGCGAATCGCTTGGCGAACGCGCTCACCGCGTTAGGCATCAAAAAAGGCGAACGCGTCGCGATGCTGCTGCCCAACTGCCCGCAGTTTGTAATTGCCTATTACGGCGCGCTCAAAGCGGGCGCGGTGGTCGTGAATTTGAATCCGCTTTCGGACGAAGCCGAGCTGCAACATCACCTCGCGGATTCGGGCGCACGCGCAATTGTGGCACTGCATTCGAGTTATCCGTTGCTTGTCCGCATTCAAAACAAAACCAATCTCGCGCATGTCATTCTCACCGGTCTCGACGAATATGTTTCGTCCGTGCGGCGCGCAACGCTGCGCGCGGAAAACCGCATTCCCAAAAATCCGCTGCTCGACACAACGCCGCCCCCGGGCGTCTATTTCTTTCAACAATGGTTGGACAAGTCGTCCAAAGAAACGCCGCTCGTGGATGTCGCGCCCGACGACCTCGCCCTGATTCAATATTCGACCGGCACAACCGATTTGCCCAAAGGCGTGATGCTCACACACGCAAACTTGGTCGCCAACACAATGCAGCTGCGGCATTGGCTGCCCGACGCGCTGGACGCGCAAGAACGCTTTTTATGTGTGCTGCCCCTCGCACATTCGTACGCCATGACGACGTGCATGAATTTCGCCATCTCGATTGCAGGCGCGATGATTCTCTTGCCCACCATGCACACAGGACAAATGCTCGAAGCGATTCAGCGAAATCGCCCTTCGATTTTTCCCGGCGTGCCGAGCGTTTTCCTCGCCATCAATCACTTTCCGAATGCGCGCAAATTCGGTGTGAAATCCATCCGCGCGTGTTTGTCGGGCGCCGCGCCGCTGCCTCTCGAAGTGCAAGAAGCATTCGAAAAAATCACGCGCGGGCGTTTGGTTGAAGGGTACGGACTCACCGAAGCAAGTCCCGTCACGCACGCGAATCCAATTTTCGGCGAAGCAGTGCCGGGAACAATTGGCGTGCCGCTGCCGGATACGGACGCAAAAATTGTGGATATGGAAACCGGTTGGGATTTGGCGGTGGGTGAAATCGGCGAACTCGTGGTGCGCGGTCCGCAAGTGATGCGCGGTTATTGGAACAATTCGGAAGCGACGCTGCGCGCGTTACGCGACGGCTGGTTGTACACGGGGGACATTGCGCGGATGGACCAAGAGGGCTATTTCACATTCATAGACCGCAAGAGCGATTTGATTCACAAAAACGGATTGACCATTTTTCCGCGTGACATTGAAGAAGTTTTATTTGAACATCCCCAAGTGAGCGAAGCGGCGGCGTTGGGCATCCCGCGCGACGGCGACAAACAAAACGAAAGCATCAAAGCATTCATCGTCCCCGCGCGCAACGCCAAACCGACCGCCGACGAAATTCTCCGTTTTGCGCGTTCGCGTCTCTCTGAGCCCAACGTTCCGGACGAAATCGAATTTCGCGACGCACTGCCCAAAACGTTTGTGGGCAAAGTGTTCAAGCGAAAATTGTTGGAGCAAGAAATCAAGCCGTAACCGGATGAATGACCGCGTTCGTTGGAACAAAAAATATCGCGCCGAATTTCAACATGGGCGCATCAACGCGAATCTGATGCGTTACGCGCATCTTTTGAAACGCGGACGCGTCCTCGACCTCGCGGGCGGACTGGGGCAAAATGGCGCGTGGCTCGCGTCGCAATCGAACGCGTTTTGCATCATCAACGCGGATATTTCAGAAGAAGGATTGTTGCGCGCACCAAAAGAAACCGCGCGTGTCGTGGTGGACGCCGCGCAGTTGCCCTTCCCAAATCACAGCTTCGACACGATTCTCAACGTCCGGTTTTTTGACCCGCGCGTAAATTTTTCCCAACAGCTCACGCGCGACGGCACAATTTTTTTTGAAACGTTCACCACCGCTGATGAAAAATATCGCCCCGACTTTAATCCCGCGCATCGTTTTGACCCCGCGCAGATTCCCGAAATTTTTCGCGGACTCGAAATTTTGTACCAACGCGAAACGGATGATGGCAAACGCGTTTTTGTAACCATCCTCGCGCGTCGTGCGGAACGCTCACCGTAGCGTTCCCCTCGCGCATGGAACGAAACGCGCATGGAACGAAACGCGCATGGAACGAAACGCGCAATGGAACGAAACGCGCAATGGAACGAAACGCGCATGGAACGAAACGGCGTTCGTTCCCTACACATCGCGCATCATGTACCGCACGCTCACCGCAGCGTGCCCTCCTGCGCAATGGAACG
>JAKOPZ010000332.1 GCA_029778615.1 Chloroflexota bacterium | reverse complement strand
GAGGCGCACCGGAAACGGGGCACGCTCTAAAAATGTCGCATCGTGTGGATATGCTACAATCAGCATCGAGCCTCCTGAGAGTAAGAATCTTTGGTCTGCTAACCGCAGATTCTATCCCAGTAGGCTCAATGCGCTTGAATTTCCACGACACTGTCCCTATCCGCTCTGGATAGAGTTTTCGGATGGAAACTAATTAGAGACTGGAGACTGGAGACTGGAGATTGAGAATTGTCAGTGTGGTTGGAAATTCATTGCTGAAATTTTCCAACGGTTTCCAATTTTGTCGAGCCACAGTTCAATGATGCCCGTTCTTTTGTCAATATACGTTCCTTCGCCAACATAATGAGCGTGTTCCGCATCAACTTTTTCAGTCGTCCATTTCCATGTCATGGGCTGCCAGTTGTTTCCCTTTACAAATCGTTGAAAGGTCTCTGCATCAGGAATTTGATTTTGCGCGTCGGGCGACAAGAGTTGGTATGCTTTATCGAAATTTTCCGTTTTGAGGTACGAAACAAAACTATTGCGTGTGTTTGATGGCGTCTCAAACATCAAAGAAAAGTTGAAACCGTCATGTGCAGGCAGATAACTCATGATGTACCACATCACGCCAAAGACCGCGCCAAATATCAAGCTGCCCGACACAATCAATTCTAAAAATGCGCGTACAAGATTTCGATCTTGACGCAGCTCGGCAATCACAAAGAGTAACGCGCCAACAACCAGAGTGACGCCAAACAACCAACCGAGCGTTGGTACAAGATTGACAAACTGCGCCAAGCCGGTGAGAAATGCCAGTCCACCCGCTCCGGTCAAAAAGAGTCCCAATGCTTCTCGCGACGCTGCGCGCATTGCTCAATCTCCAGTCTCCAATCTCCAGTCTCCAATCCCTAAATCGGATGCAGCCCCGGAAAGTCGAGCGCAGTTCTTTCATCAAACCCGCACATCACATTCATACTTTGCACCGCGCTGCCCGCCGCGCCTTTCATCAGATTATCAATCGCGCACATCGAGACAACGCGTCCTGTTTTTTCGTCCAGTTCAAAACCGACATCGGCATAATTTGAACCCGCCAAAATTTTTGGTTCGGGCACGCGATACACGCCGGACTTGTCTTTGACAATGCGGATGAAGGGCTCGTCGCGGAACGCGCTGCGATATGCTTTCCACAAATCTTTTTCGGTGATGGCTTTGTTGACGAAAACGTGCGCCGCCGCGAGCGCGCCGCGCACCAGGTCCACCGACGTAATCGTCATGTGAACATTGTTCAATTTCAATTCTTGTTCCACTTCGGCGGTGTGACGATGGCGCGTGGGCGCGTAGGTGCGAATGACGGAAGAACGTTCGGGATGATGCGAACCCGCGTTCGGCGAATTGCCGCCCTCGCTCGAACCGACTTTGACATCAATGATGATGGGTTTCGCTTCGTCAATCAGTCCCGCTTTGACGAGTGGCAGCAGCGCGAGATTACTGCACGTTGCGTTGCAGCCGACACCGCTGATGTACGATGCAGTTTTCATTTCTTCCCGATGCAGTTCGGGCAGACCGTACACAAATTTGTCGAGCCACGCCGCGTCTGCGTGTTCGCCGTACCATTCGTTATATTTCGCCGCGTCGCGCAAACGAAAGTCCGCGCTCAAATCAATAATTTTCGGCGCAAGTGACGCATAGTGTTTGATATTCTTTTGCGCTTCGCCGTGCGGCAGCGCGAGAAATAACAAATCGCACGGCTGCAATTCCGAACGCGCGGTGTATTGCAGTGTCGTTTGCGCGCGCAAGTTCGGATGCGTTTGATAGACGTATTCGCCCACGCGCGATTCCGAAGTCACTTGGAAAATTTCGACGTGCGGATGTTTGATTAAAAGGCGCAATAACTCGCCGCCGGTGTAACCCGATGCGCCAACAATTGAAACTTTCATTAACTCCCCGCTCCCGCAAACGCTTTTGCCGCTTCGTCTGGCAGCGGCGCAGTTGCTAATGGGTTAATCTCGCGGCGTCCCACTGCAAGCACGTAATCAATAATTTTGTTGGGAATATCCACGCCCGTCGTCGCGATGCTGTTGCGAAACTCAATCGTGTAATTCACTTCGTTAATGAGAAAACCGCGTTCGGGGTCTTCCAAAACATCCACGCCCGTAATGCCGCCGCCCACCGCGTTCGATGCCGCGACACAAATTTGATTCAGTTCGGGCGTGACGGGGCAATTGGTTGCTTCGCCGCCGCGCGCCGTGTTTGTAATCCAATGTTCGGACGCGCGATAAATCGCCGCAATGGTTTCGTTGCCGACGACGAACGCGCGAATGTCGCGTTTCGGTTTGCGGATGTATTCTTGAATGTAAAAAATGGAATGATGGTACGAGCCGAGAATTTCTTTGTGTTCCAGAATCGCTTCCGCCGCGTCGCGGTCATTGATTTTGGAAAGGAGGCGACCCCATGAACCAATCGCGGGTTTGAGAATGACGGGATAGCCCATCTCTTCAATCGTCTTG
>JAKOPZ010000331.1 GCA_029778615.1 Chloroflexota bacterium | reverse complement strand
CTCCTCTTGTTCGCGTTCGTATTTGCCGCGTGTAGTTCCACCTCCCAAGTATCTCCCACGCCGATTCCCACCGCCGACGCTTCGCAAGGACTCGAAGTTATTATTGCCAATTCCACACATGTGCTCGGCAAGAATCGGTTTCCGGTTGGCATTGTGCGCGATGGGCATTCGGTCAAGGATGCCCAAGTGAATTTAAAATTTTTCGATTTGACATCCGGCGAACCGATTCAAAAAGCGGCAAGCGATGCACCGTACTATGGCGACAATTTGGGCGAAGCGGGCGTTTACGTTGCCCACGCGACTTTTGATACGGCAGGCGATTGGGGCGTGGAAGCGACAGTGACGGAACCGGGACGCGCGCCCGAAACAAAACGCATCGGCTTTACGGTCCTCGCGCAAGACCCTTCGCCGGGGGTTGGGGATGACGCGCCGCGCACAAAAAATCCAACACTGCAAGATGTGAACGGTGACCGCACCAAAATTTCTTCCGCGACCGAAGACGATAGTATTCTCCATCAAATCTCGATTGCCGACGCCGTGACCAACGGCAAACCCACCGTGATTTTGTTTGCGACGCCGCGTTTTTGTACGACGCGCACGTGTGGTCCCAGCCATCAAGTCGTGCTGGCGCTGGCAAAAAATTATGCCGACCGCGTGAATTTTGTTCACGTCGAGGTCTATAAAAATTTCGAGACGTTTGAGGTGGCGGACGCGATGAACGAATGGAATTTGAAAACCGAGCCGTGGTTATTTTTCGTGGACAAGCAGGGAAAAATTGCGAGCAAGTACGAAGGCGGCATCACGGCGCAAGAAATTGTTCCCGACTTTTTGAAATTTATTGATGCCGAATGAGTGACATTGACGATGTGATGCGCGTCGAACGCGCGTGGACGGAAGCGCATCTGCGCGGCGATGTGGCAACCATCGCGCGGTTGATGGCACACGATTATCTCAAAATTGAGAGGGATGGTTCGGTGAGTGACCGCGCGACCACGCTGGCAAAATACACACCCGAAACGCGCTATTGGGAAAAAGCGGAAGGGGATGAATATAGCGTGCGCGTGTACGGCGACGCAGCCATTGTGATTGGACGGTGGAATGCGCGCGGGGTCAACAACGGTGAACATTTCGATTACGCCGCGCGTTTTTTATCGGTGTACGTGAAACGGGAAGGGGAATGGCAGATGGTGGCGGAACAATCTGTAGAAATTCACAAAGTATAAAGAACGCGAAAAAAATTTTACAAACTCCGGACTTGGGCAGTCAGCAGAAAATCTTCCACTTCGGCGCGTGTGGGTAATGACGGTTGCGCGCCCAGTTTCGTCGCCGCCAACGCGCCCGCCGCGCTCGCCATTCGCAAACTCGTTTCCCAATCCAGCTCGCGTCCCAACGCGGCGGCAAGCGCGCCGACAAACGCATCCCCGGCAGCAGTGGTGTCCACTGTTTTGACTTGGTATGCGGCAACGCGCGCGGCTTGACCGTTTTCATCAACCGTCACTGCGCCCTTGTCCCCCATCGTAATCACCACGCGCTTGGCGCCCAGCTCGCGCAGCGCGGCAGCGGCTTGCGCTGCGCTGTCAAAATCGGTGATAGCGCGTTCGGTCAGCTGTGCCGCTTCCGTTTCGTTGGGGACCAAAATATCCACATCGCGCAAAATTTCGCGAGAGAGCGCGCGCGCGGGCGCGGGATTGAGAATGGTCAGCGCACCCGCGCTGCGCGCGGCGTGAAGCGCATACGCAACCGTATCGAGCGGAATCTCGATCTGCGCCACCACCACCCGCGCATCCCGTATCGCGTCGCGCGCCGTATCCACATCGCGGCGCGCCACGCGACCGTTGGCGCCGGGGACGACGATGATGGAATTCTGCCCCTGCTCGTCTACGCTGATAAGAGCAACGCCTGTTGCCGCTTCGGTCTCGTCCGCGACAAATTTTGTATCCACGCCCACCGCGCTGCACATCGAACGCAGCGTCTTGCCAAAATCGTCCGCGCCGAGTCGTCCAATCATTTTTACGGGCGCGCCGAGCCGTGACGCGGCGACTGCCTGATTTGCCCCTTTGCCGCCCGGCGCGGTCGCGAACGCGGTGCCCAAAATCGTTTCGCCGGGCGCGGGAATGCGCGGGGTGCGGACAATCAAGTCCATGTTTAAACTGCCGACGATGACAATATCACCCATCAGAGATTCTCGTTTCCTTTTGAATTCCTATTATAATGGCAATATGGAACTCACGCTCACGACGCCCGCGTTGTTGTTTCCCGCCATCTCGCTCTTGCTCTTGGCGTACACCAGTCGTTTTCTCACGCTGGCCGCGCTGACGCGTGAATTATACGCACGCTATCGCACGGAACGCGAACCGCGCGTCAAGGAACAATTGTATAATTTGCGCTATCGTATCGGCATCATCCGCAACATGCAAATCTGCGGCGTGGCAAGTTTTTTTTGTTGTGTCTTGTGCATGTTCATTTTGTTCGCGGGCTTTCAGATTGTCGGCACGTGGGTTTTTGGCTTGAGTTTGGTGCTGCTTTTGATTTCGCTTGCACTCTCGCTGCGCGAATTGACCGTCTCGATTGACGCGCTCATGCTGCAAATTTCGGATTTGGATGAAATCGGCAAATAATTTTTGGCTGAATTGTATCGGTTGGCAGGTCATTTCGAGTATCTTTTTCGCGCGAATTCCCGTATTATCAGTATCACGCATGCCGGGAACTTGGACGTAACTTTTTTCGTCTAAAAAACGCCGCACACACAAAGACCCGCTTTTCGGATTCTCCCCAAGGAGGATACATGCTACGGGTTGGTTCGCGAAACCGTTGGTTAGCTTGGTTATGGACCACACTGGTGGTCGTCCTCGCGTTTGTCCCCACTCCACTCGCCGCGCAGACCGGCGGCGTGTCACTTCAGGTCGAACCGTTTTTTAACGGACACTACAAGTTTGGCGAATGGCTGCCTCTGCGTATCAGTATCGCCAACAGCGGCGTGCCACTTGCTGCCGAAGTGCGCGTGGAAATGTCCACCAGCGGCGGCAATACGATATGGCTCGTCCCTGTCGAATTGCCGAGCGGCGCGCAAAAACAATTCACCTTGTATGTTTTGCCGCCGTCATTTGCCCAAACCGTGCGCGTGCGCGTAGTGAACAACGCGCAAGAATTGGCAAAACAAAACGCCCCGCTCATCCTACATCAAAATAATGAATACCTCGTCGGCATCATTGCGCCGCGCAACGACGCATTCGCCCTCTTGAAAGGTGTGGTGCTCACTGCCGGTTCGCCGCGCAGTGTATATCCACTGCCCATCACATTGAATGATTTGCCCGAACGCGCGGAGGGATTGGGCACGCTGGACGCATTGGTGCTGAGCGGTGTGGACACGAGCGCGCTCACGCCCGCACAAAACGCCGCGCTGACCGCGTGGCTGCGCCAGGGCGGACATTTGGTGTTGGGTGGCGGCGCGGGCGCGGCGCGCACACTGGCAGGATTCCCCGACGAACTCGTCGGCGCATTTCGCGCGACCGGCAATGTGCAAGAAATGAAACGGCTTGAAGCGTTTGATACGTTCGGCGAAACGGATGTCAAAGTAACGGGTCCCTTCGTTGTCGCCGTGCCGCCGCGCGGACAAACGCTGCTGCAACAAGGCAATCGCGTCTTGCTCGCGCAGCAGCGCGTTGGCGATGGCGCGGTGCTTTATTCCGCGCTCGACCTTGCGGCGAGTCCATTCGACGCGTGGGCGGGCACGACGACATTTTGGAAAAAAATTCTCTCGCCCGGTTCCGCGTATCCGCTCAACGTGCCGACGGATGTGGCGCCGGGATTGATACGCATGCGCTATTTGGCAAGCGCGGTGCAAAATCTGCCCGCACTCGCGCTGCCTTCGTTGAATGTGCTCGCAAGTCTGTTGATTGCGTATATCGCGCTCGTCGGTCCGGTAAATTTTTTCGTCCTGCGGCGTTTCAAAAAATTGGATTGGGGCTGGGTGACGATTCCCGCGCTGACGGTGTTTTTTGCGGCGGGCGCGTTCGGCATCAGCAATCAACTGCGCGGCAGTAACGTGATTATCAATCAAGTGTCGGTCATTGATTTTGGCGCGGATGGCGCGGCGCGCGAAATGGAAACAGTCGTCGGGCTCTTTTCGCCAACGCGCGGGACGTACACGTTGGAATTGCCGGAAGGCGGACTCGTCATTCCCATTTCCAATCAATACGACCCGTTTTCCAATCAAGCCGAAACGGGCGCGCGCGTTGAAATCGTCGAAACGAATCCGCTCGTCGTACGCGGCATCGAACTCAATCAAGCCGCGCTGCAATCTTTCGCGCTTGCATCCCCCCCCCCCACCGACTGGCGTATCGAAACACAGTTGACTGCCGCAGGCGACCACGTGAGCGGCACGGTCACCAATCATCTGCCATTTCCGCTCGACAATGTGACGCTGGTCAATGGCGAACGCTATATGGCGTTGGGCGAGCTCGCCGCGAATCAAACGCGCACGTTGGACCAAAATTGGCAAATGTTTGGCGGTTACGTTGGCAATTTGGTCAACGGCAATTCGCCGGGCGACCAAGCCCGTCAGCAAATTCTCAACGCGCGATTCGACGCTTGGCGCGGTTCGGGCAGCTTTGGCAGCGCGCCATTTCTCATGGGCTGGCTCAATACGAGTCCCGTGAACGTGCGGGTACAAAACACGAATGCCGCGCGTCAGGCACAAACGCTCGTCGTCGCGCCGTTGAATTTCAAGTATACCGGCACGGTGCATGTGGGCGTCGGCGATTGGAATATTCAAGAAGTTTCCGCGTCGGGTGAACGTTCCAACTGCGGCGCGGTAAATTTTACGGGCGTGCGTAACGGCGAACTCGTGCTTGATTTTGTCCCATTGGGCGATTTCAAAATTACAAATGTCAAAGCGCTCAAACTCGTCGTCCGCGAAGCGTACCCGCAAACGGTGGAACTGCAGAACACGCGCGGCGAGTGGGTGAATTTCACTTTTACTGCGCCCGGCGAGTTCGCTATTGAAACGCCGCAAGCGTACGTCGGCGCGCTCGGCGCGGTGCGAATGCGTATCAGCAGCAAGGAGGCGGTTGACCGCTGTGTGTTTTACGGGTTGGATATGCAAGCGGAAGTGGGCGAGTGACGTGACAAGGTGGAGAGGTGTGTGGTTTTTATTTTGGATGCTTGCTCTTGTTTTGACGGGATGCGAATTGATTGGATTTGTTGGCGAAGCGCGCGCGCGTGAGCTGGCGAGCAAGGGCTGTAATTCATTTCGTTTGGAAGAGGTGCAACCACCCACCCAAATTCGTGTGGAGTGGATGACGGCGGATGCCGCGAAAAAGCGCGGCTTGGTGAACTTGAGCGCAGAGCCAAACACGCTGGTATGGTTTGCTAATTTGGAGGGAACTTGGCAGATTAGTGGCGGACCCGCATTCGTGGATAACCCAAATCGCCCACCGTTTATCTTTCATCATTGCATTGTCGTTCTGGATGGAAAAACTGGCGATGTGTTAATGACCCATGCTGAACCATGAAGTTTTATTCTTGGGACTTGCGCTTGTCATTTCGAACCCCTCAATCCTTCGGGGTAAACTCTGTGAGAAATCTTGCACTGTACCACTGAGATTTCTCGCAAAGCATGTCCCGAAGCATTGAGGGAACGGCTCGAAATGACATCTGAGCGAAAGTCCTGTCTTCATTCCATTCAGGGCAAGCCGTTTTGACGAATCAATTATGAATGAACCACTCGCAATTGAAACAAAAAATCTGACAAAAAAATACAAACGCACGCTCGCCGTTGACCATCTGAATCTCCAAGTGCCGCGCGGCGCGTTGTTTGGATTCATTGGGCGGAATGGCGCAGGCAAGACGACGACGCTGCGAATGCTCGCGGGTCTGTTGGAACCGTCAACCGGCGAAGTGTTTGTCAACGGCGAACGCGTGGAAAAAAAATCGCGCGGGCTGCATCGTCTCATCGGTTACATGCCCGATTTTTTTGGCGTGTATGAAGACATGTACGTCTGGGAATATTTGGATTTTTATGCGCGCTGTTACAACCTTCCGCCCGCGCAGCGAAAAAAATTGATTGACGAACTTTTGGAATTGGTCAACCTCGCGGACAAACGCGATGCGAATGTGCAAGCGTTGTCGCGCGGCATGCAGCAGCGTTTGTGTCTCGCGCACGCGCTCATTCACGAACCGCAAATTTTATTGCTCGACGAACCTGCATCGGGACTGGACCCGCGCGCGCGTATCGAAATGCGCGAACTCTTGAAAGAACTCGCGGCGATGGGGAAAACAATCATCGTAAGCTCACACATTCTGCCCGAACTCGCGGAAATGTGTACGCACATCGGCATCGTCGAACACGGCAAACTCATGGCGAATGGCAACACGCAAGAAATTCGGCGGCAGCTGCAAGCGAATCGCATTCTGCGCGTGCGCGTCCTCACCGATTCCGCCCGCGCATTGGAATTGGTGCGCAACGTGCGCGGCGTTGGCGAACCTTCTGTCATCGCCGTCACAGACAATAGCGCGACGCTCGAAATGGAGTTTGAAGGCGACGACCACGCGGCGGCAATGGTCCTGGCAGAACTCGTCACACGCGGCGCGCCGATTGCGGAATTTAGCGAAGGCGGCAATGCGCTCGAACAAGTATTTTTGCAGTTGACGACGGCGGAGAATAACTAGAGACTGGCGACTAGAGATTAAAGTCTCCAATCTCCAGTCCCCAATCTCTAACCTCCAGTCTCCACTTTTTCTATGAAACTTGCACGACCTTCCCTCTCGCTCAATCCCGTTCTCGTCAAAGAGCTGCGCGGGCGAATGCGCGGACCGCGTGCGTTCTTGTTTCTGACCGGCGTTCTCGTGCTGCTCGGATTGGTGAGTTACGGACTTTTTCAACTCGCGCTGCCGCGTTATTACGACCGCTTTGGCGGAGGCAATAACGCGGCAGCGGGCGCGCAAATTGGGCAGACAGTTTTTGTCGGCTTGGTTTTTTTGACCTTGCTTTTGATTTGCGCGATTGCGCCTTCCCTCACGGCGGGTGCGATTAGCGGCGAACATCAACGCAAAACATACGATTTGTTGATGGCGACGCCGCTCGCCCCCTTTACAATTCTTGCCGGGAAACTCGGCGCCGCGTTGAGTTACGTGTTGTTGATTTTGCTCGCGGCAGTGCCGATGACGAGTCTCGCGTACGTCTTTGGCGGCGTGACGATGGAAGATTTGGTGAAGGCGTTCGCCGTAATGGGCGGTTTGGCGATTGTGTTTAGCGTCATGGGTCTGTTTTTTTCCGCCCTGTTCAAACGCACGGGAATTGCGGTGGGCGTGAGTTATTTGTTATTGGGACTCGCCACGCTCGGCAGTTTTTTTATCTACGCAGTTGTCGGCGTGATGCGCGGGGAACAACCACCGAACTGGCTTCTCGCCGTGAATCCATTCAGCGCGCTGGCGAGCGCGTTGGTGGAGGGCGTTGTACTGGACCCCAATTCAGTGTACAGCGGTTCGGCGATGACACCCTTGTTGTGGGGTTTGGCAGGCGGACGCTTTGACAACACAACCCTGCCGCAAATTCCGCTGTGGCAGTACACGCTGGCGCTGTATGCCAGTCTCACGCTGCTCTGGCTTTTTCTGGCGACGCAGTTGATTAAACCGGTACGGCGATTTCAATTCGGACGCGTCGGCTGGCTGTTGATTGTGTTGGTCATTGTCGGCGTCATCGGCGCGCTCGTCGCCGTATTCGCGCCGCGTTTTATTCCGCCGCTGCGCGCCGCGTGGATTTGGCAAAACGCGACGCAGAGAAATATTGTCCCCAATGGGACCTTTCTCGAACCGCCCGATTGGAATTGGCAAATCGCGGCGGTGGCAGCGCCAACGGCAAAAAGCGAAACCCGGGCGCAAACGGAATGGCAGCGCACCACCGTGCTCAAAGGTTTTGTACGCGTGTGGAATCCGACGGTTGACGCCGCGACATTGACGTTGACCCAACCGTTGAATGTTCCAATCTCGGAAGTGGCGCAAGTGAAACTGCGGCTTGTCTTGCAAATTCGCAATCAAGCTTCCGAAGTCTGCGGCGCGGCGGGCGACGAATGTCCGGTGATGGTGCAGCTACGTTACACGGATGTTGGCGGACAAGCGCATACGTTTACACACGGCTTTTACGCAAATGGCAAACCGCGTCCCGGCATTGCGCGCGCGTGTCTCACGTGCGAAGACCGTCCGCAGAATCAACGCGTGAACATGACCAACTGGATTACCTGGGAGTCGCCCGATTTGTACGATGCGCGTACGCCGGAGGAAACGCCGCGCACCTTTGATTCTATCACCGTGCAGTTTGCGGGCGCGGCGTATGATGTGTTGCTTGCGCGCGTGAATGTGTTGGTGCGCGAGGGCAGACCGCTTGACTTTCGTTCGCGTTTCAATGCAACGCCGCGCTGGAGTTACACCGACGCGCTGCCGTACCAAATCTTGAATTTTCTGAATCAATTCAACATGGGCGGCAGCTCGCGCCGCGTGCCCGGCGGGTTCATTATTCAAACCGGTCCCGCGCCTTTTATCGCGCCGCCAACGGCAGCGCCGCTGCCGCCTTTCAAGACACCGTAGGTTTTTTATGTACGAACAATTCCGCACCGGTTTAAAACCGCTCGCGTCGCGTCTACGATTGCGCGCGAGTGTGCGAATGTTGACGCGCAGCGCGTGGATGGCG
This sequence comes from Chloroflexota bacterium, assembly GCA_029778615.1. Classification (GTDB taxonomy): domain Bacteria; phylum Chloroflexota; class Anaerolineae; order UBA4142; family SHND01; genus SHND01. Next base: position 1,077 of record JAKOPZ010000331.1, on the reverse strand, counting down.
TTGGCGCTCGCCGCGTTGATTCTCGTTCTCGCGCGTCTCGTGCCGCTTGAAAATTATTTGTACATCGCGGGCGCAATCCTTCTCGCGTGGTTTATCGGATGGCTCGCATACAGCATTTTTCATCGGCGCACAATTTTCCAAGTCGCGCGTATTGCGGACGACGAACTCGCGCTGCGTGACCGCATTGCCAGCGCGCTCGCATTCTCGAATCCCGACGCGCAAATTTCCGCGAGCATTGACGCCGAACTCGTTGCGCGTCAGGAAAACGATGCGTTGGAAACATTGCGGCGCATCGAGCCGCGCGACGCGTTTCCGATTCGGCTGGAACGAAACGGCGTGCGTTCCGTACTTGCCATGTGTGTTGGAATTGTCGCCATCGTCGCGCTGTTGTTGATTCCGAACCCGATGGACGCGGTGATTCGTGAACGCCGCGAGATTGCGAACGCCGCGCAAGAGCAAGCGAAAAAAATCGAGGAACTCGCAAAACAGGTTGAACAAAATCAAGAGTTGAATTCAAAAGACCAAGAACAATTGTTGAAAAAATTGCGCGAGCTCGCGGAAAAATTAAAGTCGAATCCGGGCGACGCAAAACAAGCGCTCGCCGACATTGCGAAATTGCAAGACATCCTCAACAACAGTTTGGATTTGAGCAAACAAGGACAAGCCGCCGCGCTCGATACACTCGCGCAACAAATTGCCCAAGTCGCCAAGACGAGTGACACGCCGCAAGATGCAAACGAACTCGCGAAATTGCTCGAACAACTCGCGTCGCATCCCGAAACATTATCGCAAGAACAACGCGCGGGCGTCGCGCACGCATTGAATCAAGCCGCCTCGCAAGTTGCCGCGAGTGACCCGACTCTTGCGAACGCGCTCACCGACCTCGCGCAAGCATTATCCAACAACGCGTCGAGTACAGATTTACAGCGCGCGGCGCAACAAGCCGCGAACGCATTACAAAACGCGCAGCAGCAACAAGCATTGCAACAAGCGCTCGCGCAAGCATTGAACCAAGCCGACGCGTCGCAGCAAGCGATGGCGCGGGCGTCAAACGCGAGTCAAGCGTCAAACGTCAAT
>JAKOPZ010000330.1 GCA_029778615.1 Chloroflexota bacterium | reverse complement strand
TGTGTCCATTCTGTTTGCAGCGCGTCGAGTTGGCGGCGTGCGTCGAGCCACTGCTGCCGCTGTTGTTCCGCTGTCGTTAGCGTTTCCTCCGTCAGCGCGTCCGTGTTGGCGAGGTGGAGACGCGCGGTGATTTCGGCGCGCACGTTGGCGAATTGCGCACGGGCATTTGTCAGGTCGTCAGACGCGCTGCGCCAATGTTCCGCAATCGGAAGAGCTTTGCGCAGCGCGGCGCGCGTCGTCTCCAATTCTGTGACGCGTGTGGTCGCTTCAAGGGCATTGAATTCGGGATGTTGTGTGACAAGGCGCGTCAATTCCGCTTGCAGAGTTGCGCGCCGCGCTTGCATTTGCGCGAGCGTTTCTGTTTGTGTCAATGCTTGGCGTTCGCGTTCCAATCCGTGATATTCTTGTTCCAGCGCGCGGTATTGCGCGGCAAGTTCCGCGCGCCGATGATATTCATTCAATCCCGCGTCCGTTTCATCGTCAGCAATTTGCGCGCGTGCGAGAATGGCGCGCAGTTCACTTTCCAAACGCAGCGCCTCCGCGCACGCATTCTTTGCTTGTTCGATGACTTGGCGTTTCGTTGCCAATTGCGAATTCAGAAAACTTTGTTGCGCGTCCAAAAATTCCAACTTAATGCGTTCGTCGCAGCGCGTCAAAAACGCGCGCGTGGCGTGTTCCAAATCGTCGTCATCGCCGAACCCACATTCAGCCAATGCATTGCTTAATTGCTTGGCAGCCGCATCGCGCGCGAGCGCCGCATCACGCCGCCGTTGTTCGCGTTCCGCGCGCGTTTTACCGAGCGCGACGAGTTCGCTGATTTCCACGCGCCATTGGCGCACGCGCGTTTCCCACGCGTCGAGGATTTCCGCAGAGAGGGTATCGGTAAGCGAAAGGTTCAGCAGCGCGCCAAGTTCATTTTCGAGCGGCGTCAGTTCCGCACGTGCTATTTCCAACGCGCGTTCAGACACGCGTAATTCCTCGCGCAAGGGGCGCGCGGTTTGCAACGCCGCAAACGCAGTTTCCATTTCTTGCAAATTTGTGAAACCGCGCGCCGTAATGCGCGCATCAACCTGTGGTGTGGAATTGGTTTTGCGTCGAATGCGGAAATAGAATGTGACGCCCAAGCACAAAATAGCGATGGCAAGCAGCCCCGCACCGACAAACACATTTCCCAAGGCAAACAGAATTAATCCGCCGATGCCCGAGATTGCGCCCAAGACAAGCAATCCAATCTGCGCGCGTTGCGGTAGTGCATCAGATTTCTCTATGGACGGCGCGTTCAATTCCTCCAACAACGCTCTGTCCACACCTGTCAACTGTTCTTGTAAACGCTCGAATTCGGTCTCTCCGATCCCCGCCGCGCGCCATGCTTCCGATGCGGCGTTCAAGCGCGCCTGCGCTTGCGCAGCGCGTTGGTGCGCGTGATTCCACCGTTCGCGCAGCGCCGAAAATTTTTCAGGCGGTAGCGCGAGCAGCTCTTTATATTTTTCCAAAACAGTTTTCAATTCCTGCTTGCGCGCGATGGCGTTTTCAACCTCTTGGAATTGCGTGTCTGCGATTGCATACGTATCACATCGTTCGCTCCAGATTTGTTGCAGCGCGCGAATTTCGTCCGCGCGTTCCATCGGCACAGTCCGCGCGTGTTCGAGCGCCGCAATTTGCGCGCGCACCGACGCGGCTTGAGTCTCCAGCTCCTTCATTTCTTGACGCGCCGCTGCTGCCAATTCGTCTTGCTGCGCGCATTGGCTCACCTGCGCGCGCCATAGCGGCTCGAGGCGCAACAGTTCGTCGCGCGTGTCAAGCGGAAATTGTGAAACAAACGCGAGCGCGTCGAGCTGTGATTTGATTTCGTCTTGGCGCGCGAACAATTTTTCGAGCGTATCAATCCGTGCGTCGAGCGCCTCGCGTTCTTGCTTCTTGAGCAAAAAATCTATGCGGTCCAACGCGTGCTGCAACTGGGACGCCGCGCTGGACGCGTCGGCAAGGTCAGCGATGGAGGCGAGCTCCGGAATTGCCAACGCGCGTGTGCGCCATGTGCTGCGCGCGGCGTTCTCGCGTTCTTCCGCTTCGACGGCACGCGCGCGCGCGGTCTGCCATGCGACGCGTTGTTTGCCGAGCCATTCCAATTCGGCGCGCCAATGTGCGGCATCGGCTTCGGGTTGTGGCAGCACGGCGCGTGGTGCTTGCACCTTGCGCGCGGTCTCGTCCAATTGCGTGCGCGCAGTATTACATTCGCGCTGTGCCTCGCTCCATTTTCGCTCCAGTTCCTGCACTTGAGATTGTTGTTCAATAGGAATGTTGCGCGCGGGTCCGAGCTCGCGGACTTGGTCGCGCAGCGGTGCGGCTTGTTGTTCCAACGTGTCCAGCTCTGTGCGCGCTTGTTCTGCCAATGCCTCCAAGTCTGTCGCGCGAGTGAGTTGTGTCGCGCGTGTTTGGGCAAGACGCAAGACATTGTCGCGCTCGTGACTTGGGAAATCGGCAAGGTAGGCGAGTTCATCGAATTGCTTTTGGGTTTCGACTTGACTCGTGAAGAGCGTGCGGATTTGTTCCAGTCGCGCGTTGAGTGTGGTGAGTTTTTGGCGCGTCTGCAAATAATTCACGCGCGCGAGCGCGTTTTCTATTTCTTGCAATTGCGTTTGCAACGTTTGACGCGCGAGAGAATCGCGTTCACGTTTTTGGCGCAGTTGCAGGACATACTCGTATTCTGCTTCAACTTGCTGCAAGCGCGTTTTGGCTAACGCCAATGGTTTGGTCGTGGCGCGTTCTTTGCCAACTTGATTCTCCAGCGCTTTGTCAAGCAGATTGCGCGCGTTCACCACCGAATGGTCACGGCTGCCCGTGTCGGCGAGATTGATGATGGTTTCCGAAATTTTTGCGGCGACCTCATCCAATTGATGCAAATCGGCTTGGCGCACAAAGCTGGTATTGATAAAAACGGGCAGCTCCAAGCCCAATTGTTTTTGCGCGAAATCGAGACGTCCCAATCTGCCTTGTTCAAAATTCTGCGAGAGTTCGCGGTGCGTTAGCGCATCCACCAAATGCGTTTCCAAATCGCCATCAAAATCGCGAAGGACGCGAAACGCGCTGCTGTTGTTTTCTAATTTGTATTCCAATTGTCCGCCGAACTTGGCGCCGCGCCACGGGCGAAAGCGTTCCAACAAGGCATCTTCCTGTGTGTTCCGCCGATTCTTTGTATAAAACCCATATAACAGCGCGAGAATGGCTTGCTGCAAGGTGGACTTGCCGATTTCGTTCGGACCAAAAAAGATATTCATGCCGTCCACAAGCTGATACTTGACATCCATCAAGCAGCCAAAGCCGTCAACGTGTACCGATTGAATCTTCATGGCGCGGGAATCTCCTTGCCTTCCAAAGCCAATAAACCAAAGCGCAGCGCGCGTTCCAAACGCTCTTGCATTTCAAAATCGTCATTGCGCTGCGCGTTTTCGATTTCCGCCAAAATCATTTTTACAAAAACGCCGCGCGTCGTTGGTTCGCTCGACAACGCGTCGAGGTCGAACGGCGGGAGAGTGTGGTCTTGAAATGTCACTTCCGCAAACGCATCGCCGACTGCGGCGCGCAGCGCGTTCGCGTCGAGGTCGAGCGTCGTGTGCGGCGCGCCTTGCAATTGGACGCGCAGCGCGAATCGTTTGCCCGCGCGTTCCGTCTCGAACATTGCGCGCACGCGTTCGGCAATTTGTTCGCGCGACGTAAAACCGCCGACATCGAGCTCCACCGTTCGATATTCCCACCGGTGAATTTCGTGCGGCGTGACTTGCCACGCGCGTCCATCCCACTCTGCCAACAAAACAGAGTGTTCATACGCTTCATCAAAACCCAAAGGTTCGGGACTGCCGGGATAACACAGCAGCGGATGTGATTCGGGATAAAGGATGCGGCGGTGAATATGTCCGAGCAGCGCGAGCGAAAATCCGCTGTGCTGGATGTCCGCTACAGAAAATGGACAGAACGTGCCTTTGCCATTGCCCATCGTGAGACGCGTATCCGTGCCGTGCAAAAGCAACAGCGCGGGTTTAGAATCGGGCAAATGAAAATCGGTGAGAAGAGGTTGAAAGAAAGAAGGTGAATCGTGCCCCGCGCCCCACAAATCCAAATCGTCGGTGAGCGCGACGCGCGTCAAACGCGGTTCGCGAAAGATGTGAACATTGTGAGACCACGCGATGGTGTTGTACGGGGATTGTGGCGTGAACGGGTCGTGATTGCCGGGGGCGATAAAAACGCGGATGGGCGCCAGCTGCGCGAATTGCTGTTGAAGAAAATGCGCGGTGTCGGTTGTGACGCGTTCGCTTTCAAACAGATCGCCGCCGAGGGTGACGGCATCCAC
>JAKOPZ010000329.1 GCA_029778615.1 Chloroflexota bacterium | reverse complement strand
TTGCAGTTGGCGGTGTGTCAAGTATTGTGTAAAAATCGTTCGAGCCGAGTATCGGCAGCAGATTAGTTGGGCATCGTGACTTTTTTGAAATTGAGTCCGCGAATCACGGCATAGAACATTAACAAGCAACTGTTTTCATTTGGAAACGCCGCGTTCATTTTGTGGCTGCGCTTCTTGACTTCTTCAAACAAACGCTCGATCACATTCGTCGTGCGGATCGTGCGCCAATGCGCACGCGGAAAATCGTAAAAGCTGAGACAAGCGTCGATGTCGCGTCGCAAACATTCAATCGCCGTGCCATACGTTTTCTCATACTTGGCACAACACGCCGCGAGCGCTTGTTCGGCTTGCGCGCGACTGTCTTGGTAAAAAATGGCTTTCAAGTCCGGTTCGACGAGTACATGTTGCAGTTTGGGCACATAGCCCAACACATTTTTCATTTTGTGCAGCACACAGCGTTGGCGTTGCGCTTGCGGGAACTTACCTTCAATGGCATTGAGCATGGCCGTATTCCCATCGGTGATCCATAAGTCGACGCGTTGCACGCCGCGGTCTTTGAGCTCATCCAGCAATAATTTCCAAGCATCGGCATTCTCGCGGTCACCGACACTGAACGCCAAGACTTCGCGGACGCCATCGGGGCGAATGCCAATCACCGCTAAAATCGGCATTTTACAACCTTCGTGGTTGTAAATGACACTGAAGTAGGTGCCATCGGCAAAACAGTAGACATAGTGCGGTGCGAGTTTACGCTGTTTCCACGCGTTGAACTCTTCTTTCAATTTGTGAAACACGCGCGAGACGGTGCTCGGCGAAGGTTCAAGCCCGGTCAGGCTTTCCATGACGTTGCCCACGGCGCGTGTGCTGACGCCTTGGATGAACCTTTCGCCCAGCGTCGCATCCACGTCGGGGCGCCGGCGTTGGTCGCGTTCAAAGACCTGCGTTCGAAACCCACGCCGCGTACGCGGCACCGCCAAGTCTTCGATCCGTCCAACGCTGGTATCGAGGTCGCGGGTATAAATGCCGTTGCGATAATCGCGGCGCGTTAGATTTTGTTCGTACGGTGCGGCACCGATGAAGGCGGTGACTTCTTCTTCCAGAATCGTTGTCAGCGCCAGCCGCACGACATTGCGCATCGTTTCGCGAATGTACTGTTGAAATTCATCGCGCGTGGGCGGCGCGGGATTTTCTTGACGAAACGAATCGGGTTGAGTATCTTTGCTCTGAAGAGCCATGGGTATCCTCCTTGTAGTTTGGTCGCTACCTATTGGATACTCGGCGCTTCAATTTTTTACACACAAGTCGTTATACCACCCTGAAAAAAGATAAAATCGCACAGCGATTGAAAAAAAATTTCAATGCCTTTGGCATTTGAACCTTTTTTCAGACAGCGAATTCCATTCGCTGCGGTCTTGCAACAATCACCAATTCGCCCTTTTCATCCGTTCTCGCAACTTTTTCTCGCAACAATTAATGTTTCCGCCCACAAAAAATTCCCATGCCCACACACCATTTCCACATCCGTCGCGCGCTGCGCGAAAAATATCAGATTGACGACGCGTTGTTTTCACTGCGCGGCAATGTCGTGTTTGCGAATTTTTATTCGGCGCGTTTGCTCGCGCAAAAAATCAATCAGGCGCGCGGCGCAGACGCGGTGCAGGCGGGCGAACTCAACGCGCTCGGACTGATTCACGAAATTTTGCATGCCGTTTTGCAGCAATATCGCCAACAGCGCGGCGATGTGATGGCGCAGGCGGTCAATGCGTTGTACGAAAATGTCGGGCGCGAAGATGTAGAGAAAACACTGCAAACGTTCATTGACGAATTTCCGCCGCTGCCCGTGTATCGCGGACAGTTGACGATTGAGCAATATTTGAATGGCAGCACCGACGGCGTTTTGAACCGCGAAATTGTTTTGGAAGAAATGCTGTTGGTGTGGCTGGAGAATCAAAATCCTGCCGCGTCGCCGTTCAAAGAATTGTTTGACGATTCCGCGCTGGCGCAAAACACCGCGTATCCGAAAATTGTCGCGAGTTTGCGTGAGTATTTCGCGGCGCAAGAACCGCTCGGCGCGACGGGACAAACATTGTTCGACGCGCTACGCGCGCCGTTTCTCAACGCGCCCGATTCATTGAGCGCGCAGTTGGATTTTATGTTGTATCGCTGGAACGCGGTGGCGGGACGCTTCGACATGTCGCGTTTTTTCTCGCGCGTCATCGGCGGCTTGCAGTTGATTCAAGAAGAACAAAAATTTTTGTGGCAGCAGCAAGCGGCGCCGTTTGGCGGGGGGGGGGGATTCACCGCGACGACTCCGCCCGTGCCTGTCTTTCGCCGTGAGTTGCAAAAACGCGTGGATGAGGCAACAGGCAAAGAAGTTTGGTTCGCACCCGAACCCGAACAATTCAGTCCCGATTTGGATTGGATGCCGAATCTTGTGCTGTTGGCGAAATCAACGTATGTGTGGCTCGAGCAACTCGCAAAAAAATATCAGCGTGAAATCAAAACCCTCGATGCCATTCCTGATGAAGAATTGGATGAACTGCGCGCGCGCGGCATCACGGGTCTGTGGTTTATCGGCGTGTGGGAACGGAGTCAAGCGTCCGCGAAGATTAAACACATGATGGGCAACACGGGCGCGATTGCGTCCGCGTATTCGTTGTACGATTACGAAATCGCGCAAGAACTCGGCGGACCAAGCGCGTTGGAAAATTTGAAACAGCGCGCGTGGACGCGCGGGATTCGGCTCGCGTCGGATATGGTGCCGAATCACATGGGCATTGATTCGCGTTGGGTGATGGAACATCCCGAATGGTTTATTCAAAACAGCGTGCCGCCGTACCCATCGTACCAATTTCACAGCGCGGATTTGTCGAGCGACGCGCGCGTGACGATTCAAATTGAAGACCACTATTTTGATAAAACCGACGCGGCGGTTGTTTTCAAACGTACAGACAAGGCGACGGGCGACGCGCGATTTATTTATCACGGCAACGACGGCACGAGTTTTCCGTGGAACGATACCGCGCAGTTGAATTATTTGATGCCGCAAGTGCGCGAGCAAGTGATTCAAACGATTTTGAATGTCGCGCGCCAAACGCCCGTGATTCGTTTTGACGCGGCAATGACGCTGGCGAAAAAACATTATCAACGGTTGTGGTATCCGCAGCCCGGCGAACAAAATACCATTCCGTCGCGCGGCGAATTCAGTATGACCAAAGCAGAATTTGACGCGGCGATGCCTGAAGAATTTTGGCGCGAGGTGGTTGACCGCGTGGCGCTCGAAGCGCCCGATACGCTGCTGCTCGCTGAAGCGTTTTGGTTGATGGAAGGATATTTCGTTCGCACGTTGGGAATGCATCGCGTGTACAACAGCGCGTTTATGCACATGCTGCGCGACGAAAAAAATCAAGAATATCGTCTCGTCATCAAAAACACTATCGAGTTCGACCCCGAAGTGCTCAAGCGATACGTCAATTTCATGAACAATCCAGACGAGCGCACCGCTGTTGACCAATTCGGCAAGGGCGATAAATATTTTGGCGTCGCGGTGTTAATGTCCACGCTGCCCGGACTTCCGATGTTTGGGCATGGACAAATCGAAGGATTCACCGAACGCTACGGGATGGAATTCAAACGCGCGATGCTGGATGAATCGCCCGACCATTGGCTCGTCGAACGCCATCAACGCGAAATTTTTCCGCTCTTGCACAAACGCTACTTGTTCGCAGGCGTCGAAAACTTTTTGCTTTATGATGTATACAAAGCCGATGGAACTGTCGAGGAAAATGTTTTCGCGTATTCCAATCGCGTTGGAAACGAAGCATCGTTGATTGCGTACAACAATTCGTTCACCGAAGCGCGCGGCACCATTCGCGTCTCTGCCGCGTCGCGCGATAAAACTGTAGGGGCGATTCATGAATCGCCTCTACAACAACGCACCCTCGCGCAAGGATTGAATTTGCGCGATGAGGAAAATAGTTTTGTCATTTTCCGCGACACCATCAGTAGTAACGAATTCATTCGTCCCGCGCGCGAACTCATCGAACACGGTTTTGACATTTCACTCGGCGCGTACAAATACGCGGTGTATCTCGATTTTCGCCAAGTGAATGATACGCCCGAAAAAGCGTATGCGAATTTGCACGCGCGTTTGCATGGACGCGGCGTGCCGAATGTGGAGCAAGCGATTCGTGATATTCGGCTCGCGCCGTTGTACGCGGCGTTTCGGGATGTTGTGGATAGCGACTTTGTGCGCGGAAAAAAGGAAATAAAGGAAATAAAAGAAAAGGCGGTGGCGTTCGCCGAAGTGGTGAAAGAGTACGGCGTTGAAAATGTAGAGGCAGATGCGTTTGCGGAAACGATTGCGAAAAATTTGGACGGCGTGCGTCAATTGAACAGTTATGTTTTGCCGAAACGCGCGTCAAAAAATTTGAAAACGGCGATTGAGGATTTGCAGACGCGGCTCGATGATTCTACGCGCGATGGACTTGTTGCGTTCGCGTTTTTGGATGCGATGAACAATTTGGCAAGCGGCACAACCGATAGAGCACAAATTGTGGCGTGGATTGACGAATGGCAATTGGGCAGTATGTTGGGCGATGCGCTGCGCGCGGCGGGGGTCGCGGATGCGCGGATATGGCAACTCATTCAGCTGTTGAAAATATCACTCATCGTCGCAGAGGAAATCGATAATCGAAATTTGAAAATCGAAAATCTTGTTGCCGACGCGAGCGTTTCGCAATTCCTCAACATCAATACATTCAACGAGATTGCATGGTTCAATAAAGAACAATTTCATACGCTGGTGAATTGGCTGCAAGCGATTGGCGCGTATCGCATCTTGCGCGACAAGACGAACACTGCCAAAGAAAATGCGGCATTGATTCAACAACACGCGCAATGGAACGCATGGCGCGACGCGGAAGTGCACTCGGAATACCAAGTCGAAAAATTGTTGGCAGCGAGTAGGGAACGCTCACCGCAGCGTTCCTCACCGCAGCGTTCCTCACCGCAGCGTTCCTCACCGCAGCGTTCCT
>JAKOPZ010000328.1 GCA_029778615.1 Chloroflexota bacterium | reverse complement strand
TTGGTGAAAATCGAACGCTTGCTCGGCGAATGGAGCAAAGGGCGCAAAGTGTACGGCAGTATGTTCGACGATATTTTGAAATTGAAATATCTGCATCAACGGTACACCAATTACTTGCGATGGGTAAAGTTCAGCAAATAGCTGGGCTGATTACAGCGCTATGGCAGATCGCAAATCGCAAATCGCAAACACCTAATCACCCAATCATCTAATCACCCTATCGTTGCATCTCAGCGCCATGTCCGATTCTTTTCTTCGCGTCCTCGCCGCGCGGCGCGCGTATTTCAATGCGCGTTTCGCGGAAAAACTACTCACGCGTCCCGATTTAGACGGCGACGCGTTTCTGAATGGTCTGCGCGAATACGTTGTGCCGGTTGTGGAAGCGGTCGCGCAGATAAAAGACGATGCCGCGCTCGTCGTCGGACAAATCTTGTACGACATTGCGCTGGATTTGTTTGCGGATGGACTGCTCGTATCGTACGGAACGAACGCCGTTTCGTTCCCTGCGGCGGTGAACGTTGCGGCGGTGAACGTTGCGGCGAACGTTCAGTACGTAATGCGTGTGTGGAGCGAATTGTTGCCGCACACCGCGCCATTTCTCATACAACAACCACAGCGCGTCGCGGCATCGCTTGTCAACGCGGCGTACAACCTTTCGCAAACACCCGCTGCGCGTCCGTTGCAATGGATTGAAATCATGCGCGCGCTTGTGCCGTTGTGCGCGGAGGCGGAAACGTTTTTGCAAGCGGGCCAAGTCGCGGCGTGGCGCGCGGGAATGGCGCACTATCGGCTCGGTGCGCTGCAAATTTTGAAAACGCTCGATGAAAAAATGGCGGGCGCGATTTTTGGTGTGGACGCGGTGGATGTGAACGCGCTGCATTATGCGTTGATGGCGAATCCGTGGCACCTGCCGGGTACAGAACGAACGCCGCTTCGTTCTCTGCAAATCGTCAAACGCGTCGGCGCGTTTTGCGGCTTTGGGGGAACATTTCTGGCGCCGCCGCGCGTGATGTGGACGAACGAGGGATTTGTCGCGAGGGATGGGGACGAAAATTATTTGGTGTTCGCAGATGCGTTCGGGGCGACGCTGCATCGTGTTGAGCAAACGCGCGCGGAAAACATTGCGTCGCCGTTCAAATTGAATCGTGAGGGTGTTGTTTCCGCGAAGGGTTTGACGATGAAATTTCCTGAATTGGCGAATGCCACCAGTTTCGCGGCAAATCAAAATACGTTGGCAGTGACCACAGAATTAACACACACTGTTTATGTTGTGGCAGTGAACTGAATTGCTCACGCAAAGGCGCAAATCGCGCGGGTCCACTCCCAGAAATACCCGCGTAATCCTTTGCGTCTTTGCGGCTTGGCGTGAGGTTGAATGCCTGTGGATTTGAACGCGCTGTTGGAGAATTGGCGCGCGCATTTTCCCGACGCGCTCGCGCTGTGGTCAAAATTTACGCGCCTGCGCGAACCGATTTGGTGTACAAGCGATGACGATGCGGCGCGCCAAGGTCTCACCGAATCGTTTGCGATGATTCGCTTGAACGACCACAGCATCGTCATCAACCTTAAAGAAATCGCGCAAAAGAATTTGGAAGATTACGCGCTCGAAATTCTCGCGCACGAAATCGGACACCACGTCTATTGCCCCGCCGATTTGACGGACAATGCGCGGATGCTCGCGCGCATGCGTTGGGCATTGCCGACGAAAGAGTACCATGCTGCGTTCATCGGCAATCTGTACACCGATTTGTTCATTAACAATCGTTTGCAGCGCGACAAGAGTTTGAGAATTGCCGATGTGTATCTCGCACTCGAACGCGCGCAAGGAAAGAACGCGCAAACGCCGCGCATGTGGACGTTTTACATGCGAATCTATGAAATTTTGTGGAGTATTGAAAAAGGAAAACTTGCGCGCGGGAAAATAGATAATCAGTTGGAAGGCGATGCGTATCTCGGCGCGCGGTTGATTCGTTCGTACGCGCGCGAATGGTTGGATGGTTCGGGACGTTTCGCCGCATTGTGTTTGCCGTATTTGCAAGAGGACGACGCGGCGGCGATGCAAAAATGGATGCGAGTTTGGCGCGATACGCAAAACGCGGGCGCGGGCGGTTTCCCTGACGGTCTCACTGCTATTGAAGCGGGTGAACAAGAAGGCGCAATTCATCCGGCGATGGACGCGGAATTGAGCGGCGTTGACGCGCAAGAGGGCAATCAGGGAAATGCGGGAAATCCGCGCGAATCTGCGGCACCGATTATCAACACAGGACAACGCCGTGAACCATTCGAATACGGCGCGCTTCTCAAACAACTCGGCATCAATCTCGACGACCACGAAATCGCGGTGCGTTATTATAAAGAAGCCGCGTCACGGTATCTGGTAAAATTTCCGACGCGCGAAATTCCGCAAGCGACTGACCCGTTGCCCGAAGGATTGGAAACGTGGAACGTTGGCGCACCGTTGGAAAATTTTGATGTTGTGTCCAGCGTCATGTACAGCCCGCACATTATTCCCGGACTCACTACGCTCGAACGCGTGTATGGCACGAGCGAAGGTTCACTCCCCGAAAAGCAGCCGCTCGATTTGGACTTGTACGTGGACTCGTCGGGTTCGATGCCGAATCCGCAAGTGAACGTTTCGTATCCCGCGCTGGCGGGCGCCATCATCGCGCTGTCCGCCTTGCGCGTCGGTGCGCGCGTCCAAGCGACGTTGTGGAGCGGCGCAAAACAATTTTTGAAAACGGATGGCTTTGTTCGTGACGAAAAAGAAATTTTGAAAATTCTCACGGGCTATATTGGCGGCGGCACCGCGTTTCCCTTGCATGTTCTTCGCGACACGTACGCCGAACGCAAACCGAACGCGCGTCCGGTACACATTTTGATTATTTCCGATAACGGCGTGACGACGATGTACGAAAAAGACGAAAAAGGCGAAGATGGAAAAATCATTGCGCGCAACGCGTTGGAGCAAGCGCGCGGCGGCGGAACAATGGCGCTGAATTTATTTGCGAATTGGGAACAATACGAACCTTTGTTGGTGGATGCGAAAAACAGCGGTTGGGAAATTTTTCCCGTGAGTACGTTGGATGAACTCGTCGCGTTTGCGAAAGCATTCAGTCAAATAAAGTATGGCGTGTAGTGCGGTGCGTGAAACGTCAAACGTCAAACGTCAAACGTCAAACGTCAAACGTCAAACGTCAAACGTGAAACGTCAAACGTCAAACGTGAAACGTCAAACGTCAAACGTGAAACGTCAAACGTCAATCTCCAGTCTCCAGTCTCTAGTCTCTAATCTCGAATGAACACCGAAGGTCCTTTCCTCGAATCCCTCACGCGCCGTCTTGCCGAAACGCCGCCGGAATTTTTGTTGGAGCCGCGCATCGGGAATAAAGGCGCGGTGAATGTGGCGGCTGTTGTGAATGATACGCTCGTCGCGTTGGGGCAAGATGCGTTGACACAAAACGACGCGCGCGTGTTTCAATCTACAGACGCGAAACAAGACCGCAATCGTTTGCAGGTGACGCTGCTTGCGTGTTGGCTGTTGTATGACGAGTGGTTTCGCGCTCATTCCGAATTCACCGAACGCGCGTTGTATTTTTTGCAGGACGATGTGCGCGCGTTGAGCGCAGTGACGAACGCGCAAAAATTTATATCCGACCTCGACCGCCGCGAAGAACTTGTACGCGTGACCTTGAGCGCGTTCGGTCTGCGTCCATTCGGCGAAACAATTTCCCAAGCGCAAGACCGCTTGATGACCTTGAACGCGGCGGAACGCGAGCGCGTGATTCAAGCCGCGCGCGTCGCCGAACAACGCGCGCAAGCGGTGCGCGAAGCGATGGCGAAAAAAGCGGCGGAAGAAGCGGCGGCGAAAGCGTATCGCGAATAATTCGATTGGGACGCGGATTAGTCGCAGATGAACGCGGAAGATGAAACAAGAAAATCCGCGTTTATCCGTTTTTATCCGCGTCCAAACGATTCTATGTGGAGTGAATTGACTGACGAACAACGTCATCCGCTTTTGGATGAGCAAGGTGCGCGATTCTTAAATCGTTTGCGCGAGCATCCAAGCGCGCCGCGCTTTAATTGGCGCATCGGTGACAGATTAACGCGTGAGGGATTGGAAACGGTGCGCGCGTATGAACGCGAATTGCGCGCGGCGGAAATCGGCTGGCAGCGCGGCGAAATTCCTGATTGGTTGAATGAATTTGTAACGCGCTGTTATGAGCGAGTGCCGTTCTATCGCGCGTATGGTGATGTGCCGCAAAACTTTTTTGATGTTCCGTTGACGACACGCGCGGACTTGGCGCGCGCGCCGGAAATGTTTGTGCCGGATGATTTGCCACTCGACGATTTGATTTTTTACGGCAGCACGGGAACGACGGGGCATCACATTCATGTCCCATCGCATCCCACGAGCGCGGCGAAATATATTTCGTTGTTGCGTGCGGCGTTGGATAAACATGGCGTTAGTTTGCAAGGCGGAAAAAATCGCGTGGCGATTGCGAACGTGTGTTTTCAAGAACGCACTGCGACGTATGCGGCAATTCTGTCGCAATTGAATGGCAGCGGCGTGGTGAAAATCAATTTGCATCCGAACGAATGGAATGATGCGAATGACCGCGCAAAATATCTCAATGCTTTGCAGCCCGAAATCATTACAGGCGACCCGCTTTCGTTTGCAGAATTGATGAAACTCGAACTGGCTGTGAAACCGAAAGCGTTGAGTTCGACTTCGATGCAATTAGAAACCGGATTGCGCGACGCGTTGGAAAAACATTTCGCGTGTCCTGTCGTGGATGTGTATGCGATGACGGAAGCGGGTCCGATTGCGGCACGTGTGGGCGAACATTTTGAATTGTTGCAGCATCGGTTGTATGTAGAAATTCTTGATGAACGCGGCGAAGCGTGCGTGAAAGGTGAACGGGGCGAAATTGTTTTGAGCGGCGGGATGAATCCGTATTTTCCGTTACTGCGTTACCGCACCAACGATTACGCGCGTTTGGAATTTTCCGGAATGAAACCGCTGTTGGCAGATTTTTCGGGACGCGCGCCGATGGTGTTTCAGGGCGAGAACGGCAAGCGCATCAATTCCGCCGACGTAAATCGCGCGCTGCGCGAATTTCCCGTGTGGCAATTTACGTTACATCAAAACGCGGACGCGAGTCTGTTGCTGCGCGTGGTGAATCCGAATGTGCCGCTCGAACAGATTCGCGCGGAATTGTTGAGGTTATTTGGCGCGGAACAGAAATTGGAAATTGTGCGGATGGAATCGTTCGGCGCGCAGGATAAAGTGGTGCAATACACGAGCGAACTTGAACGCGGATGAACGCGGATTCACGCGGGAAAATAGAAATCCGCGTTTGTCCGTTCTTTCCGCGTCCGAAATAGAAAATGCGCGGTCTCATCATTGGCAAATTTTATCCGCCGCATCGCGGACACGAGTACTTGATTCGTTTTGCGCGTGCGCGCGTGGATGAATTGCATATCATGGTGTTTTATCGTTCCGACGAAACGCTCGACGGAAATGTGCGCGCACAATGGCTGCGCGAATTGTTTCCGAACGTGATGGTCCACGCGCAATTTGCCGAACATCGTGACCCGTACAACCCAAGCGATGACGAAGGATGGAACGCGTGGATTGACGAAATTCGCCGCACGTGTCCTTTGCGGTTCGATTGCGTTTTTTCTTCGGAGACGTACGGAGAAGAATTGGCGCGACGTTTGAACGCACGACACATCATGGTTGACCCTCAACGCGTCGCGGTGCCGATTTCGGGAACGCGCGTGCGCGAAAATCCGCGCGCGTGTTGGGAATTTATTTCGCCGCGTGTGCGCGCTTATTATGCGTCCGGGCGCGCTTGACCTTTTTTGGTCACAGCCCTTTTTGCGCCAACGCGAGCCATGCGATTTCATACGGCGCGAGTTCGACTTTTCCTCGCTCTTGTTGCCCCGAAAACAAATTGCGTGCCGTGCCCTCCGGCAGTCTTGCCCTCACGCGTTCTCCCGTCACATTGTGCAAACACAACAGCTGTTCCGCGCCGCTCGAACGCCTTACCGTGAACACGCGCGCGTCCTCTTGCAAAATGGTTTGCGCCGCGTGCGGATGAAACGCCGTGTGTTGTCCGCGCACGCGCAGCAATTCTGCAAACCGCGCGAAAATTTTTGAACGACGCCCGGTGGGGTCCGCCAATTCGCGTTCCAGTGCTGCGCGCGAAAATTTTTCGCGATTGATACGGCGCGGAATGCCGCTCGCGTCCGCGCCCGCGCGGTCGCCCCGCGAACCGAACAGCGAATGGAAATAAATACCCGGCACACCTGCGAGCGCGAGCATGATGGCTTGCGCGCACAGGAAACGCGCGATGGAGATTTCCTCCGGCTCGTCATGTCTTGTCAGCGCGTCGAAATAATTGATATTCATTTCGTAAGGACTGCGGGTCCCATCCGGATTCGTTTTGTACGAAATCAGTCCGCCGCGTTCGAGTGTGCGCGTGACCAGCGCGTCAATTTCCGCGTTATCCAGAATGCCGCGCGCGGGATTCAAGCCAATGCCGTCGTGCGACGCGAGAAAATTAAAAAACGCGGTTTGGTCGGAAGGCGTTTGCAGTGTGTTTGCCCACGCCGCCAGTTTGGTTGCGTCGCCTGTCTGTAACGTGTGCAAGGTGAGCGGCGGCAGCGCAAAGTTATACACCCACTGCGCTTCGTTGGTGCCGTCGCCGAAATACGAAATGTTGTCCGCGTGCGGCACATTCGTTTCCGTCACCAAAATTACATCAGGCGCCACGCGCGTCAAGACCGCGCGGAAAAATTGAATCACCGCGTGCGTTTGCGGCAAATGCACGCAGGTGGTCCCACTCTCTTTCCACAAAAACGCAATCGCGTCGAGGCGAATGAACCGCGCGCCGTGTGTGATGTAAAAGAGCAGCACATCGAGAATTTGCAAGAGCAGTTCGGGATTCTTGTAATTCAAGTCCGCCTGGTCCGCGCTGAATGTGGTCCAGACCAATTTTTTTCCGCTCGCCGTTTCAAATTCCGTGAGCAGCGGCAGCGCGCGCGGGCGAATCACATTCGCCGTATCAAAGGAAGGGGTGACGACAAAAAAATAATCATCATACGGCGCATCCCCGCGCAAAAAACTTTGGAACCACGCGCCTTGCACGCTCGCGTGATTGATGACGGCATCAAACATCAAATCAAATGCCGCGTCCAACCGCGCAATGTCATCCCACGCGCCCACGACGGGATTGACTGCGTAATAGTCCATCACCGAAAACCCATCGTCCGACGAGTACGGATAAAATGGCAAGAGATGCACGGCGCTCAAAATTTCGCGCGCATGCGCGCCGAGAAATTGCGCGAGAGTGTGCAGCGGAGTTGGGGGGACCGAATCCGGTTCCGTGCCTGCGCCATCGTTTCGAATCTGGTCAGCGTACGTAATCAACAATGCCGTGTGTTGGTCAATCGGCGCGCGCGCTCGATGCGGACGCCGCGCCGCGTAGCGTTGCAGCATTTCGTCCACGCGCGTCACAAGCGCGGGCGCGTTTTCGTTTCCATATAACAGTGCGAGGAGTGGTGTTATATCTTTTACAGGCGTTTCGTTGGTTGCGATTTGCATTACGCTTTTCCTTTTTCAATTTTCACATTCACGACTTTACTTTATAATGGTTCACGTGATTAAAACCGAATCTGTTTTTCTGGAACGCTTGCGCGGACGCATCAACCTGCAAGCCATTCCCTTTAGCGAACGCGGTTCGCGTTTGTTGGTCTTTTGCCGCGAAAACCATTTCTCGATTCGTCTTGCCGAACGTTGGGCAAAGTGGGAAGCAGAGGTGGGGCACTATCGGCAGCGGCGTCCGGTGTTGGACGATTTGCAACTGTGCGACGAGCACGGCGTGCCGTTGGAATTGAATCTTACACCGTATCCGCACGCGGTGTTTATCGAAACACGCGTCGGCGAATTTTGGTTAACGTTTCTCAATGAAGAAACATTGTATTTGAAATTGCCGCCCGTGCGCGGCGAGATTTCGTTTCGCGTCATGGCGTCTCACGCGCGGGCAGACCGACGCGGCGGCGAGTTCAAAGGCGACCCGGAACACCGCCGTACGCATCGCAACGTTGCTTATACCACAAACGCGCGCCTCCTCGAAAATGAAATCGAGAACGGCGCGGCAGATACAACGGACGGCTATGCGCGCGTGAAACTCAAATTTGACGCGGATACGGACAGCGCGTTCGTCTTGAACATTACACCGCGTTTGGGACTACAGCGCAGCGTGCCGCGCGCCGAACAGGTCTTGCAAAACGCGGAACGTCGCTGGCACGATTGGTTCGCCGCCGCACCTGCGGTGGATGAAGCGTATGCGCCGCAATATTATTACGCGTGGTGGATTCTGCGCGCGGGGCTCTTGTCGTCGCGCTTTTTCCTCACCCGCGAAGCAATGATGCCTTCCATGCTGCATTACGTCGGCGTGTGGGCGTGGGACGCGTTCTTTCACGCGCTGGCGTATCAATACATTGACCAGGACCTCGCGGAAAATCAAATTCGTATTTTGCTCGACCATCAAGACGAACAAGGGATGCTGCCCGATGCCGTGCATGACGAAGGCACCATTCTGCGCTGGCAGTTTCGCGACAAACATGGCAATGCCTATGAAGCCGATGTGACCAAGCCGCCGCTCGTCGCGTGGACCGCCTTGAAGCTGTACGCCAAAAGCGGCAACCGCGATTTTTTGGAAGAAGTGTACGGACCGGTGGCGCGCTGGAATTACTGGTGGTTCAAAGCCAATGACGACGACGAGGATGGCATCATCCAGTACAATCATCCCAATTCTTCCGGGCTCGATGATAGTCCGTTATGGGATGAAGGGATGCCTGTCGAGTCGCCCGATTTGAACACGTATCTGGTGATGCAAATGGACGCGCTCGCACAAATCGCGGACATTCTCGGTTTGAAAGACGATGTGCCCATGTGGCGCGCGCACGCGGACGAATTGTCAAAACGCATCATCGAACATTTTTGGGACTCGGACGCGGGCGTTTTTTGGGCAACGCGGAACAATGAACCGATTCGCATCCTCACTCCCTTCAATTTGTATCCGCTGCTCACGGGGCGGCTGGATGCGCCAATGCGCGCGCGCGTGCTCGAACATCTTTTCAATCCAAATGAATTTTGGCTCGCGCACCCCATTCCCACCGTCGCTAAAAAGGATGCCCTGTACGACCCCGAACAAATGTGGCGCGGACCGACGTGGGTCAACATCAACTATTTGTTTATCGAAGGTCTGATGCGCTGTGGTGAAATTGACGCCGCGCGCTTGCTGCGCGACAAAACGCTGGAGCTGTTGATGGGACAGCAGGATATTTTTGAATACTATAATCCCGAAACCGGGGCTGCCCCGCCGCGCGCCGCGTCGGTGTTTGGCTGGTCGAGTGCGGTGTTTATTGATTTGGCAATCAAAGCCTCGCGCGGGGAAATCATTTGACGACGCATAACAAATGACCAAACCGCGCATCGCCATTCTCCATTATTCCGTTCCGCCTATCATCGGCGGCGTCGAAGTAACCATTGCGGCGCACGCGCGTCTTTTGCGCGAACAGGGCTATGCGGTGAAATTGATTGCGGGACGCGGCGATAACGCGACGCGGATTCCCGAATTAGACTCGCGCAATCCGCGCGTCGAAACCATACAGCGTGAACTCGCTCGCGGAACGATTCCACCCGATTATGCCGCGCTGACGGACGAATTGCAGCGCGCGCTTGCGGCGGCTTTGCGCGATGTGGACATTCTCATCGCGCACAATGTTCCAACCCTGCACAAAAATCTCGCGTTAACCAACGCGCTGTATCAACTCGTCACCCACGCGCAAGTGAAATTGATTGCGTGGGCGCACGATTTCGCGTGGGACGACCCCGTATACGCGGACGATTTGCACGACGGCGCGCCGTGGGACTTGTTAAAACGTGCGTGGGACAACACACAGTACGTTGTCGTCTCTACCGCGCGGCAACACGACCTCGCGCGTTTGCTTGACATTCCAATTTCCAAAATTGTCGTCGTGCCGCCGGGCTTGGACGCGGCGGAATTTTTTCAGGTGAGCGCCAAGAGCGCGCAGTGGATGCGCGAATTGAAACTGCTCGACGGCGCGCCGTTGTTTCTCTTGCCCGCGCGCGTGACGCGGCGGAAAAATATTGAACTCGGCATCGAGATTGTGCACGCGCTGGCGGAGCAGGGATTCAAACCGAAACTGGTGGTGATGGGACCGCTCGGTCCGCACAATCCCAAAAATCGCGCGTACCTGGAGGAGCTCAAAACGCGCGCAGCGGAAACGATTATTTTCTTGCAAGAGTACGGCGCGGTCGGAGACGCGGAACGCCGCGACCTGTACGCCATCGCCGACGCGCTGCTGTTTCCGAGCGCGCGCGAGGGCTTTGGCATTCCGATTTTGGAAGCAGGCATCGCGCGCGTGCCGATTTTTTGCGCGGACATTCCGCCATTCCGCGAGACCGCGCAATCGTTCGCGCACTATTTCGCGCTCGACCGCGCCCCCGCGCAGAGTGCGGCGCAGCTGGCAGAATTTTTTAGAAACGATGCGCGGTATTTGCTCAAACGCCGCGTGGTGACCGAGTACGCGTGGGACGCGATTTTTCAAGACAAGATTGTTCCGTTGTTGAATCGAGCATAACATGTACAAACACAATCTTTTGGTGGTCGGAAAAAGTTCGGAAGAAGTGGCGCGTCTCTTGCCGTTGGCGCGCATTTTGGCGCGGGCGCGCCATTTGCGCATTCGGTTGTTGGGCTTGATTGTTTTGCCTGCGGAACAATCTCTCAGCGCGGGCGCGCGCGCGGCGCAAGACGCGCGGCAGGCGCTCAGCCAGCTCGCGCAGGCAGAAATGTCGTCGGAAGTGCGCGTGACGCATGACGCGATACAACAGGTGCGCGAACTCTTGCCGCGCGACAATGTGAAATTGGTGCTCGGCAGTTTTGAAAGTGAATTTGGCGACCAACTTTTGCAGACGCTGCCGTGTGATGTGGTTTTGCTCAAAGGCACGCTGCCGCAAAAATTAAACCGCATTCTCTTGCCGATTCGCGGCGGTCCGTATGCGGCGCTCGCGCTGGAAAGCGCGCTCGCGGTTGCCAAAGCCACGAGCGCAGAGATTACGCTGCTGCACGCCGTCACGCGCCCGCGCTTTCGCGACGAACGCGTGCAGGCATTGTTCAAACATTTGGACACGCTGCCGCAAATTACCAAATGGATTCAGGTGCGCGGCACGCCCGAACAAGTAATTTTGGAACAAGCGCGTCCGCGCCGCCACCAACTCGTCGTCATGGGCGCCACGCGCAATCCGCGCCAGAGTAATAGCGGCATCGGCACCATCGCGCGGCAGTTGTTGGAACAAAGCAAGATTGCGACGGTGCTGGTCAAGAGTACGCAGAATTTGCCGGAACGCGCGACCGCCGACCACAATTTTTCGCCGGTGGATTACACAATTTCAGTGGTGGTGGATAAATGGTTCGCGGAGAATACCTTTCACGCGCACGAATTTGAAGACATTGCTCAATTGGTCGCGCTCAAAGAAAAACAGGGACTAACGATTTCACTCGGCTTGCCGACATTGAACGAAGAAGCGACGATTGGCAGCGTCATCAAAACAATGCGCCAACGGTTTGTGCGCGAATATCCGCTGCTCGACGAAATTGTGGTGATTGATTCCGATTCCACCGACCGTACCATCGAAATTGCCGAAGGACTGGGCGTGCCGGTGGTAAAACACCCGGAAGTGTTGACGCAGTACGGGACTTGGGCGGGCAAAGGCGAAGCGTTGTGGAATTCATTGTACGTTTTGCGCGGTGATTTGATTGCGTGGATTGATACGGATATTGTAAACATTCATCCGCGTTTTGTGTACGGCATTTTGGGTCCGTTGATTCGCGAGCCGCGTTTGATGTACGTCAAGGGCTTTTATCAACGTCCCCTGCGCGTCGGTAGAAAATTTCAAGCGCGCGGCGGCGGACGTGTGACCGAGCTCACGGCGCGCCCCCTGCTCAATTTGTTTTATCCGGAACTGTCGGGCTTTGTGCAGCCGCTCGCGGGCGAGTACGCGGGGCGGCGCGCGGCGCTGGAGCAAGTGCCCTTTTTTGTCGGGTATGGTGTGGAAACAGGATTGTTGATTGATTTATTGACGCGTTTTGGGTTGCAGGCGATGGGGCAAGTGGATTTGGAAGAACGCGTCCATCGCAATCAATCTCTGCACGCGTTGAGCAAGATGGCGTTTGAAATTGTTCAAGTGGTCATGCAGCGCGTCGGCGAAGCGCGCGGGCTCGAGTTGGTGGAACAAATCAATCGCAGTATGAAATTGATTCGTTACGAGAATGATGATTTTGATTTGGATGTTGCCGACATTCAAATCCACGAGCGTCCGCCCATGGTGACGATTCCGGAATACACAGAGCTGCGGAGAAAGGGGACCGGAGAGTAGAGACCGCAGACTTTCAATCTCTAGTCTCCCGTCTCTCCTTGTGCATGAAAGCAATCCAATTCGACGCGGTGATTCCGCGTTATGCGTTTGGTCTGGCGGCGCAAAAAATTTCACCTTCTGTATTGTGGAACGGCATGTCGTGTACACAAATGCGCGACGTTCCCGAACCGCCGCTGCCGAACGACGAATGGGTAAAAATCAAAACGCGTTACGGCGGCATTTGCGGTACGGATACGGGGACGATTCATTTGCATACGAGCCCATATCTTTCGCCGTGGAGTTCGTTTCCGTTCACGTTCGGACATGAAAATGTGGGGACGATTGCGGCGGTGGGCGCGCGCGCAGGCGATTTCAAAATTGGCGAACGCGTGGTGGTGGACCCGATGCTGTGGTGCAAGCCGCGCGGGTTTTCGGACCTCTGTCGTTTTTGTGCGCGCGGCGAAACGAATTTGTGCGAACGCTTGCGTAAGGGAATTCTTGCGCCCGGGGTAGGCACGGGTTTTTGTCGTGACACCGGCGGCAGTTGGAGCGAAGAATATGTCGCGCATTACGCGCAAGTGTATCGCGTCCCCGAAAACGTGAGTGATGAAAACGCGGTGTTGGTCGAACCGTTTTGCATTGGCTTGCACGCCGCGCTGCAATTTCCGCCGCGCGATGACGAAACGGTTTTGATTATGGGCGCCGGGGCGATTGGCTTGCTGATGCTCGCCGCATTACGCGCGACGGGCTCAAGGGCAACGATTTGGGTTGTGGCGCGTTATCCTTTCCAGGCGGACGCCGCGCGCAAACTTGGCGCGACGGAAATCCTTGACGGCAAACAGGATTACTCGAACGAAATTGCAAGACGCACCGGCGGCGAAATGCTCAAGCCGATTATTGGTAAACGCGTCTTGAGCGGCGGCGGCGTGGATGTGACGTACGAATGCGTGGGCAGTGATGGTTCGATTGACGATTCCCTGCGTTTGACGCGCAGTCGCGGGCGCGTGGTGTTGGTCGGCGTGCCGGGGGTTACAAAAAATGTGGATTGGACCCCGATTTTTGCCAAAGAGCTCAATGTCGCCGCATCCTACAATTCCAATCACGCGGAACCGTACAACGGGGAAAAACGTTCGGCGTTCGACATTGCGTTGGAGATGATGGCTGGGGAACGGGCAGCAACAACGGAACGGGCAGCAACAACGGAACGGGCAGCAGCGGAACCAGATTCCGTTGCTACCCGTTCTACCCGTTCCCAACTGGATTTATCGTGGCTCGTTACGCACAAATTCAAACTGGACGAGTACGCTCGCGCGTTTGAACTTTTGGAAAAGCGCGGCGCGAGCCAAGCGATTAAAGCGGTGTTTGAGTTCAAGTGAAAAGTAAAAAAGCTAAAAGCTCAAAGTTAAAACAAAAGAACGGTAACGCATGAACAAAAAAAAGTGGAAGAGGTTTTCACCTTGTTCCACTTTTTTACTTTTAGCTTTTAACTTTTTACTTGTTACGGTTGGTCAATGTGGTCCCATGTGTACTCTATCGCGCCGACGCGCTGCGGGTCGTACATGTCGAGCAATCCTTGCAAGGGTTGCTCGCTCGCGCCTTCTTTCCACAATTCAACCACCGTTTCGCCGTGATACAACATTTGCCAGCGCACGTACAAACGCGGGTCGTCGGGGTCGTGAATCGCTTTGGAACGATGCGCGGCATCTTGCGCGAGCTGTTTCATCAAATCGGTGCCGCACCCAAAGCCATACGGATAATCGCGGCGGTTGAGTCCCATATCCTCAACCCATTCTTCGTCAATATGCGTGACACCGACGTGCGTGTGAACGCCGCCGCGAATCATCGGCACCTCTTTATCGCCGTTCGGGTCTGCGACCCACACGCCGTTCGCATTTTTGCTCACACGCGTTTTGGGTACGCTCATCAGCAAGGTGTACATTTCCACAGCTTCGACGGACGGACCTTTCGGCTTGATGCCTTCGGGCGCGTACACCAGAATTTTGTGTCCGTCCATTCCGCCGATTGGTACGACTTCTTCGCGTTTCAACGCGCGCTTGTCCACATTCCATGAACCGGACGCGGTGACCATCAACGTATCCGTATCCGGGTCAAAGATAAACAACATCCCTTCGCTGAATCCTTTCATATTCAAATAGCGATTGTAGATGTTGGCGAGTTCGGATGAAACGTACTCGGCGACATTTTTGGGCGCGGGGAGCAAGTTCAATGTGTCCATGCGATGCCCCGCCGCGATGAGCGCTTCGGGGGTGCGCGTCGTTTCCCACTGCGCGCGTGTAATCACATTGTCCTTGACAATATAGTCCGCGCCGACATCGCGCGCACACGCCATCGAAATCAAACGGTCGCGCAGCATTGTCACGACATCCCGCTCTTCGGCTTTGTCGCTCGGATGCCCGCCTTCCATGGTGGTGTAGGTGGCTTCCCACAGTTCGCCGGTCTCGCGGTCGCCGGAGAGAAAAATAATTTTTGGCGAACCTGCGCGCGCCATCGCCGTACGCGAAAGTTCAATCACTTGCTTGTGCTTCATTTCGCTGGGGCGTTCGCGGATAGTGAGAAAGAGGACAAGGTTGTCGGGACGCCGCGCGAGTTTGTATTCGCGCATGACGGTCAGCGCCAAAGGCAGGGGCCGTTCGGGGATGCGGTCCACCAGTGGTTCGTCCGTGTCGGGAACCTCATAGAAACCGATCATCAAATTCACATTGCCGTCGGGTTGCTCCGAAACGATGTGTCCTTGTTCGCGAAAGGACTCTATCAATTTCGGTAACAAATTAGCTTGCAACTTGTCGCCTTGAATCGGTGAATTCAATATCGAAATGGTACGCGGAGCGAACCACGGGGTCTCGCGCAAATCCGTGCGCGGGACGTGTAAATCAAGTTCGGGGGCTGTAGTAATCAAAGCTGGACTCCTCAATAAAATGCCGAACGCAATCATTGCGGCGGCTTAGTTTTCGTCAGAGGCAAGTATAACGCACTTGCATTGAACGTAATTATATCGCACAGTATTAAAACACCAATACGGCGGGCGCGTCGCGCAGGACAAAAATCCCACGCGTTTTGTCATCCGCCCTTATTCCGCTTACTATTGCATCATTAACCAACTTGTTGTGAGTACGCGTTGCTGTTAGACCGATTTCTAAACGAGTTCTTGCGTTTCGACGCAAAAGAGCTTGTTTAATGATGCACTATGGCGAGCAGTCCAGAGCACGCGAAAGGGCAGCTATGAAGTTTCCAAAAATTCTCGGCTTGGGGTTGGGCGTGCCGCGTTATCAGTACACGCAGGCAGAAATCTATGAACGTTTTCTGGAACCGCATCTTGGGGCGAATCGGCGCGCGCGCATTTTGTTCCAACGCGCGGGAATTCAACAACGGTTCACCGCCACGCCGGGCGAATACCACAACACGTATCGCGGCACCGAAGAACGCAACGTCACCTTTATGCAAGAGGCGCTGCCGCTCGGCACGCAGACGGTGCAGCGCGCGCTCGATGCGGCGGGCATTGTCGCGCGCGAGGTAGACCAGTTCAGCGTGATTTCTTGCACGGGGTATGATTTGCCCTTTCTCGATTTGCAAATCGCGGGGCAGGTGGGATTGCGGCGCGATTTGCGGCGAACGTGCATTTTGGGTATGGGCTGCTATGCCGCGTTCCCCGGTTTCCAGCGCGCGCGCGACGTGGTGATGGCAAACCCGCGTCAGCGTGCGTTGATGCTTTCGATAGAGTTGTGTTCGCTGCATTTCCAGCCGAGTGACGATACGGAGAACGTGATTGTGTCCGCGCTATTCGGCGACGGCGCGGCGGCGGCAGTGATTGGATACGATGATGAAAATATGGGACCGATGCTCGTGGATGCGCTCACGCGTTGCGAGTACAACACGCTCGAACACATGGCATTTCACCTCACCGACCACGGGATGAAAATGATGCTGTCCGCGTACGTGCCGGAAATTCTCGGCGCGAACGTGGAGGAATTTATTGACGATTTGCTGACCCGCAATCAGCTGCGTCGCGGCGATATTAAATTTTGGGGTCTGCATCCGGGCGGGCTGAAAATTATGCAGCATATCGAGCGGCGGCTGGAGCTCGAGCCGGGAGATTTGAAATACTCGCGCGCGGTGCTAAAACAATACGGCAACATGTCCTCTGCGACAATCTTGTTTGTGCTGGATGAAATCATCAAACAGGGCAATCCGCAAAAAGGGGACTATGCGGTGCTCATGGCATTCGGTCCCGGGCTGACGATGGAGTCATGCTTGCTCAAGTGGTAAAACCTGCGAGGTCTTGAACCTCGCAGGTTTTTTTATCGAAAAAATAGGCAAAAACCAATAAATCGAAACATTTAAACAATTGTTCAAGATTTCTTATTTATCTATTGACAAATTAAATTTATTGTAGTATAACAATGTGCGGAGGATACCAAATGCTGAAACTCTTTGAACAATGTCCCGCCTGCGGCGGACCTATCACAATCACGGAAATCAAGTGCGGGAATTGCCAACTCACCATGCAGGGCGAATTCAAACCCGGGCTGTTTTCGACCCTGTCCGAAGACCAGGTGACGTTTGTGCGCGCGTTTCTGCGCGTGCGCGGCAATTTGTCCGAGATGGAAAAAGTGCTGGGCGTTTCGTATCCCACCATCCGTAACAAGCTGGAAGAAATCAATCAGGCGCTTGACAATACCGAAGCGCGCGACCGCGCGGAACAAACTGCCGCGCCGGCTAACTCGCCTTCCAATGAACGCAGTGCCATTTTGCAAAAAGTGGCGGCGGGCGAACTGGACGCCGCGCAAGCGTTGGAACAACTCAAGGGCTTGGCGCAATAACGAACGTTCACTGGAATGTTTGGAGGACAATGCGTATGAATTGGCTCAATGCACGCTATGAACAAGAACGTCACCAAGATGAAATTCGCGCGCTGCAGTACGCGGCGCAGGTGAACGAGCTCTTGGCGCAAACGAACAAGCACAAGGGCAACAGCAAACGCGTGCGCCGCGCGGTCGGCAGCAAGTTGGTCGCGTGGGGCGAACGTTTGCAAGATACTCCCTCGCTCAAACCTTCGACCTCAAAACCTTGAGCGCGCGCAACGTCAATGTAAATTTACCGGAGGCAACCCATGTCTGAATACAAATGGAACGCGGATGCGTTTGACGCCATCCGCATCGTCGCCACAAATGGCGAATTTGAAATCCTGGCACACGACTCGAACGAAATTTTATTGGAAGGAGATGAGCGCGGACGTCGTCGCTTTGGGAGCGAACCGAGCATCGTCGGACGCTGGCTGCACATCAGTCCATTCCCCGGCAACAGTGAATGGTCTCTGACTCTGCCCCAAGCGAAAGCGTGGGTGATTGAACTTTCGTCGGGCAACGGCGAAGTGCGCGTGGAAAATGTGAACGGACGGTTTAATGTTCAACTGGGCAGCGGTGATATAGAGATGGAGAATTGTCGCGGCGTGTTCAATCTGCGTTCCGGCAATGGCGATGTGAGTTTGGAAAATTGTACTCAGACCGATGCGCCGCCCGCGCCCGAACGGGTGACGGCGTCGGAAACCAAGTCCAATATTCCACCCGTGCCGGGAACGCCGCCTACCGCGCCGTTTCCCCCGATTCCTCCGATTCCGCCTGCGAATGTACGAGTGCGGATAGGTAAACGCTTTCAAGTCGCAAGTGACCAGCCGTGGGAAGAGTACGGCAAGCAGTGGGAAGAATGGGGCGAGCAATTTGGCGAACAGGTCTCGCAGTGGGCGGACAGCTTTGCGCGCAGTTTCTCGTTCGATTTCAAAATGGGCGAGGATGACGACAAGCGCGATGGAGTGCATGTGCGGCTCGGACATGGTGACGTCGCCTTTCAAGAATTGGACGCGCAGCTCGTGAGCGTGCGGCTCGGCAGCGGCGACATTCAAATGGAATTGGGACGCGTCGCGGAACTCGATTTGGAAACCGCGCGCGGTGATATGGAACTGGAAAGTGTTCTGCCGACGACAGCATGGCAGCTGACCACGCGCAACGGCGATATTCGTCTCGAACTGCCCGGTGATGCGTATGCGCGTATTGATGCGGCAACGCGGCATGGCGAAATCGAATGTGATGCGCCGCTCGTGCGTGTCGGGCGTCCCGGTCCCGGCGCGCGCCATGGCGGGCGAATGGTTGGCACCATCGGCGAAGGTTCAGGCGAGCCCGTTGACATTCATTTGGAATCACAACATGGTGATATTCAAATCGAGATGGAACGACGCCCCTCGCGCTATGCCGGTGTTCCAACGGCGGCGCCCCGAGCTGCATCAAAACAAGAACGCGCGATGGCGCGGCAGGAACCGCAAGTGCCCGTGCCGCCCGCGCCTCCGACGCCGCCACAATCCGCGAACGCGGTCGTGCCCGTCACCGTGACCGATTTAGCGGAACCCGAAGCCGCGTTGAATCCGCCCAATGTAGGGAACGCTCCCCGTAGCGTTCAAGGTAGCGTCCAAGTGTACGATTCGCAGTTTGCGATTTTGCAAGCGCTCCAAGCCGGTGAAATTACGGTGGCGGAAGCGGAAATGCTCTTGCGCAGTTTGAAAAATTGAAAACGATTCCCCTCCTGCAAGTCCGGTGTTTCGCCCGCGCGAGACGCCGGATTTTTTTTTCAAAACGGAATCAATTCTGCGAAACCCCCTTTCGCGCGACGCGCATTCGTGTTACCATGTTCACAGCGCGATGCCCGAGTCACGCCTTGCCCCCGCCGAATTGATGAATCTACTGCGCCGCATTCCCCTCTTTCAAAAAGTGGATGATGCCGCGCTGGCAGTGTTTGCGCGCGTGGCGCACCTGAAACGGATTCCGCGTCACAGTTATCTCTTTTATCAAGACGATGAAGGGGATGCGGCGTTTGTCATTCGTGCGGGCGCGTTGGCAATTGTCCTGACTACCACCGACGGACGCGAGCTGGTGATTAACGAATTGCGCGCCGGCGAGTGTCTCGGCGAACTGGCACTGCTCACAGATTCGCCGCGTTCGGCATCGGCAATGGCGCAGCTGGATACCGAAGTGATTCGTTTGCCGCGTGCGGAATTTTTGGCCGAGCTGGAGCGGCAGCCGCGCTTGATGCGTCAAATTTTGGAAATCACCGCGCAGCGTTTGCGCGCCAGCACCGAACGCGAACGCGCGTTGGCGTTTCTCGATGCGCCGTCGCGCTTGGCGCGCGTGTTGTTGGACCTCGACCGCGCGGCGAGCGACAAGGGCTTTATCACGCTCTCGCAAGATGAACTCGCACAGCATATCGGCGTGGCGCGGCAGACGACCGCGAAAATTTTGGGACAATGGCGGCGCGCGGGTTGGATTCTTACCGGACGCGGCAAACTGGTCATTTTGGACCGCGCATCCTTGCGGCGCATCGCGCAAGTTTGAGGCAACCCCCATTGCGCGGCGCGGCGAGAGTTTATATAATGCCGCGTACAAGTGTCGCGCAAGTGACAGACATTTTTTCGATAATGCAGTACAGTGCGTGTGTACTCTATGAGGAGGCAAACTTATGCTCACAGTCAATACCGAAACGCAAGGCAACACGCAAGTCATTTCCGTGAACGGACGGGTGGACGGATTCACCGCGCCGCAATTGGACGAAGCGCTTCAGAATGCCATCAAAGCAAAACATTACAAATTGGTGGTGGATTTGAGCGACACGACGTTCATGTCCAGCGCGGGAATGCGCGCGTTATTGAGCGCGCGCCTCGCGGTCCAGGACAAGAACGGCGATTTGCGACTCGCGGGCGCATCCGATTATTTGCTCGACTCGCTCAAGCTCGTGGGCTTGGACAAGCTGTTTAAAATCTTTCCGACGCGTGACGCCGCCGCGACGAGTTTTTAATTCGTTCTGCACCCGGGTCCCCTCTTTTGAATTTTCAAACGAGATTTCAAAAGAGGGGCTTTTTGTTTATGCACAGCGCTCCGATTTCTCCGTTTGCGGTGTTCCGCAATCGCAACTTTACGCTGCTCTGGACGGCGCAGCTCGTCTCGACGGTGGGCAGCGCGTTGACTTCGCTCGCCGCTTCGATTCTCGTTTATCGCGCGACCGGTTCCGCGTTGTCCGTCGGCTTGATGTTGATGGCGACTGCCGCGCCGAGCATTGTGTTGGGCTTGATTGCGGGCGTGTTTGTGGACCGCGTGGACCGCAAGCGCATCATGTTGATTGCCGATATTGTGCGCGCGGCGTTGGTGGTTACGATTCCGTTTCTCGTCACGTCGAATGTGGTGTGGCTGTACGTGATTGTGTTGTTGACCAGCTGCGTTGGACAATTTTTTGAACCGGCGCAGGCATCCGTGCTGCCGGAAATCGCGTCGGATGAAGAACTGGCGGCGGCGAATTCGTTGATGGCAATCAGCTCGTTCGGCGCAACGGCGGTGGGCTTTGCGGCGTCGGGGCTGCTCGCGCAAATTTCACTCGATATCGCGTTTTATCTCGACGCCCTGACGTTTTTGTTTTCGGCGGGCTGTATATTTTTTACGCGCGTGCCGTCGGTGCAAGCAGAAGGCGCAACGCGTGTGGTGACGATTTTTCGCAACATGCAAAGCGGCTTTCGTTTTTTGTTCGGCTCGCAAATTTTGCGTTCGTCGTACACGCTCTTGCCCATCATGGGCATCAGTTTTGGATTGACGAACGCGCTGCTGCTCCCCTTTGCCACGCGCGCACTGCACGCGACGGAATTCGAGTACGGTATTCAAGAAGGGCTGACCTCGCTCGGCTTTGTGCTGTCGAGTTTGTTGATGGCGCGCTATGCGGACCGGCTGCCCGCCGGACAATGGTTGACCATCAGCTTTGTCGGCATGGGTCTGGCGCAGATTGTGTATTCGCAGCTGTCGTCGGTGACGCTCGCTTTTTTCTTTGTGACGCTTTCGGGATTTATGAACGCGCCGTCGGTGGTGGCGCGGCAATTGATTTTGCAGCGCAACACGCCGCGCGAAATGCGCGGGCGCGTCGCGAGCGTTTTCTTTGTCACGCGCGATGTTTCGTTTTTAATCGGTATGGGCTTGACGGGACTGGCGGACCTGACGGGCGTGCGCGAATTGTTTTTCATCGCGGCGTTGATGATACTGGTCCCGGGCATTCTCGTGCTGTTTCTCCCCGGACTCGGACAACCGGCAGCGCAGTGGAAGCAAGTCATTCAATTGCTGCGGACCGCGCCGACCGCGCCCGCCGCCCAAGTCCTGCGTTTGGCAACGCCCGCAGACATTGACGCGCTCGCACTGCGTTTTGGCGCGCTCGCCGCATTGAGTCCCACTGACCGTCAAATGCTTGCGACGCATTCGACTGTTTTGTACGCGCCCGCAGGTTCGACAATTGTGCGCTTTGGCGAAACGAGTGATGCCGCGTTTATTGTGATGCAGGGCAGTGCAATTGCGGGTGTGGAGGAAGGCGGCGGAACGCGTTGGCTGGAAACGATGGGCGAGGGCGATTTCTTTGGTGAAATTGCCGCGCTCTCGGGACAACCGCGCACCGCGAACGTTTTGGCGCAAGAACCGACGACGCTGCTCCAAGTGCCCGCGCAGACTTTGCGCCACTTGATGACGTATCCAGGCATCAGCCAAATTGTGCGCGTGAAATTTTACGAACGTTTGTCGCGCACCAACCTTAACGATTTGCCGCGCTTTGCCGGTTTCGACCAGGCGACTTTGCGCGAGCTGCGTGTGGAACCCGCGCCAACGTAAAACAATTTTTTCGTTGTGTCACGTATCTGACAGACGCACAGCACATGGCGTGTTATTCTATTAACGTAATCGGTTAGTGCGGAACTTTCCGCCGATTCGTTCAAGGAGGTTCGCCATGAAAACGTACAAACTTGCACTCGCCGCCACGTTCGCCCTGATGTTGCTCACACTCCCAACAATGTTGCTCGCAGCGCCCAACGAACCCGGCAAGGAATTGAAACAAGAATTGGGCAATGCGCCGATTCGTCCGCGTCCTGTTCTCAAAGCGCATTCCGACGCCTGGAGCGATTTCTATTTCAATCGCAATGTCGCTACCGAGCTGCCATTCTATTTCGAGAGCGCATCGCGCGGACCGTTGCGCGGCGGATTGGCGGGACTGCATGCGGCGGCGAAACCGATTGCTCGCAAGACAGATTGGAAAGCGCACAGTGACGAATGGAACGCGCGTTATTTTGACCGCAATGTGAATCAAACGTTGAGCGCGCCCGCGAGCGAATATCTTGACCCCGGTTTACGACGCGGCGGTTTGGCAAAGTAATTTGGCAACAGGTTTGTTTGTGTCATCTAGATGACAGACATTCGTATTGAATTCCGATACAATCGGAGCATCAACCGACAGGCATTAACCAATTCCATCAGGAGGATTAGAAAATGACAGACAAAGAACGCACCGCCTTCAAACGCCTCGTGAAAAAACTTTCGGCAATGCGGGCGACCCTTTCCAAAGATGAACGCAACTTGCTGGACAAGTTGATTTTGGGCGAAGAGGTGGCAGCGCATCAAATGACCACCGGCTCGGTCAAAGCCATCAAAGCCGTCAAAGGCGAAGCCGATGTGGCGGCGCATCAGATGACCACCGGCTCGGTCAAAGCCATCAAAGCCGTCAAAGGCGGAGCCGAAGTCGCGGCGCATCAGATGACCACCGGTTCGGTCAAAGCCATCAAAGCTGTCAAGGGCGCGGCGGAAGTGGCAGCCCATCAAATGACCACCGGCTCGGTCAAAGCCATCAAAGCCGTCAAAGGCGAAGCCGATGTCGCGGCGCATCAGATGACCACCGGCTCGGTCAAAGCTATCAAAGCTGTCAAAGGCGGAGCCGAAGTGGCTGCTCATCAAATGACCGGCGCAATCAAACCCCGTCGCGCGACCAAAGCAACTCAAGTGCAAGCCGCAGCCCTCAATCAACAACTCGAATTCGACCCGACCACGGGCGGCTACAAAGTCACAGAAGCGATTTCGGCATAGTCGTCGCTCTGCTAAATTTCAACTGCAAACTCCTTCTTCTCCTCGTCAGGTGGGCAGCGAACCGTCATCGCTCCCACCTGTGCGTTTTTCTAACCATTATCCCTCATGGACAATACAACTTCTTCCAATCCTCTCGCCGCGCAATTGCAACAATGGCTCCTCGCCATTCAAGCCACCGGACGCGCGCTCTTGCCTTCATCCAACGACGAACTCTTGCAAACCATTGTCGAAGCCGCCGCGCGCATTTTCGGCGCAGCGGCTTCTTCTATCGCGCTCGTGGATGAACGCGCGGGGCAACTCGTCTTTCGCGTTGCGTATGGTGTCGGTAGCGAAACTGTGGTTGGCATGCGCATCGGGCTCGACCAAGGCGTTGCCGGTTACGTCGCCAACACGGGACAACCAATCGCGGTTTCCAACGTTCAGAGTGACAAACGTTTTGCGCGCGACACGGCAGAAAAAACCGGATACGTTCCCAAGTCCATTCTCGCCATGCCATTGATTGTGGATGACCGCGTCATCGGCGTAATGGAAGTGTTGGACAAAATCAGCGCGCCGTCGTTCGGAATGCAGGACATGGAACTGCTCGGCATGTTTGCGCGTCAGGCGGCGATTGCGATTCATCAATCCGAACATCTCGACGAGTTAAATCACGCGCTTGTTGAAAATTTACGCGCGCTCGTTTCCCCCGAAGCCGCAGTGGACATACAACGCGCGATGGAACACAATGACGCACTGCGTCATGACGACGTGATGGAAATTGCGCGCGTGTTTCAAGAAATCGCATCGCTCGGCGAACGCGAACGCGCGTTGTGTTTGAAAATTTTGCAAGCGTTTGGGGAATATAGTGGTGACAGGTGACAAGGTGACAAGGTGACCGTCACCCTGTCACCTTGTCACCCTGCCATTCCGGCACGCATTATGCCTACACTTCCAACCGGCACTGTCACCTTTCTCTTTACCGACATTGAAGGTTCGACGCAATTGTTACATCAACTCGGCGCGGAATATGCGTTGGTGTTGAATGACCAAAAGCAATTGCTTCGTTCCGCGTTCGCGGCGCGCAACGGCGTTGAGGTGGACAATCAGGGCGATTCGTTTTTTTATGCTTTTGCGAATGCGCCCGATGCGCTCACGGCGGCAGTGGACGCACAACGCGCGCTTCTCAATCACGCGTGGGCGCAAAATGTTCAAGTGCGCGTGCGAATGGGTTTGCACACCGGCGCGCCGGTCGTCAGCAATGAACGTTACGTTGGCGTGGACGTACATCGCGCAGCGCGCGTGGGCGCGGCGGGATACGGCGGGCAAATTATTCTCACGCAAGAAACGTTTGATGCGGCACAAAATGATTTGCCGAATGGGGTGAGTTTGCGCGACCTCGGCGCGATTCGCCTGAAAGATTTGAAAAAGCCCGAACATGTTTTTCAAATTGTCGCGCTCGATTTGAAATCGGATTTTCCGCCGCTCAAAGGCTTGGATGCGCTCGACGCGCATCTCGACGCGGTGGTGAAAGCGTTGAGCGAAAATCGGCTCGTCATTTTTTTAGGCGAAGGCGTCAATTTGTTTGGACGGCTGTCGGGCGCGATTTGGGAAAATCATCACGCCGAAGTTTTGCCGCATGGCGCGGAACTCGCGGAACATCTCGCGCAAAATTTCAATTATCCCCCGAACGCGCCGCGTGACCTCGTGCATGTTTCGCAGTACGTTTCGCTCGTGACGGGAACGGGTCCGTTGTACGACGAAATGCACGCACTCCTCGACGCCGACTACGCGCCGACCGCGCTGCACCAATTCCTCGCGCAGCTCCCCGCGCTCTTGCGCGCGAAAAATTTCTCACCGCGCGCGCTTTTATTTGTCACAACCAATTACGACGACGCACTCGAACGCGCGTTTCGCGCGGCGAATGAAGAATTTGATTTGGTCACGTATGTTGCCGAAGGCGAAGCGCGCGGAAAATTTTTGCATCGCACGCCCGATGGGAACGCGACGTTGATTGAACGCCCGAACGAATATCGCGGTCTCGCCGCCGACCCGCGCTGCATCATTTTGAAATTGCACGGCGCAGTGGACCGCGAGAGTTCCGAGTGGGACAGTTTTGTGATTACCGAAGACCATTACATTGATTATCTCGCGCGCGGCGATATTTCGAGTTTGATTCCCGTGACGCTGGCGGCAAAATTACGCAAGAGTCATTTTTTGTTTTTGGGGTATTCGTTACGGGATTGGTATTTGCGCGTGATTTTGCATCGTTTGTGGGGGCAGCAGCGTTTGACGTACAAGTCGTGGGCGGTCGGCGCGAAACCAGATGTATTGGAACAAGAATTTTGGCGCAAGCGCGATGTGGAAAGTCTGAATGTAAAGTTGGAAGAGTATGTGGGGATGTTGGAGGAGAGGGTGAGGGGGTGATGGGGTGACAGGGTGACAGGGTGACAGGGTGACATTTCGTAACGCGTAAGGAGCATTCTCTAATGCGACGGTACGTGACACAAGAGAGGAAAATTCAATGGGCAATATCGTGACTCATCGGGACTTGGAAGTGTACAAAAAATCGTTCGATGCTTCGATGGAGATTTTTCGCTTGTCCAAAAGTTTTCCTAAAACTGAAACATATTCTTTGACCGACCAAATTCGTCGTTCCTCGCGTTCGGTTTGCGCGAATTTAGCAGAGGCGTGGCGCAAGAGACGTTATGTTGCCCATTTCATTAGCAAATTATCGGATGCCGAAGCAGAAGCAGCGGAAACGCAAGTGTGGTTGGAATTTTGTGTTGAATGTGAATATCTCGACCGCGAGCTCGCGCGCACCTTGTATCAAAAGTATAACGAAATCATCGGCACTCTCGTTGGCATGATTAATCATCCCGAAACGTGGGTCATCACCAAACGCAAAACATAATCAATCACAATCACCTTGTCACCCTGTCACCTTGTCCCTTGTCCCTTGTTACCCTGTCAGGAGTTCAAACATGCACTCTCCCTACAAAGGTCTCATGCCCTACGCCGAATCTGACGCCCCGTTCTTTTTCGGACGCGCGGCGGAGCAAGACATCATCATTGCGAACATGAACGTTTCGCGGCTCACGTTGTTGTACGGCGCGAGTGGTGTGGGAAAAAGTTCTGTGTTGCGCGCGGGCATCGCGCATCAACTGCGTCAAGACGCGCAGCGTAATTTGAATGAACGCGGCACGCCCGAATTTGGCGTCGTCGTTTTTTCCAGTTGGCGCGACGACCCCGTGCAAGCTCTCATCGCGCGCGTGGAGGATGAAATTGCGCGAACGTTGTTATCAGGAGAGGAGACGTTTCACCGAAACGTCTCTACGGCACCCGTTCACCCCCTCACCCCATCACCCCATCATCCTTCACTCGCAGACTCACTGAACACCAACGCCCAACGCGTCGGCGGCGACCTCTATATCATCCTCGACCAATTCGAAGAATATTTTTTGTATCATCCCGACGACGGCGGCGCAGGTTCGTCTGCGGGCAAACATTCGTTTGCCGACGAGTTTGCGCGTGTGCTCAATCGCGACGATTTGCGCGTCAATTTTTTATTGGCAATTCGCGAAGATGCCTTGGCGAAACTAGACCGTTTCAAAGGACGCATTCCAAATTTATTTGACAATTATTTGCGGATGGCACACCTCGACCGCGACGCGGCGCGCGAGGCGATTGTGAAACCGTTGGACGAATACAATCGGCTTTATGCGAACGGCAGTCGCGTGGAAATCGAGCCCGCGCTCGTGGACGCGGTGTTGGAGCAAACGCGCACGGGACAAGTGATTGTTGGTGAAAGTGGACGCGGCGCGGTGGAACGCGCGGGCGGCGATGAAATTGAAACGCCGTATTTGCAATTGGTGATGACGCGTCTGTGGGATGAAACCATGCGCGCGGATTCGCACACGCTGCGCTTGGAAACGCTTGAACGTTTGGGCGGCGCAGAAAAAATTGTGCGGACGCATTTGGATACGACGATGGGTGCGCTGCCCGAAAACGAACAGCACGTCGCCGCGAACATTTTCAATTTTCTTGTCACACCGTCGGGGACAAAAATCGCGCACACGGCGCACGACCTCGCCAATTACGCGCACGCGCCGCAAAACGAAATTGCCGCGACGTTGGAAAAATTATCGAGTGGGGATGTCCGCATCTTGCGTCCTGTCGCGCCGCCGTTGGATCAGCCGACGGAACCGCGTTACGAAATTTTCCATGATGTGTTGGGCGCGCCGATTTTAAATTGGCGCACGCGTTTTACACAGCAGCAAGAAAAAATCGAGAGCGAAAAAAAATTGGCTGCGGAAAAAAACCGCGTGCGACGT
The DNA here is from genome assembly GCA_029778615.1 of Chloroflexota bacterium. Taxonomy (GTDB): domain Bacteria; phylum Chloroflexota; class Anaerolineae; order UBA4142; family SHND01; genus SHND01. The sequence continues at coordinate 21,463 of JAKOPZ010000328.1, read as the reverse complement.
TTGCGTTTTGGTTTGGTGGGTTTGAGTTTGTTATTGCTCGGAGTGATTGCGCTCGCGGTGTTTGCATTGACACAGCGGCAAGAGGCGGAACGCGCGTCGGCATTTGCCGAACAACAAAAAGCAGAAGCATTGAATCAACGCGACGCGGCGCAAAAAGCGCAAGCGGACGCGAACGCGCAAAAAGAATTGGCGGAGCAAGAAAAAAAGAACGCGGAAGCGGCAAAAGCGGACGCGGTGAATCAACAAAAAATCGCGCGTTCCGGCGAACTCGCCGCGCTGTCGCTCGGACAACTTGAATCCGACCCAGAACGCGCCTTACTCATCGCGCGCGAAGCGATGAACACCGCACAGACAACACAAGCGGAAGATGCGTTGAGAACGGTGCTGCTTAATCCATATCGTTGGACAGTCAAGGGAGGAGGCGCGCCCATCTTGGATGCGCTTATCACCCCTGATGGAAAATATGTCATTATGTGGGAGCTCTGTGACCGTTCGACGGGTCTCACAGTCACCTGTGCGCCGATTCGTATTTTGAACTCTGATACCGGAACCATCATTTCCAGCATTTCCCCGAAAACCGGCACGGGGGCAATTGATTTGTCCTCCGATGGGCGTTACCTGGTTACGGGAGATGAGGACACAGTGGCGCGCGTCTGGGAAATTCCATCAGGCAAATTGGTGAGCGAATTACGCGGGCATGAAAATAAAATCAACGATGTGCATTTCAGTCCCGATGGAAAACATATCCTCACCTCAAGTGATGATGCGACTGCGCGTATCTGGGATGCTGCGGCTGGCAACCCAATTCAACGATTCAATTACAAAACCAAACTCAATGTCGCCATATTTAGCCCTGATGGCTCTCTTGTCGCTGGTACGGATACTATCGGGTTCTCTATTGTGGATGTCGAAACGGGGGAGCTGATTTTACAAATTCCAGACCTTTATCCCCATGATTTGGAATTTAGCCCCGATAGCCAGTTCATTGCGCTTTCTGGAGGAAACGCCGCACCTCCAACAATTTGGTCACTCGCAACAGGGAATAAAATCGCCGAGTTGAAGGACACGCCGAGTGGAGTCCGCTCACTTGCGTACAGCCCATCTGGCAGATACATTTTGACGGGGAATGATGATGGAACTTTGCGCGTTTATGATGCATTTACAGGATTCAATAAAGCCAATCTGCCTGGACACCGTAGAGGTATTAGAGATGCGAGATTCAGTGCAGATGGAAAATATGCTGTATCTGTAGGCGGCGACAATAGCGCGCGATGGTGGCAATTTAAGGGAAACGAAGTTGCTCCAGGAACCAGACTGGACCAGGGTCTTGGCAGTGCGCCTACAGACGCAATTCTTGAACCCCTTCAAGATTTGAATGGACATAATGCGGCAGTCAACACCGCGCATTTCAGTCTTGACGGACAATCCATTATTACTGCAAGCGATGATAGCACCGCGCGCTTGTGGCATGTGAACCCGGGCGAAGCGTTGGAAGGTCATACCGATTTTGTAAAACAAGCCGCGTTCAGTCCCGACAGCAAGCGCGTTGCAACCGCAGGCAAAGATGGCCTCCCGCGCGTGTGGGAAACTGCGACGGGGAAAACGCTTTTCGAATTACGCGGACACACGGGCGCAATCAATTCAATTGCATACAGTCCAAACGGTTTGTATATTGTCACGGCAGGCGACGACGGAATTGCGAGAATTTGGAATTCATCTGACGGCAGTTTGGTTGCTGAATTGCGCGGGCACAGCGGTCACATAGTTACCGCAGTCTTTAGCCCCGACAGCAAAACAGTCACAACCGGCGGCGAAGACCAGAGGATACGGATTTGGAGTGTGCCAGACGGAACACTGCTTGCAAACACGACAGTAGGCAAGTCGCAATTTCAGAATGACTATATTCCCTATACGATTGCGTACAGTGCGGATGCCAAGCACATTGTCGCCGCTGCCAATGTGACGCACGTTGCTGTTTTCGACACCACCAACGGCGAGAAGGTGCAATCTTTAAGAAACGCCGGACAAGTTTTTTACTCCGCCACGTACAGTCCCGATGGACGACTTGTTGCAGGGGCGAGCGCCCCGAGTCTGGCGGCGGGACATTCCATTGTGACAGTATGGGATGCAGCAACCGGACAGAAAATTGCAGAACTGCGCGGGCATACAGCACACATATACGATATGGTTTTTAGCCCTGATGGGAAACTTGTGCTGACGGCGAGTTTGGATAAATCGGCGCGCGTGTGGGATGCGAATTCGGGCAACCTCTTGCACGAACTCAAAGGACACACCGCCGAAATTACGCGCGCCGCGTTCAGCCCTGACGGACGATTCATCATCACCGCGAGTAATGACAAGACCGCGCGCGTGTGGGAAACGGCAACGGGCAAGCTCATCGAAATTTTGCGCGGACATTCGGATATTGTGACCGACGCGGCGTTCAGTCCCGACGGCAAAACGATTGTGACCACAGGCGACACGACCGCGCGTTTATACGAATGTATCGCGTGCGCGCCGCTCGACGAATTGTTGAAACTTGCGGATGCGCGCATTACGCGCGAACTAACCTGCGAAGAACGCGTCACGTTTTTACACGAAACGATTGAATGTCAAAACCCATGACAAGGTGACAAGGTGACAAGGTGACAATTCGCTCTGTCACCCCTTCACCTTGTCACCCTGTCACCCCCTCATCCCCCAATGTCAGAACTCCGACCCGCCTACTCTAACCAATTCACTTCCGACGTACTCCGAGAACTGCGCGCGTTCGGTCCGATTGCATCTATCTCGCGCGAATGGGCATGGGGTGGCGCGACGGGGCAAGGAATGCGCGTCGCGGTCATTGATTCGGGAGTGGAATACAATCATCCGTGGCTGGACGATTGCGTCAAGGGGGGGGTGATTGTCGAGTACGATGGACGACGCAAAGAGGGTGTACGAATTTCCGACGACCCAACACCGCGCGATTTGTTTGGACACGGCACCGCGTGCGCGGGCATCATTCACAAACTCGCGCCGGACGCCGAAATTTACAGCGTGCGCGTGTTGGGCAAAGACGCGACGGGACGCGGGTTACAATTTGCGGGCGGCTTGCGTTGGGCAATTCAGAACGGAATGCACGTAATGAATCTTTCGCTGTCCACTTCAAAACAAGAATACTATGCGCTCTTTCACGAACTCGCTGACGAAGCGTATTTCAAAAATATCTTGCTCGTCTCTGCGGTGAACAACATTCCCGCGCCCAGTTATCCCTCACTCTATTCTTCCGTCATTTCTGTCGCCGCGCACGAAGGGCATGACCCCTTCACGTACTATTACAATCCCGAACCGCCGGTAGAATTTGGTGCGCCGGGGATTGATGTGGTTGTCGCTTGGGCGGACGAAAGCATGATGACAACGACGGGCAACAGTTTTGCCGCGCCGCACATTGCGGGGATTGCGACATTGATTCGCAGCAAACATCCTGAACTCACGCCGTTTCAGATAAAGACCGTGCTTTATGCTTGCGCTTCCAATGTGGTTGGTGACAAGGTGACAGGGTGACAGTCACCTTGTCACCTTGTCACCTGTTCACCCGTTCATTGTCAATTTCAACGCGAATGTTGACGCATTGCGATTGATTTCGGACAATGGCGGCAGCGCAACAATGACATCAGCGTCTTGCGCGTTCCACGTCAATGGCGCGTCGGAACCGATGAGCGAAACATTTTGTACTTGATTCGCTTGCACATCTTGCAAACGAATTTCGCGCGGCGTGTCGGAGGCAAAAACGATGGCGTACAAATTTTCTCCATTGCGCGTGAAACGCACGTCGAGAGTTTTACCATTCTCTTGCGCGGTACCTTCCGCGCGCGTCCACGGACGCGTGTTATAAATCGCTTCACCGTTTTGTTTTAACCACGCGCCCAAACCGCGCACGCGTTCCTGTTCAATTTGGGGAATCGTCCCGTCGGCTTGCGGTCCCACATTCAACAAAACATTTCCATTTTTGCTCACCACATCGGCGACGAATTGAACCAATTGCGGAATGGTCATGTAATCGTCGGGCGTTTCGTTGCGATTGTAACCGAACGAGTGACCGATGCCGCGCGTCGCCTCCCATTTTTTCGCGACGGTGGTGTGATAGGTTGTGTATTCGGGTGTACTAAAATCAAAATGCTTGACCGTTGAAGGCGGTGCGCCGCCGCCAAATTCCTTATCCATGATTTGCGAAAGCAAGCGCGCAAACGGCGGACTCGTCAAAACATTTGTGAGGTCGCCGAGCGTGTATTGCGCGTAACGGTCATCTACTACGCCATCCGGCACCGCGTTGTAATAATCGGCAAAGAGCTGCGGCAAATTCAATTGCGCGGGCATTCCAATATCGTTCCACAACACCGCAGGTTCGTAGCGTTCAATCAAATCGTGCAGATGCGCGAGCACATATGCGACATATTCGGGTGATTGCGGCATCGCGCGCAGCACGTCGCTCAATTCCCGAATCGGCGTCGCGTTGAACGTCCAATCGAATCCACCGGAATAGTACGCGCCCATTTTCATTCCGCGTGCGCGCACCGCGTTTGACAATTCCCCGAGCAAATCGCGCGTCGCCATATAATTTTGTTTGAATGGATTTTGCGTGCGCGCGTGCCACATCAAAAATCCTTCGTGATGTTTCGTTGTCAACACGACATAGCGCGCGCCGCAATCATGCAAAAAATCCGCCATCGCGTCGGGGTCCCATGTTTCAATCGCCGCGTTAAACATTGGCACAAATTCATCGTACGCAAAATTCGCGCCGTACGTTTTGTCGTGATACGCGCGCGTTTGGCTGTCGGGGATATTCAGGTTGTTGAAATAAAACGCGCCGTCGGGAATGTCGTGGTACGTCGCAGGCGCTTTGCCCGTCACCACTTGCATCGCGCTGTATCCCGTCGGCGACCACGCGGGAACGGAATACAAACCCCAATGCACGAACATTCCAAATTTCGCATCGTCGTACCACTGCGGCAAATTGTGTTGACTGACCGAATCCCATGTGGCGGTGAAAAGCATGTGTGTTGTCCTTTGCGGTGTACGACAAATTTCAAATTTGTCATACGCTTTACGCGTACGGATATTTTTCCAAATCGGCGTGCAAAAAATCCTTGAGCAAACTCGGAACGCCGTGCCGATATTCATCGCGCAAATCAGGCGGCGTCACCTCCATCTGCCGATACCACTTGAGTGCGCCCGATACTTGAGCGATACGAAAGGCGAGTCGAAAAATTTCTTGCAATGTTTCACGCGAACCAAATTCGCGCCACGCGTCCAAATATGCGTCGCGCAGTGGTTTGCTTGCAGGAGAATAGTCGGGCAAGTTCAAACTATTTTCCACGCTCACCAAAACAACGCGCATCGAAAAAAATGGATGCGCCACGCACGCATCCCCCCAATCGCTGAAACGATATTTTGTTCCTTCAACAAAAATGTTCGCGTCGTGAAAATCGCCGTGTTCGAGCGATTCAGGAATCGGCGCGGCGCGCAATTCCTCACACCATGCTTCAAATTGCGGCGCAAGCTGTTGCAATTGTTTGTACTCGTCCGTCGCCAAACCATTCTCTTGGTCGAGATACAAAAGCTCGCGATTCGCGAGCATCTCTTGATACTGCGCGGGCAGCGTTTCCAAACGATGGTCGGGCGTGCCAAACCTTAAAATTTCTGCGCGCCGTGTTGCCAAAGCGATTTGCAAACGCGCGTACTGCGGCAAGATTTCCAACCATGCTGACATGTCGCGCGTCGAACGAATCAATTCACGCAACCGCGCGCCGCTGTCGCGCATGAGCAGCCAACCGCGCACGGTATCTACCGCGATGAGTTGCGGCACATCGTCGGGCTGCCACGTTGCCAACGCCTGCGTCAATGCGGCTTCAAAACTCCACGTCGGCGCAATCGCTTTGAAAAATAAATTGCCCGCGTCCGTCGGCACGCGCATCATCAAACCCCACGGATGCGTTTGAAGAGTCTCTATCGCGTCCGTCAAATGAATAGCATGTGTGCGGAGTTGTGAATGAATCCACGCGTGCGCTTCCGCAATCCATGCCGCGTCTTGCCAGAGCGTTCGGAAGGTCGTTTCCATTTGCGCATCGCTGTTTGACAGAATTCGCCGCACGCGGGCTGTCGGCATTTGCGTATCGGCACGGCACCACCAATCTTTAGCCGTTCAAAAAATCTTTCGCGCCTTGCTGCATTAACGAATGCGTCGAAACGAGAATGATATTTGCGCCGCGTTGAATGTGCCGCTGTGCGAGTTCGCCGGTGGACGCGGGAATGCCAACGGCAATGTTCGCGCCGCGCGCGAGCGCGGTGGCTTCTTGAATCAAGTCTTGCACCTCGCGATGGTCCGCCCCGTCGGGATAGCCCATCGCCAACGCCAAATCGCGCGGTCCGATACAAATGCCATCCACGCCTTCAATATGCACAATCGCGTTCAACTCCGCATACATTTCCGGTTCTTCAAATTGCGGCAGCACGAGCATCTGCGAGTTTGCAAATTCCACATACTCGGCTTGCGCCATCTGTCCCATGAAAAAATCGTTGGCGCGCGAAGGTCCCAGCCCGCGTGTGCCGCGCGGCGGATAGCGCACTGCGTTCACGAGGATTTGGACTTCGTCGGCATTTTTGAGACCCGGCTGCATAATGCCCAACATCCCGATATCGAGATATTTCAAAATCAGTTTCGGGTCGAATTGTCCAAGGCGAATGAGCGGCGTGATGCCCACGCTTTCACATGCGCGCACGATATTTTCCGCTTGCATTACCGTAATCGCGCCGTGTTCGGCGTCGAGCATATAGAAATCAAAGCCGACGAGTCCGCACCATTCCGCGAGCAGCGGGTCGGCGCTCAACGAAATCAAGCCAAACACGGTGTCGCCGCGGCGCAATTTCGCTTTGGTTTTATTTTCGCGAATCATGGTCCACCTCGAGAGGAATTTTTGACGACGTTATTTTCGCGCATTTCGGGAAATCTCGGCAGTCGTTTGAAAACTTGTACATAACAAGTGTAACAACTTGTATGATGCTTTTCACTCTTTGTCAATCCATCGCGCGCGGCGCCTCCATTTCAGATTTGGAGACGAGGATTCGCGCGATTCCACGCACGTCTAATTTGCTATGCGTTGCGGCGAACTATGTTCACAACAAATTTCCATTCACCTGACGCAGTCATGTTGAACAAGCCGCAAGTACGGAACTCCTATTGCCAACGCGTTTTGCCAAATGTTATAGTGACGCGGACTTCCGGTCACCTATTATTCAGGAGGTTTCTTATGCTTTATCTGCCTCGCCGGGACGAAGAAGGACAGGGATTGGTCGAGTATGCACTGATTCTTGTCTTGGTGGCGCTCGTCGTAATCGCAATTTTGGCGATTATGGGACCACAAATCGGCAACGTTTTCAGCCGTGTCACCAACGGTTTAGCCGGAACGTAATTCCTTCGGCGCCGTATTCGTCCGTTTAACGCCCTGCATGACCGAGCAGGGCGTTTTTTTATTTTACGCGCCGTCCAAAGGTCATATTTTTTTTCGCGCCGCTTGTCGCTACAATCCATTTATGCAAAATCAACAGCTCCTTCCCCAATCGAATCGCGTGCGGTTCGCGTACGCCGCGCTGGCATGTTTGCTCGCGGTCGCGGTGTTGTTTGCCGCGCGCGCGCGTAACGTCCTTGCCGATGTGGGCAATTGTGCAGTGTTCCCCGCGAACAATATCTGGAACACGCGTATTGATTCTCTCGCGCCGCATCCCAACTCGGAAAATTTTATCAATCACATCGGTGCCAACAACGGACTGCATCCCGATTTCGGGACCGAATGGAATCACGCGCCAAATGGAATTCCGTATCTTGTCGTGCCAACGAATCAACCTGTGGTCGCCGTTACATTGACGCCGTATGGCAACGAAGCCGACCCCGGTGCGTATCCGATTCCGACGGACGCGATAGTCGAAGGCGGCATGAGCAGCAGTGATGACCGACATTTGTTGATTGTGCGGCAAGGCGACTGCAAACTGTTTGAATTGTACAAAGCGTACCCGAACGCGAACGGCAGTTGGCGCGCGTACGGCGCGATGTTTGATTTGGACTCGAACGCGCTGCGCCCCGCCGGGTGGACGAGCGCGGACGCGGCAGGACTGGCGATATTGCCCGGACTGGTGAAATACGACGAGGTGCAGGCGGCGTTGAACGGCGATGGTGTGATTCACCACGCGCTGCGTTTCACCGTGCCGCAAGCGTATGAAGATTACGTGTGGCCCGCGCGGCATCTCACCAACACCAGCACCGACGTCAACGACCCGCCCATGGGTCTGCGGTTTCGGCTGAAAAATGATTTTGATATTTCGGGCTTTTCGGAATCGAACAAGGTGATTTTGCGAACGCTCAAGCAGTACGGCATGTTCGTCGCCGATAACGGCACAGGCTTTTATCTTTCCGGCGCGCCTGACTCGCGGTGGGATGATGACGATTTGCATGATTTGCAAGTGTACGTTCACGGTTACAACTTTGAAGCGGTGGATGAATCCGCGTTAATGGTCAACGCCGATTCGGGCGAAGCGCAACAAAACGGAAATTCTCCCCCCCCTACGCGCACGCCGACGCGTACCGGAACGTTCGCCGCAACGTTCACCCCAACGCGTACCGAAACGCGCACATCAACCTCTCAAGCATCGGCAACCTTTACGCGTACGCCCACGCGCACCGCGACCAACGCGCCGCCGACGGCTGCCCCGAGCAAAACGCCCAATCCAAATCCATCTCCGAAAATCGCGAACTGCAATGTGTTTCCGTTCGACAGCATTTTCAATACGCCGATTGATACACTGCCTGTAGATGCCAACTCGAATGCGTACATTCAATCCATCGGCAGCCAAATCGGAATGCATCCCGATTTTGGCGCGGGCTTGTGGGACGGCGCGCCGATTGGGATTCCGTACAACATCGTTCCCAAAAGGCAGCCGCTGCTGCCCGTGCGTTTTCAGTACCGAGACGAAAGCGACAAGGGTCCGTACCCCATTCCGTCGAATCCAAAAATCGAGGGCGGTTCGGACCGTCACATTCTGCTCGTGCAAAAAAAGAAATGCCTGTTGTATGAATTGTTCGCCGCGCGCAAAAACAAACGCGGCAAATGGAAAGCGGGCTCGGGCGCGATTTGGGATTTGAAATCGAACGCGCTGCGTCCGGCGGGATGGACGAGCGCGGACGCGGCGGGTTTGCCGATGACCGCGCTGCTCGCGCGCTATGACGAAGCAGCAGCCGGCGCAATCCAACACGCGCTGCGTTTTACCGCGAGCCAAACGCGCGGCGAATATATTTGGCCCGCCCGGCATAAAGCATCGGACATTACGAATCCGAATGTGCCGCCGCTCGGACAGCGTTTTCGCTTGAAAGCATCCTTCGATGTCTCGCCTTACTCGACACAGACGCAAGTGATTCTCAACGCGTTGAAAAAATACGGCATGTTTCTCGCGGACAATGGTAGTAATTGGTATCTCAACGGCGCGCCCGACGAACGCTGGGACAATGACGCGCTCGTGAGCGAACTGCGTCAGGTGAAAGGTTCCGATTTTGAAGCGGTGGACGAATCCGGTTTGATGCTCGACCCCGATTCGGGACAGGCAAAGCAGCCGTAATGTTGACCTGACAGGTGATATCGGACGAATCAGGTTTGAAAAAGTGTGATATAGTTTTGGCGCGCAACGCAAAACGGAAAGAGAGTTATTCCATGCAAGGTTTAGACCGAATCACTTTTGACCCCCACATTATGGGCGGGCGCGCGTGCATTCGCGGAATGCGGATTACAGTGGCGCTCATTTTGAATTTGTTGTCAAACCGAATGACCCCGGAAGAAATTGTCAGGGATTATCCGCCGCTTGAACTTGAAGATATTTACCAAGCAGTCAGATATGCAGAGCGGTTGGCGGAAGAGCGTGTTGAATTTCTTGAGCCAGAGCCGGCATGAAGTTTCTTGGGAACATGGGCATTTCGCCTCGAACAATTAAATACCTGACCGAGCGCGGCTATCAAGCCAAACGATTGCTGGATGAGGAATTGGAACGACTGCCCGATGATGAAATCTTGTCCAAGGCGCGTTCGGAAAGTTCCGTTATTCTTACAAACGATACTGACTTTGGTGATTTGCTCGCCGCAAGTCATGCGCCGCTTCCGAGCGTCATTTTGTTCCGCTTGAATGATATGCGTCCTGATAACGTGAATGGTTATTTGTTACGCGTGATTCAAGAACATAGCGATGCCTTGCAGGAGGGTGCAATCATCAGCGTAAGTGAAAGAACCATTCGCGTCCGTCGCTTGCCAATTTGAAGGACGTTCCGCGTTTCACGTTTTATATTTGACGTTTCACTCTAAATTCCAATCTCAATGACTCTCTCCACCTTTTCCCTCGTCGCGTATGACTCTGCCAACGGCGACCTTGGCATTGCCGTCGCGTCCAAATTTCTCGCGGTCGGTTCTGTCGTGCCGTGGGCGCAAGCGGGCGTCGGCGCGATGGCGACGCAGAGTTGGGCGAACACCTCGTACGGTCCGCGCGGACTCGAAATGCTCAATCAAGGCATGTCGCCCGACCAAGTGGGCAGCGCGCTCACCGCAACGGACGCGCAAGCGGCACAGCGGCAGTTTGGCATTGTGGACGCGCAGGGACGCGCGTACACCTTTACCGGCAGCGAATGTTCGGATTGGGCGGGCGGACGCACGGGAAAAAATTTCGCCGTGCAGGGCAACATTCTCGTCGGCGCGGCGGTGGTGGACGCGCTCGCGGAAACGTTTGAACGAACATCAGGCAGTTTGGCGGAACGGATGCTTCGCGCGCTCGCGGCGGGACAAGCGGCGGGCGGCGATGCGCGCGGGCAAGAATCCGCCGCGTTGCTCGTGGTGCGCGCGAACGGCGGTTATGGCGGTTTTAACGACCGCTATCTCGATTTGCGCGTGGACGACCACGCGATGCCGATTGAGGAATTGAAACGTTTGCTCGATTTGCATTTTCTCTATCTCGACAAATCGCGCCCCGAAGATTTACTTGCGATTGACGAAACCGTCGCGCGCGAATTGCAAAGCATCATGGCAAAACGCGGCTATGACGTACAAGTGAACGGCGTGTGGGATGACGCGTCGCAAAAAGCGTTTCGAAAATTTGGCGGCGTCGAAAATTTAGAAGAACGCTTGCAAGAGGGACCATTCATTGATACAGTGGTGTTGAAATTTTTGAGAGAGAGATTTGGAAAGGGATGAGCAATGAGCCTTGAGCATTGAGAGGAAATGATTTTTTTCTCATTGCCCAGCCCTCGATGCTCAATGCAGCACATGTTACAACTCGAAAAACTCGCACAGGCGAATCAAATTTTGCAAGCGCTCGATATTGACGCGTGGCTCATCTTTGCGCGCGAGACCGAAGAGACGCCGGAACGCGCGTGGGAATTGCTCGCGCCGGGAATGGTGGTGTGGCAGTCCGCGATGCTCCTCACCAAAAACGGCGACCGCATCGCGATGGTCGGTCAAGGCGATGACGACGAATATCGCAAGCGCGGTTGGTACACAGAGGTCCATTCGTACGTACAGGGCATCAGCGAACTGTTGCGCGAAAAAATTGCCGCGCTCGACCCGCAGCACATTGCGCTCAATTATTCCGTCAGCAACCCAAACGCAGACGGACTTTCGCACGGCATGTTTCTCACCCTGCAAAAGATTTTTCAGGGCACGCCATACGCGCAACGCTTTATCTCCGCCGACCCGATTCTGTCGCGTCTGCGCGGCAGCAAGACGCCGGAAGAAATAACGCGTATTCGCGACGCGATTGACCGCACATTAATTCTGTTTGACGAAACGACCGCGCTGCTCGAACCCGGACTCTCTGAAAAACAAATCGCGCAGCATTTTCACGCGCGCTGTGATGAATGGAATGTCGGCACCGCGTGGGCGTGGGACCAATGCCCCGCTGTGAACACCGGACCCCATTCGTCGGCGGGACACGCAGGTCCGGGCGATTTGCAAGTCGAGCCCGGACATTTGGTGCATATTGATTTTGGCATCAAGCAAAACGGCTACTGTTCCGATTTGCAGCGCATGTGGTATGTGTTGAAACCGGGGGAAACACAAGCGCCCGCGCATCTGGTTCACGCGTTCAACGCGGTGGCGAAAACGATTCAAGAAGCGGCAAAAATTTTGCGACCCGGCGTAATGGGTTGGGAAGTGGACGCGCTCGCGCGTGAAGTGATTACGAGCGAAGGATACCCCGAATATCAACACGGGCTAGGGCATCAAGTCGGACGCGCGGTGCATGACGGCGGCACGGGCTTGCTCCCGCGTTGGGAACGTTACGGCGATACACCGTATGGCGTCGTCGAAGAAAATCAGGTGTATACCATCGAACTCGGCGTGCAAACGGACGCGGGGTATATCGGACTGGAAGAAGATGTGTTGGTGACCCAAGACGGCGTCGAATGGCTCGCGCCGCCGCAGCGCGAATTGATTCTCGTCAAAGGATAAATGCGCGCAGTTTCTATTTGCAGTACACCGTGATGCGTTCGAGTTGAATTTCGGCGGGCGTATCGGACGGGTCAAAACGCAAACGCACAATCGGCGCACTGCCGCGCGCATCAACAGTGACAACGTATTTGTGCGACGCGTTGTCCGCCGTCACCGGAAACGTCGCGCGCGCGTCGTTTGAAAAATCCAGTTGGTCCGCCGTTTGCCAAAACAATTCGGCATGGAACGTAGAAATTCTCGCGCGGGCGCGCATTTGAATTTCCACGTTTTTTATTTCTTGCGGACGCACCTCGATATACGGACTGCCCATGAAGGGGTCGTTCCCCGTCGTTTGAAACGCGAGCGCGCGGTCGCGATTTTCCAAGCCCGCGATTTGATGCCACGCCTGCCATCCCTCCGCGTCCGCGTTAAAATTCCAGCGAATCATGTTTTGCCGCGTATCGCCGCAGCGTCTCCGTTCACGCAGCGCAGTGACGAGGTCTGCGCGTTCATTGAGCTGGTGATTACTGTATTCAAAAAAGAACGTTTTGGCGGGCGTGTCCAGCGTTGTCGGAAATTCGTCCGCCAGCGCGACATGAAGCGAACGGTCTTGATACAACAGCTGCACCGCGTATTCCAATTGACGCGAGGTGATAAACAAAGTTCCGCCGCGCGCGGGCGCGCGTAATCCGACAAACGTCAGTTGTGCCACGTGCGGTAATGTCGGTTCCGCTTGTTTCAATTGCCGCAAAGTGCGCTGTTCTACATTCGACAAATCCAGATAATCGTCGTTGCGATTCAGCGTGCCCCACGCGAAACCCACAATCAATATTGCCGCGAGAATCCAGCCCACTGCGCGCGCAATGTTTGCATAACGCCTTTGTGCATCGAACGGCTGCGCCAAAATGCTCGCGCACGCGAGCGCCAAACCGATGGAAGCGGTGGCAAAATAACGTTCGGCGGGCGGGAACAATATAGTCACCGGCATTGCCAGCGGAATCCAGAGTAACCCCAACACAACCTCGCGGCGCGTACGATATAGAACGCCCAAAAAGACGAGCGCGCCCAAAAGCAACGCGGTCTGCCATACCTCAATATCGAGCAAAAAAGGGCGTACGGCGAAAAGCGTATAATCCTGAATTTGATAAAGCCAGTCCCACTCGCCCAACGCGAACGGTTCCGGTTCGCCGTACCCGGTTGTCAAAAAGCGAATGCCGACCGCGCCGAGCGCCAATAACCAAAATGGCAATTGACGCAGCACGAACGCGCGCGGCTGTTGTTTTATTTCATCGCGCCGATAAATCATTTCGTACGCCAACAACAGCGCGGGCGTTGACAGCGCGGTCTCTTTGGAACCGATGGCGAGCGCGCACATCAACCAGCTTGTGACGACGTTCAAACGCGTGCGCGGAAAAATGTAAAACAGCAAACACAGCGCGACGAATAACGCGGCAAGAATGTGTCCGCGCGACGAAATGCTGATGACCGGCGACGCGTGCACCATCTGCGCCGCGAACAAAACTCCTGCCAACACCGCCGCGCGTCGCCGCCGCATCAACTGCCACGCCAATAGGACGACGACCCAACACAACAAAATGTACAACACAACATTTGTGAGGTGATAGCCGAATGGCTCCAAGCCCCACATGAAATAATCGGCGGCGAAAATCACTTGCCGCCATGGGCGAAAAATTTGGCGGTCGGTTACGGGGTCAATCAATGAGCGTTCGGCGAAACGCTCGAACCACAAATTCAAATCTGTGTTCGCGAGCGAATCTTGCGCGTCATAAGAGCGCGCGCCGACTTCGATAAAGTCGTCGTTGACGAAACCGACGGACAAGTTGGGAGCGTAGAGGACAAGAACGATGAGGGCAAGCGCGGCGAAAACCAGAATCCGCCAATGCTGTTGAAAAAACATGCGCTACTTTCAATAGAAAATGTGTAAAGTGGATTATAAGCAAAAGAGCTGGAATGAACATTTCACTCCAGCTCTTGAACTTTTTAGCGCAAACACTGAACCAACAATCCTTTCCAACGCGGCGCGTCGAGCGCGTGATGCACCAACACATTTTTTTCGCGCACGCGCCATTCGTCCGTAAAAATTTCTTGCGTGCCAACCGTGTGGCGTTCGTCCACCACCGTCATGCCGCGCGTGAGCTCGCCGCGCGTTTCCACGTCCACGCGATAATGTCCGCTTTGTTTTGAAATGGTCGGGTCGAGCGCGATTGCCATCGCGGTTGGGTCGTGCAGCGTCATGCCCGGGTCGCCTTGCCAATGTTTCGCAAGGTGCAAGGCGTGAACGTTACAGTCCATCGCAAATTTCGCGTACGGTGTATGCAGCGCGTACACGTCGGCGATTTCTTGTTCCGTCAACGCCGCGTCGCCGCGTCCTACTTCCCAACCGACCATTTCTAATTTCATCCCGCTGCGAAACACGATGCGCGCGGCTTCGGGGTCGCACCAAATGTTGTATTCGGCGGCGGGCGTCACATTGCCGACGACGTTCGCCGCGCCGCCCATGACCACGCAACGCGCAACCATTTTTGCGATTTCGGGCGCGCGAATCAACGCGGCGGCAATGTTCGTCAATGGTCCCAACGTGACGAGCATTACCTCCTTTTCATTCGCGCGTATCAAATCAATCAGCGCGTCAACGGCATGTTCGTTTTGTTCTGGCAATTGCGGTTCGGGATAATTCATGCCGCCCATGCCGTCGGGTCCGTGATACCAGTACGCGTGCACGGGTTCGCGCAAGAGCGGACGTTGGCAGCCCACGTACACCGGCGTTTGTGCGCCGCCCAATTCGATGGTGTAACGCGCGTTGCGTGATGCGTCTGCGACGCGCATGTTGCCCGAAACAATTGTCACCGCGAGAACCTCAACCTCCGGAAAACGATGTGCCATCAAAATCGCGACGGCATCATCCGACGCCGTGTCGGTGTCAATGATGAGTTTGCGTTTCATCTTTTGATAAAGAAACCGCGAATCTGCGCGAATCTGTAGTAACGAATTTATTCGTTCTGATTCGCGTGGATTCGCGTTTTCAATTTCTCGCATCAACGCGTTATTGCACTGTGATATTGAGCGTGTAATTCACTTGCCCATTTCCGAACGGGACAACTTGAATCACATAATCTTGCGTGCCGGGCAATTGTCCGTCAAAACTCGTCGCGCCGCTTTGCGAACGAATCAGCGGCTGACCATCGTCCAAACCGTAAATCGTAATCCCCGCGCTGTTGGGCGGCGCAACCAAATTCGCGTTCATCATCTGCCCCGCGCTCGCTTTGAGCAAATATGTGACCACGCGCGATTGACTCGTCACGCCATCCACGCTCGCCGAAATTGCGCCGGGCGCAAAGGTGATGCGTACGGGAATGGTTACGTTGAGCGAAAAATTCGCGGTGGGCGCGGCGTTGCCCGCAAGCACTTGAATCACATAATCGCCCGTCGCGGGCAAATTGCCCTGCCAGTACGTGCCTTCGGGATTGCCGCGCTGTGGCGGTAACGGCACACCGCTCGGCGAGAGCACCGCAATGCGCGCGCTCGCGCTGTTTGAAGAAAGCGTCAGCTGCATATTTTGATTCGCCGACGCGTTCAGTGTGAATGTCCCAATCCCGTTCGCCAACAATTGTCCTTGCGCTTCGGCTTCGGTGGCGCCGGGCGCGAATTGAATTTTTTGTCCAACCGGTGGCGGCACATTCGTCGGCGGCGGAACATTGGTTGGCGGCGGCGGCGCGCCTTGTACGCGGATGGACGCATACAGCGCGACGTTGGAAGGACCGACGCCAATTAACGTGCCGTCATCCGCGCGCAATTTCCAATTGCTCTTGTACACACCGGCTTGCGTCGGCGCAGTCATGTTGATTGAAAGGTCTGCCGTCGCGCCGGCGGGAATCGCGTTTGGAATGGGCACAAGGTTCGGCGCGCCGAGCGCGTTGCCGCCGGTGAATTGCAAATTTTGCAGACCGCTGCCCGGTCCCCACGAACACGTGCCGCTGTTCAGCACGCGCCACGTTTTTACAAATTGCGCGCCGGGCGCAATCAGCGTGCCATCGGGAATCGTCACATCCGCGAGGTAATTCGCTTTGAATGTGCATCCTTGCGGCCCGCCGGTCGGCTGAACGAACGCGGTGGGCGTAGGAATAATCGGTTCGGGCGTGGGCTGTCCGGGTTCCGGCGTGACCGCGCCGATGGTCGCAAAAGTCCAACCATAATTTGCATTGTCTTTGCTCTTGCGGTTCAGTTTCACTGGGTCAAGCATCGCGCCTTGAACTTTTTGCGGAAAGGTCCATTCACCCTGTCCGAGAATCGCGGAATTTTGCGGTGACGTAGCGTCAATGGAAACGCAGTACGTGCCTGTCGCCAAGCCGTCGAATTTGTACGAAGGGGAATTGACGGTGCTCGTCGTTTGCGCCAACACGGTGCCGGGGCAATCGCCCGCCGCGATTTGCACAATCACGCCCGCGATAATCGGTTCGCTGTCATCCTTGGCGCCGTTCGCATTGGAATCGTTAAACACATCGCCGCCGATGAATAATCCTTCTTGGGGCGCGGCTTGCGTGGCGCCACCTGCGGGTGTTTCGACCACCGCGTTGGTGGGGAATGGCAGAGTTGGCGTTGGTTTCGCGTTCGCGTCACCGCCGCCGCCGAACATGCTGCAACCGCTGAACGCGACGAGCGCGCCGAGCGTGACAAGAAAAAGGAAAAGGGATTTTGATTTCATATGAAACTCGCAGCGTAAAAAATTTTTTGCGCGTAAGCAAAAAATTTTTTATTCGAGGATGAGCACTCCTTCTTGATGTTCCAAAATTTTTTCGCGCGACCACCAGAGCGGATGCGTTTTGCCTTGCAGCCACAGCGGCATTTGGTCGGCGTAATGTTTGCTGGCGGGATGCCCCGATTGTCCCGTCGGATGCACGCCGCGCGAATTGTCCCAATCGCTCAAATCCAAAATTTGCCGCCATGACGCGGTGAACACGGCATCGTCGGGAATCGGCAGCTGCGGAATGAACGCGCCCTGCCACACGGTTGCGGTGTCGCCGCCGTACGGAAACGGACCGCGATTGAAAACTTTATCCAGCGGTTTCACTGCGCCGAGCGGATGTTTGAAACTCGCGCGGTGCAGCGCGCCCCACTGCCATTTTTGCATGTTTGCGCCGTGATGGGTTTCCAAATACTGTAACGCGTCGTTCAACGCGTGCGCGAGAATGTCCACCCGCGTCAACGGATTGCCCTGCGCGTCCCGCATCCATTCGGTTTCTTGATTTTGCAAAATGCGGAGCGCAATCAAATAGGCGCGGTCAATGTATCCACCGTTGACGGGATGCAGTAACGGATGAAAACCGACGCCGATGAATGTGTTGGTCAAAGCGCCGAGCCACGGTTTGTACAAATGCTCCATCGCAAAATGCAGTGTGGTTTCATACAACGCGCCTGCGACGGAATCGGCGGTGAGGTGACAATCCCACGCGTTCAGCAAATCCAACGCCTGCAGCGCGGCGGTGGAACGCGCGCGCAGTGCGTCGTGCTGCGCGATAAATTCATCGCACGCGCGGAGCAATTGCGTAAACGCTGCGGCAGGAATGCAATATACGTCAGTTTGAATTTTGGCGTAATCGTCCGCCGATAATTTTTCGTGCGCGGTCAAGAGTTGGATGATGCGGTTCGCGCGATAACCGTTCATCGTGTCGAGCGAAAGATGATGCGGATACTCGGTGCCGACGACGGTGTTGTTGGCGGTGACCACGAGATGCACGGCGGGATTGTATACTTCGGGCAATTCGTCGTGCGTCAAGTAATCCAACCATTCGTACTCGTCATTCCAACCCGGCACGGGCGTTGCGCCTTTGCCTTTTTTGCGAACGGGTGTGTTGCCTGCGAGATGATAGCCGATATTTCCTGCGCGGTCGGCAAACACAAACGAAAGCGCGGGTTCGGTCCAATCGCGCAGTGCGATGTTGAACTCGTCCCAATTTTTCGCGCGCAAAAGTTTCAAGCCCGCGTGTACGGAACGCGACGCGTCGTTGGCAGCCCATTTCAAAGCGAGCCGCGTGTCATCGCCCATCGCGCACGGCGAATTAGAGAACCAATCGTTCACAATCGGACCATGCCGCGTAATCGTCACATCCAGCGCGCGCGGCTGCGCTTCGCCTTTGACGCGAATTTCTTCGCGCACGATGTTTGCTTTTTCCCACGTGTCGTTCACGCGATAACGCGCGGCGTCATTTGGGTCAAATTGTTCGATGTACAAATCTTGCGCGTCCACGAACGCGTTCGTCACGCCCCACGCAATGTCTTGATTGTGCCCGATGATAACCATTGGCACGCCGGGCAAGGTTACGCCCGCCGCTTGCCATTCGGGCGTGCTCAAATGCATCTCGTACCAGAGCGACGGCATTTGTAACGGCAGATGCGGGTCGTTTGCCAAGAGTGGCTTGCCCGTGACCGTTTTCGTTCCGTCCACGACCCAATTGTTGCTCATGCCGACGGGCGAATGCAGATTCAAAAAATTTTTCGCTTCGCGCAGCTCGCTCACCAAGCGTTCAAACGCGGGCACGGCGGATTGATTCAAAATAATCGGATTGGCGTCGGCAATGTCGCTGCCCAATAATTGCGCCGTACGTTCGGGACCGAGTTTTTCGAGAATTGCCGCGCGCACGAGTTCGGCATCCCAATTGAGTCCTTGCCCCCACGCCATCATTTTGATCCAGCCGAGCGAATCGAGCGGACGCCATGGTTCGGGAGAAAAACGCAGCAAGGTAAATTCGAGCGGAAGTTTGTTGTGATGCGTTTCGAGAAAGGCGTTGACGCCGCGCGCGTACGCGTTCAATGCGAGCACCGTTTCTGCTGAAGCGTGCATCCAATCATTTTTCGAGGCGCGCTGCAAACCGATGATGCGCAAAAGTTTGTCGGTGCCGAACGCGATTTCGCCAAACATTTCGCTCAAGCGTCCGGCGGGCAGGCGGCGATTCATTTCCATGTGCCACAAGCGGTCCTGCGCGTGAACGAACCCTTGCGCGAAAAAAACGTCTTCGTCATTCTGCGCGTAAATGTGCGGCACGCCCCATTCATCGCGAATGATTTCCACGCGGTCACGCAGTCCGTTCAATTTCAAACGTCCGTTGATGGTGGGGAGTGGACGCCGCCACAAATAAAACAATCCCGCGAGTGGCGCAGCAATCGCGGCGGTGAGCGCGGCGGCGAGAGAAACAGTTCGAAAAGCCATAGGCGGTAGGAGATTGGAGACTGGAGATTGGAGACTGGAGATTAGAGATTAGGTACGAGCGATGCTGCGTGCTTGCTTGCAAGCGAGCTCGCGATTGGGTGATTCGGTGATTGGGTGATTGGCGAGCACGCGCAACGTTATCACAAACGCGCGGGGGTGTCAACGAAAATTGCGCGCAGACTTGCGCTATAATTCGAGTCGTGGTGCGTCGGATTGTACGGGCACGACCGGCGAACGATTCCGGCGGTAGAGATTTCGGTGGATATTGTCCGGCAAGCATAGGCGCGGGAACAAACAATGCGGAATGATTCGAGGGACAGATGCGAAAACTGATTGTGCTGGAACATATTTCGCTGGATGGTGTCATCCAGAGCGGCGGCGGACCGGACGAAGACACGGAAGGCGGCTTTGCGTATGGCGGGTGGAGCGCGCCCTATGACGACGATGCGGTGGGCGCACTCTTGCAAAAACAGTTGAGCAAGCCGTTCGACCTGCTGCTGGGTCGCAAGACGTTTGAGATTTGGGAAGCGTACTGGCCCCAACACGCGGACGCATGGCGCGGCGTCATGACCGCGACCAAATATGTTGCCTCAAAGACCCGAACCTCCAGCGCATGGCAGCCGTCGGTGTTTTTGAGCGGCGACATTCCCGCGCATGTCGCAAAGCTCAAACAACAGCCGGGTCCCGATTTGAACGTGTGGGGCAGCAGCAACCTTCTCCAGACGCTCATGCCGCATGATTTGGTGGATGCGTTTTGGTTGATGCTCTATCCCGTCACATTGGGCAGCGGCAAGCGGCTGTTTGCGCAAGGCACGCTTCCGGCGGCGTTCAAGGTGACGGAAAGCCACATCGGCGCGAGCGGCATCGTGGTCGTCCATTACGAACGCGCCGGCGCCATCAAGACCGGCATCGCAGGCGGCTAACGCTTTGCGGGCTGATGGTTGGCGTCGCGCGTTTTTGGTTTATTGGGGGACAGAGCAACGGGTGCGCGCTTTGGCGCGAAATAAATGATAGGATGGGAAACAGCGCGTCGGGTACAGATTTTCCCACAGCGAAAGCAAAGCGATCATCGGAGGCATGTATGCTGGGCAATTATCCTGTGTTTCCAATCCTGTTGTCAACAGACATGGCGGCGAGCCGTGCCTTTTACCACGACACGCTCGGTTTGCCGCTTCTCAAGCAAGAGGAGGAACGGCTCGTCCTGCAGTGCGGCGACGGAACGCAGCTGGTCATCTCATCCAGCACCATCGGCACGTCGGACACGCAAACGCAGGTTGCCTGGCGCGTGCCGGACATTCGCGCGGCGGTCGCCGACCTGCGGGCGCGCGGCGTCCATGTGGAAGATTATGTTGCGCCCGACCCGGTGACGGACGATGGCGTCGCGGACATGGGGCACTCGTGGGCGGCATGGTTCATTGACCCGAGCCGGAATGTGCTGGCGGTGGTTCAACCCAAGGGCTGAGCGGCATCGCCCGCCATTTGCCGATGCGTCTGCAAAATACACAATTCTATCTTTTCGTGGCATTGCTTGCGTCGTATCCGGTCAATCGAAAAATACAAACGCGCGTCGTTACCGACGCGCGTTTTGTTTGCGGATGAGCAATGTATCAATAATACTCTTGTACATACCCGTACGCCTTTTCAAACAATTCGGTGTCGGTATGCAATTTGTATTTGAAAAGGGTGCGGCGTAACGCTTTGCGCACTTCGCGCTTGCCCGCATCGGTGACTTGCCATTCGGGGAAACG
>JAKOPZ010000327.1 GCA_029778615.1 Chloroflexota bacterium | reverse complement strand
GGGTGCTGGCTATACTTGGTGAGGATATGGTTTAGCCGCGCGCAAGAACGTTACGTTGCGCGCGTGAAAGCCCAAGACAATTGCTTTTTGGTTCAAGGAGGCGGTCATGGCAGAACCACAGATTATTGTGTATGGCACCTATTGGTGCCCCGATTGCAAACGCGCGAAAAAGTTTTTTGGCGAACAGCGCGTAATGTATCAAAGCGTGGACATTGAGCGCGACGATGCCGCGCGCGAATATGTCGAAAAAATCAATCACGGCAAACGCATTGTGCCGACGATTGTTTTTCCCGACGGCTCGATTCTGGTCGAACCCTCGAACGCGGAACTCGCCGCGAAACTTGGGTTGAGCACCAAAGCGCAGGATGAATTTTATGACTTGATTGTGATTGGCGGCGGGGTGGCGGGCTTGACGGCGGCGTTGTATGCCGCGCGGGAAGGCATCGAGACGCTCATCATTGAAAAGAGCGGCGTCGGCGGACAAGCCGGACTAACCGAAAATATCGCCAACTATCCCGGTTTTCCCGATGGCATCAGCGGCGCGGAACTCGCAGAACGATTCAGCACACAAGCGCGACGATTCGGCGTAGAGATTCTCCAAGCAATGGATGTGAAACAAGTGATGCTCAAAGACCCGTTCCGCGTCGTAGTGACCAGCGATGGCATGCAATACTGCGCGCACGCGATTCTGATTGCCACCGGCGCGGATTATCGGCGATTGAATGTGCGCGGCGAAGATGATTTCATCGGCGCGGGCATTCATTTCTGCGCGACGTGTGACGGTCCGTTTTACAAAGGCGCGGAGGAATTAGTGGTTGTCGGCGGCGGCAACAGCGCGGTGGAAGAAGGTTTATTCTTGACCAAGTTTGCAAAAAAGGTGACGCTGCTCGTGCGCGGCGATGCGCTCAAGGCGAGCAAAACGGCGCAAGATGAAATCGCGCACAAAGGAAATATAGCGGTGCGTTACAACACGGTCGTCCAAGAATTTCGTGGTTTCGATTCCGAAACAAGCACCGGAAAACTTGATACCGTCGTGATTGAAAATCAAAAGAATGGTCAAGTGGAAGAACTGCATCCGGCTGCCGCGTTTATTTTCATCGGGCTCGAACCGAATAGCGCGCCGTTCAAGGACTTGGTCGAACGCGACGCGTATGGCTTTATTCGCACCGGGCACGACCTCTTGCACGTCGCGAATTTGGAGCATTATTCGGAGGAATGGCGCACGCGGCATCCGTTCGACATGGAAACGTGTCGTCCGGGCATTTTTGCGGCGGGCGATGTGCGCGCGGGCGC
>JAKOPZ010000326.1 GCA_029778615.1 Chloroflexota bacterium | reverse complement strand
CACAAAAAATGCAGGGACCTATAGTGGCTCCGGCTACTATCATTCGGGCAAAGGAGATTGTCCGTTCAACAGTGACAGCGCTGCCGCGTACTAGAACCGGCAAAAGAGAAAGCCGTGCGAAATTTCGCACGGCTTTTTTTTTTATTGGGCTTGCCACCATCCAAAGACGCCGTGACCACCGTTACGCGTAATTTGCGAGACCACTTTGTTGGGAATGTCCACCAGATATTGTCCGCTCGTATCGAAAAAGGCAACTTGCTTGCCATCGTGCGACCACGCGGGCCACGGACTGTCTGCGCCAATTTCAGTCAGCCGTGTAAATTTACTCCCGTCCGGCGTCACCGTCCACAAGTCCCACGGCAGTCCGTCCGCGTACGCGGGTTTCGCGAACCAACACAACAGCTGCGGCGCGCATTCGCGCGTACGCTCGCGTAAACGCATCGAAACGCCGGGCAGCGGACGCGTGTTGGGTCCCGACGCCGCGAACAAAATCTGCGAACCATCGGGTGAAAATTGCGGCGCCGCAATCATGATAAAAACATCGTCGTTCAACAACGGACGCGCGTTTTGTCCGTCACTATCCGCAATCCACAGACCGCCGGTAAAAGTATCAAAGTTGAATCGAATGAACGCGATGGATTTCCCGTCCGGCGATTCGGTGGACATGCGCGCATCTTGAACAAGCGTTTGCGGTTCCCCCCCCCCTGCCGCCACGCGTTGAATTTCCGAATCTTGTTTATTGGGCGGAACGGGAAACGACGCGGTGTAATAAATCCACTTGCCGTCAAAAGAATAATGGGGCCAATTGAACGCAGTCTTGTTGTTCGGCGGCAGCGCGACCGGTTCGATGTTGGAGCCATCCGCGTTCGCGCGATAAATCGCATTTTGCGCGGTGCCTTGCGCGGTCAAACTGCTCCGCACATACACAAATGTTTTTCCATCCGGCGACCAACTCGGCGCGTCCGCAAAGAGTTCCGGCGTCGGTTTAATCACCGGCTGTGGTTTTCCATTTGCAGGGTCTTGGACCCAAATGCTGCCATCGCCCGGCGCAAACACAAATTTTCCGGCGACCTCAACCATCGCGCCCGGTGTCCCATCCAGCAGCGAAGTACGAATCGGCGGGCGTTCCAAGGTTGCCGACGGACGCGCAAAATCCTGCGTGGTGGGCGTGTTGGCATTGGGCGCCGCGCACGCGGCAAAAACAAGCGACGTAATAAGTAAGAAGAAAATGGCACGTAACATGGTAGGAGAATTGGCGGAGGCATCCAGTATAGCATATCCTCCGAAAAAGCCATTTGGCGAAATCAAAATTCAGTTGGCAAAGCACGCACTTTGCATATAATGTTTGTTCGACATGGAATCTTG
>JAKOPZ010000062.1 GCA_029778615.1 Chloroflexota bacterium | reverse complement strand
GGTCGTGATCTACGAATTGAAGTTACCATTGGCGCGGGCGATTTAAACGCACCGCCTGTAGCTAGAGTGTGGAGAATTACTCAGGCTGTTCCGCCTGCCACTAACCTGCCAGCAATCAATGTTCCCCTCCAATACAATAATTTGCTTAACTCTTATTCGGGTTCAATAGTCGTCCCAGATTTTGACCAATATTCATGGGTTGCGATGGAAGTGGTCAATCCGCAGGGCAATAGTGGAAACGGATTACCCCGCCTCTGGGAGTACCGCGCAGAAGTCTTGCCGTAGAAGAGGAGTATGCGGCTCAATACGATCATACTTGTTACTTTTCTTCAAATCCTGCTCTTTGGCTGTCTCGCGACTGGCCAAAGTATAAGAACAGGCAGGGAAGATTTTTCAATCCTTCTTACTGCAGACAAAAAATGTGCTGCGGTAGGAGAGACGCTTCATCTCAAAGCGAGCGTAACAAATGCTAGTTCTCAAACCAAGGTGGTCGAACTCAAGGATCGCCCTGTATTTGATATGATCATCGGAACCCCGCAGGGCGGCGACAAGCGTTGGTCGGATGGCAAACCTCTCACACCTGAATTGACACGTTTGGAATTGCTTCCTGGCGAGTCGAAAAGCATCGAGATGGACTGGGTATCAACAGGGACAACCTCAGTGGCTGTCAGATTCATCACTGACAAACGGTTTCAAGAGGTTCCGGTATCAACCGGTTTTGTGATACCCACGTTTTGCCCTGGGATTGGCCCGTGAGGCATTAAGCAGCGTGGAAACGCGAGCGAATTTTTTTACGCCGCTTTCTTCTAGTAGATTTCCATAGGCGCAAGGTTCATGGGACAAGCCAAAATTCTGTCCTTCGTCATTCTTCTGGGGGTGCTGATTGGTTGTCTTGACGCGGGGGCGAGTGCAAGACAGGGCAATGGCGATTTCATCTTATTCCTGACCGCCAACAAAAAATGCCCCATGCCCGGTGAGACAATTCATTTCAAGGCAACCGTTACCAACACCAGCGGACAAACTAGAGTGATTGAACTTGAGGACCGCCCTATTTTTGATCTTGTCATCGGCAACCCAGATAATGGTTGGTATCGCTGGTCAACTAGCAAGCCCCTCACATCTGAATTGACTCGCTTGGAACTGCGTCCCAGCGAGTCAAAGAATATTGAAGTGGATTGGGTAACCGATGAACAAACGCAAGGAGCCGCCGCATTCTTCATAAGCGATCCGCGCTTTCCCGAAGTTCCCATAATGGTAACGCTACCCATTCTCCCTTACTGTCCAGGCATTGGGCCGTGATCCCTCAATCAGCGAGTACTTCAATTGGCATCAATGGATTGCGGTGGAAGCCGTAAATCCGCAAAGCAATCTTGGAAATGGACTGCCTCGCCTTTGGGAATACAGTGCGGACGTACTTCCGTAAAAAAATTATGAACGGATTACTGTTATTCATCTGTGCCATTCTCGTACTGTTGCTTATTGGCTGTTCGGACGGAGGACAGAGCCAACGAGCTGGTACGGACGATTTCTCAGTTGTTTTAAGCGCAAACAAGAAATGCGCCAAGCCCAGCGAGCTGGTGCACCTCAAAGCAACAGTGACGAACAAGAGTTCTCAGACTAAACTGATTGAACTCAAGGATCGCCCTGTATTTGACATAGTGATTGGAAACCCCGATGCGGGAGCGAAACGCTGGTCTGATGGAAAACCGCTGCCGCGCATTTCATATCGCTTTTCATTTTCGCCGTCCACGAATTCTTTCACACCTCGCAATGGCGCGCTCAACAACACTGTCCACAATTCGACTATCTCCAAGTGACGTGGGCGTGGTATAACAACGAAGACTTGCGCTGGTGGATGGAAGCAACTGCTGTGTGGGGATAACATATAATTGTTGGTACTGATAATCAGAATAAGCACTTTCCAAGTACGTTCAAATAAGGAGCCAGCATGGAACTTTCTGTTTCGCAAGAACACGGTCGCGTACCCGTAACCGTGTTGCACGTGAAAGGCAATATTGATTCCACGTCGTATCAGGAATTTCAATCTTACACGGAAAATCTTGTGGCGAACGGCGCGCAAGACTTGTTGATTGATTTGCGCGAGGTGCCGTACATGAGCAGCGCGGGCTTGCGCGCGCTGAATCAAATTTACAACAAACTGCGGGCGCGCAGTGAAGATTCCGGTACGGTGAGCAAAGGCGTCACGGCAGGGACGTACAAATCGCCGCATTTGAAATTGCTGGCGCCGAGCGCACGCGTCTTGGAGACGCTCAAGATGAGCGGCTTTGATATGTTTCTCGATATTCAGAGCAAACTCGCCGACGCCGTCGCGTCATTTTGAATGAGCGAGGTCAATTTGCATTTCCAGCGCGGCGCGTCCGACGGGTCTTCTGCTGATGAGACCCCGCTGGCTGCCGCAAAACGCATCACCGGTTTGCCCCTGCGCGCCAAACGTACGTTTAGCGGTTCGTTGGAACAGCTGCCCGAGATTCGAGTCTTTGTCGGCGAGACGGCGCACACGCTGGGCGGCAACGAAGATGACGCGTTTGCGTGCGAGCTCGCTTGTGACGAAGCTGCCGCCAATATTTTCAACCACGCGTTCGAGCGCCAGCACGGCGCCATCGAACTGCACGTTTGGAAACAAGACAACCGTTTGGTCATGCAGCTGCATTACCACGGCAAATCGTTTGACCCCTCGCGCATTCCCGAACCCGACCTCAAGGCGCCGCTCGAAGAACGTCCGACCGGCGGGTTGGGCTTGTATTTCATGCGCCAGTTGATGGACCAAGTAACGTTTGAGTTTGATGCAGTGAATGGGAATGTGCTCACCATGCGGCGCATTCTCAACATTCCAGAAAGGTACGGATTTATGCAACTCTCGGTGGAACGACCTGCCGATGATACGGCAGTGATTCATATTCAAGGCAGTGTAGACGGCTCGAATTTCAAACAGTTGATAGACGAGGCAACCACGCTGCACGGCGAAGGCGTCAAGCGCATCGCTCTCGAAGTCAGCGCGTGCGAGTACATGAGTAGTTCCGGACTGGTCGCGTTGAACGCGATTTCAAAAATGCTGCGCGGCGAGCGTCCCCCCGAAACGGAAAATGGTTGGGCAGTGCTGAAAACGCTCGACGACGCGCGGATGGCTGTCGGCAAGCCGCAGTTGGTTCTCGTCAATCCGACACCGCGCGTAGACCGCGTATTGGATTTGGCAGGGCTCAAAAATTTGGTCCCCATTTATCCGGACGTCCCGAGCGCGTTGACCGCTCTCGCATGAAACTCAAGACGGAAACGCCCAGCCGTCACATCAGCATTTTGCGTGTGCAAGGCGATGTGGACGGCGAAACGTACGGTCAGCTGCTTGTGGAAGCCGAGCAGTTGCTCGCGCGCGGCACGCGCGTCCTTTTGCTGGATTTGACGGACTGTGCTTATATGAGCAGCGCGGGCTTGATGGCGCTCACGTCTATTTTCAAACAATTGCGCGAACGGGCGCGCAGTGAAGAATCCGCGTCGTGGGCAACCAAGAACACGCTGGCACGCGCGGGCGAATTGGGAACGCCGCGACAGTTCGCCCTTGTCAATCCCTGTCCCTCTGTCGAACGCGTGCTCGAATTGGCAGCCATGACCTCGTATATTCCGATTTATCGCGCGGTGAGCGATGCACTGGCTGCCACCGCGGGCTAGACAATTTCCGCACTGCAAAAAAATTTTTCTCACGGAGTCATTCATGGAACTAAACACCACGTCAAACGGCAATATCCAAATCATTTCGGTCAAAGGTTCGCTCGACGCGCTCACCGCGCCCGAACTCGCCGACGCGCTTGCCACGCAGCTGCGCGAAGGACATACGCAGCTCGTCGCCGACCTCGCCGAACTCGAGTACACCAGCAGCGCGGGACTGCGCGTGTTGCTCAACAGCGTCAAGGAAGCGCGCAATCATGACGGCGACTTGCGCCTCGCCGCCGTACAGCCGAATGTAGAAAAAGTGCTCAAGCTCTCCGGCTTTATGAGCATTATGAAATCGTTCGAAAGTGTAGACGCGGCAGTCGCGAGTTTTGCCGGATAGTGTAATCGTGTGATCGTGCAATCGTGCGCTCGTTGGAATCAGAAAGCAATTCCTGCACTATCACACTACTGCACTACCGAACTATACCCATGTTTCGCGCGCTCCGCCTCAAACAAGAACCTGTCAAGGTTGCCCCTGAACCCAAGCCGCTCACCATTGACGAATGGATGGGTGACGCGCAGTTTCCTCTCGGCATCCGCACCATCAACGCTCTGCCGCATGACGCTAAACAACGTTTTTATCGTACGTTGATTCCGCCCGCGCTGTTGGGGCGCTTGGGCATCAATCCGATTCTGTGGCGCGGCAGTGGGCATGCCGTCGAACTGTTTGCCGAACCTGCTTCGGGCAAAGTTAATCTCTCGATTAACAATGTCCAAGACCCCAACGACGCGTATTTTGTCCTCGAGCTGCAAGACAACGCCACCAACGGGATTGACCTCAATCTCATCATTTTGAATGACCCCGACGCGGAAAAATTTGGAATTGATTTTGACGCGGAGGGCAAAGCGACGCATTGGGGCACCATTACGCGCAATCTTGCCGAAGAAGAACGCGCGATGCGCGCGGGACTCGCGCCCGCTCAAGTTCGCGCGGGGATGGGCTTTGCGCGCCAAGTATTACAACAGCTCGATGTGTTTTTGGCACTCTGCGCCAGACAGGCAGTCTCGCTCGAACCGTTAACGTACGCGTCCGCATGGATTTTTGAAAAGAACGGTTTCGCCTATGTGCGCGGACACAAGTTGATGGACGACATTCAGCGCGAATTTCAACCCGGTGGAACATTGCACGCCGCGTTGGATGGCAGCACGCCGTTTCGGCAGCCCGACGCGTGGCAAACGGTGCGCGGTCGCGCGTGGGCAATTCAAGACGGCATCCTCGAAGTCATTGGCGAACGCTGGCGCGATTTGCGAATGATAAAGGTCGTCGGCAAACACGCGGGCGTTGAAACATTTCCAAATGCCAAGTACTAGTTCAATTGTCATTTCGAGCGGAGCGAGAAATCCGGATTTCTCGCATTCGCTCGAAATGACAAAAAAAATTCATGCCTGACAATTTCATCCTCACCCGCGCGGCAGAACTGGACGCGCTCGGCGCGTTCCGCGAATTCATCGCGCGCGTCTGCGAACGTTTGCAAATTCCGAATGAAATTTCGTTTGAACTCCAGTTGGCGTGTGATGAAGCTGCCACGAATGTCATTCGGCACGGCTATGCCGGCATGAATCCCGGTTCCATCATGTTGGAGCTGCGCCCGCAGCGCAAAAAAATTGAAATGGTGTTGAGCGATTTCGGACATCCGTTTGAACCCGTCGAAACGGATGCGCCCGATGTGAATGCGATGCTGCAAGACCAACCGACGACGGGATTCGGTCTGTATTTCATTTATCGCACAATGGACGATGTGCAGTATTACTCGGACGAACAAGGAAATCATCTGGTGTTGGTGAAAGAGCTAAGTAGCAAGTAGCAGGTAATAGGTAGTAGGGCGGACTCAACTTGCTACTTGCTACCTGATACGCTGAAAATGGCAGACGCAAAACGTGTTGCATTGGTCATCGGTTCGGGCAGTGTGAAATGCGCGGCGGCAATTGGTTTGCACAAGGTCTTGCTGCGCGAACAAATTGAGGTCGGCATGGTGGTGGGCACGAGCGGCGGCGCGATTTACGCCGCGCTCATCGCGTTGGGACATTCACCGCAAGAGGCGCAAGAAATGAGTATGCGGTTGTGGACGCGCGATGTGACCGCGAAACACAATCGCCGCGCGCTGTGGCAAATTCTTTTGCCCAACGTTTTCGGGTTCAATGAAAATTTTGGCACAGTGGACGATACGCTGGCGCTGGAACGCTTTCGCGCCGCGTATGGTGATAGAAAAATCGAGGACGCGAAAATTCCGCTCTATCTCACCGCAACCGATTTTGAAAACGGCGAGCAAGTGGTGCTGACACAAGGCAAGTTGGTGGACGCGCTGCGCGGCAGTATCGCGATTCCGTACATTTTCAAAGCGCATCGTGTGGATGGCAAAATGCTCGTGGACGGCTATTTGTCCGACCCGATGCCCGTCGGCGTCGCCATCAAAGAAGGCGCGAACGTGATTCTGGCAATGGGCTTTGAAAGTCCGTATCAAGGCAAAATCAATTCCCTGATGCGCTACACCTTTCAAATCAGCAGCATCATGTCCAACAATTTGTTAAAGTCGAATTACGCGTTTCATTCGATGGCGCATCACGGCGAAGTGATTCCGATTCTGCCGCAGTTTACACAGCACGTTGGCTTGTTCGACACGGACAAAATTCCGTACATCATCGAACAAGGCGAACGCGCCGCACAAGAACAAATCCCGTACTTGAAAAAATTGCTCGCGCAGAGCTAAGCAGCTCTCGTTCCGGAAACAGGTGGGGCTGCCCGCCAAAAAAAATCTGCGTCATGTGGCGCAGATTTTTTTGTTTAACATTTCGTGAGATAGCGTTCTCCAGCGTTTTTTTTCTCGCGCGTCAAAAGTTTCCCAAACAACGCTCAGCAGCGAATTGCCAATTTTTCGCTCCAGCTTTATGTTAGTGGCGTGTCAGTGCCGTGAGTTGTACCGCGCGTGTTGCGTCGAAAAACGCGGCGGTTTTTTTCTGTACTGACCCCAATCACAACTGTACGCGAAAGGAACAGAGAATGACTGTTAAACCCCGATGGAATTTTTCGCTGCCCACGTTGGATTTGACCGCGCGCTTTTGGTCTTCGGAGACGACGGTGATGATGCTTTTTGCCGTCCTCGTCGGCATCGGCGCGGCGCTGGGCACATTTGTTTTTATCAAAATGATTCAATTCGCCACCGCACTGTTCTTTGGGCAGGGCAGTGTCGCGTTGGGCTTTATGGGCGGCGCGTATGTAATCCTCGTGCCCGTTCTCGGCGGCTTGCTCGTCGGTCCGATTGTGCATTTCATCGCGCCCGAAGCCAAAGGACACGGCGTGCCCGAAGTGTTGACCGCGATTGCCACGCGCGGCGGACGGATACGTCCTGTCGTCGTGCTTGCGAAAGCGCTCGGCTCGGCAATCACCATCGGTTCCGGCGGTTCCGTTGGACGCGAAGGACCGATTGTGCAAATTGGCGCGGCGTTGGGTTCCACGCTGGGACAAGCATTCAAAATGAACGAGCGCCGCGTCATCACGTTGGTCGCGGCAGGCGCGGCGAGCGGAATTGCCGCCACGTTTAACGCGCCGATTGCGGGCGTGATGTTTGCGGTCGAAGTGCTGCTCGGCGAAATCGCGATTCAATCCTTTCCCACCATCGTCGTCGCCGCCGTCTCGGCAAGTGTAGTGAGCCGCGCGCTGCTCGGCGACCAGCCCGCGTTTTCGGTGCCGCCGTACGAGTTAGCCAGTCCCTGGGAATTGCCCATGTATCTCGGACTTGGCGTTTTTTGCGCGCTCGCGGCGATTCTCTTTGTCAAGGTGCTCTATCTCTTTGAAGATATCTTTGACGATTGGAAATTTCCGCCGTACCTCAAACCTGCCGTCGGCGGCTTGGGACTGGGCGTGCTCGGTTATTTTTTGCCGCAGGTCTTTGGCACCGGCTTTGATGCGATTTCGCAAACGTTGGCGGGCAATCTCGGTTTGACCTTGCTTATCATCCTCATCTTTGGAAAAATCCTGGCGACCTCGCTCACATTGGGCAGTGGTTCATCGGGCGGGGTGTTCGCGCCCGCGTTATTTGTCGGCGCGGTGTTGGGCGGCGCGTACGGACAAATCATGCACAGCATTTTTCCTCAAGTCACCGCGTTGAGCGGCGCGTATGCCATGGTCGGAATGGCGGCAGTCTTTGCGGGTGCGGCACGCGCGCCGATTACGGCAATCTTGATTTTGTTTGAAATGACGCAAGACTATCACATCATTCTGCCGCTCATGTTCGCCACCGTCGTCAGCACCGTACTCGCGCAACATTTTGAAAAAGAAAGTATCTATACGCTCAAACTCAAACAGCGCGGGCTCGACGTGCGCGCGCGCCGCGATGCGAATTTGATGAGCGCGATTTTGGTGAACGACGCGATGACACCTCTTGAAGAATTGACGACGGTGCGCGAGACCACCACGCTCGCAAAATTGACCGCCATGTTCCAAGAATCCGGGCATCACGGTTTTATCGTGTTGAATGACGCGGGCGAATTGTTTGGCGTGGTCACGCTTTCCGATTTAGAACGCGCGCTCGAGAATCACCAAGCGGACGCGCCCGTCGGTGAAATTTGCACGCGCACGGTCGTCACCGTTTTTCCCGACGAAACGTTGGACGACGCACTGCGTCAATTCGGCGCGCTGGATGTGGGACGACTTCCCGTAGTGGAGCGGCGGAATCCCAAGCGCGTGCTGGGCATGGTGCGGCGCGCGGATATTGTGCGCGCGTACGCACACGCGCAGCAAGAAAAACACAGCGCGCAGCACAATCGCGAACGGATGCAGTTGGAAGCCGCTGCCGAAACCAAAATGATTCACATCAATTTGGCGGCGAGCGATGCGGCGGCGGGCAAGCGCATCAAAGAATTGAACTTGCCCGAAAATTCAGTCATTGTCGCCGTGCAGCGCGGCGGTCGTACCCTCGTCCCGCGCGGCAACACGCAGCTGCAAGCGGGCGACCGTCTCGTTGCGCTCGCCGATGCCGATGTGCGCGCTGCGCTGTTTGAAATTTTACAAGGCACACGCGAAGAAGAATAGACCCATGCGACTCGCAATTTTTGGCGCGACCGGCAAGACGGGGAAAATTCTGGTTGAACAAGCGTTGGCAGCCGGACATGATGTCGTCGCGTTTGCGCGCACGCCTGCCAAATTGCAGCTCGCCAGCCCACAGCTGCAAATCGTTCGCGGCGACCTTGCCGACGCCGCCGCCGTGCGGCGCGCGATTGCCGGTTCGGACGCGGTGCTTTCCGTGCTAGGTCCCACATCCAACGCGCCCACGTTGAGCGTGAGCAAAGGAATGAAAAACATTCTCACCGCGATGCAGCAAGAAAATGTTTCGCGATTAATTGTTTCCACCGGCGCGGGGGTCGGCGACGCCGGAGACCAACCGAAAGCGTTTGATAAAATCATCACGACGCTATTAAAAATTGTCAGCAAAAATGTTTTGCAAGATATGGTGGACACTGTGAACTTGGTACGCGCGTCCGACCGCGCGTGGACGATTGTGCGCGTGCCAATGCTCACGGACGACGCGCCGACGGGAATGATTCGCGCCGGCGCAGTGGGCAAAGATATTGGCACGCGCATCGGGCGCGCGGACATGGCAGCTTTTATGCTCAAGCAATTGAACGACGCGACGTATTTGCAACGCGCGCCCGCGATTAGCAATTGACGCGCGCGCTATTTCCACGTTCGACAAAACGCGACCACATCGTCCGCCATCGCGTTCAAAATTGCTTCGCCTTTTGCGCGCGTCGCGCGCGTCGGGTCGCCGATGACGCCCGAAGGACAGTACACGCCCACGCCCTCCGGCGTTCGTAACAGCGGACCCGGTTCGCGCACCGCCGCGTCGCGCGACATCATCCACGGTTGAATTTCCGCGCGCGCGTTTTCCATGTTCACAACAGACGCATCAATCGCCAACAGCATCGAAGTCTCGTGTTCGTTCGCGTGCGAACCAATTTTGTTTTCGAGTACCTCATCCGCGCGCTTTCCTAAATCGGCAATGTTTGCGAGCGCAACGCGGATGTTTTGTGAAATCAAATTGTTCGCGGCGAGCAGCAGCGGCGCGGTGGTGCTGATACCGGTGTTCAAAATCAAAAAACGCTGTGCGCCATTTTTCGCGAGCGACAAAACAATTTGCTCGACCATTGCGCGAAACGTCTCGCCCGCGAGATGAGTGCTGCCGGGAAAATGTACGAACGCGGGATAAAAGCCGAACGTCACGGGCGGACACACGAGTACGTCCGTTTGTTCCGCCACGCGCCGCGCCAAATCGCGCGCGAGCAAATAATCGGTATTGAGCGGCAGATGCGGTCCGTGTTCTTTCAAGATTGCGCCGATGGGTAACAGCACAATCGGAATTTCACGAAACGCGCGTTCCGCTTCCAGCCAGGTGAGCTGTTCCAGATAGAGCGATGCCATAGAATTTACATGGATTCCTTTTGTGGAACGCATTGTATGCGATTTTTCCGTTCGATATACCGCGTCCGCGTGCGGAAAACTTTTTGGTCAATCGTCACGTTATCCTCTATAATCGGAGCCGTTCTGCTTCACAACGGGTGAATGCAACGCACCCTGCCGAATTTGGGCGATTCGAGCCGCCTGCACGTTCCGTTTTTTTCCCTCGATGAAGTTTCGCCGCGAACGTACGCCATCACACTGGCTGGTCCAAGATATTTATTTGCGTGACACGTGGGGCAGCCCCTTTAACGTGTCGCGCCGCCGCCGTTGGAGTCTGCGCTCGATTTTTTTGGGCGCCATGATTTTGTTCGGCATTGTGGACGCGTGCCTCGCCGTATTTTTTCTCGGCGCGCTGTGGCTGCCACCGCGCGCGGTGAATACTGTACAGCGCAGCAATGCCACGCGCGCGGCAACCGCCGTCGCCGTAAAACCGACCAACGCGCCGCGCCCAACACGCACACCGACGCGGCTCCCACCAACCGCGACGCGCCCGCCCCCACCTACCGCTGTCCCTCCCACCGCGCAGCCGCCTCCGCCCGAACCAACGCAGCCGCCCACCGCAGCCCCCGCGCCCTTGCGGACCATTTCGTTGAACCTGCCCGCGTCGTTGAACCACGCGCCGCTGACGCTTGAAATGCCGAATGAACCGTCGGACTGTACGCCCGCCGACGCGATGCCCGATGTCGTTGACCATTCGGTAAAATTATGCGCGGGGCAAGCTTATCGTCCGTTCTTGCTGCGCGGTGAAGCAATCGGCGTATTTGGTGACAAGAGTTCCGTGATTCGCAGTCAAGGACGCGGGTATGGCATCATTGCCGAAGGCGCGCGGTTGTTGATTCAAAACGTGACCATACGCGGCAGTGCCGACGCGAGCGACTTGAACATTCTGCTGTGCTTGTATCCCGATTGTCGCGGGAACGCGGGCGGGGTGAATTATGGCGGCGGAATTTTGGTGCGCGCGAACAACACGACGATTATGGATTCCGATATTGCGGGCGGCGTCGCGGGCATCGCGGCGGAACGCGTGCGCGGCTTGAAATTAATCAACAATCGTTTGGACGACAACAGCGGCTGGGGTTCGTACAATTTCGCGGTCGAGTCCAGCTACTTTGTCGGTAACACCATGAGCCGTGACAATCGCGCGTGCAATACCGAAGGCGGCTATTTGCCGACGGGCTGCGAGTCGGCGGGCTTTTTGTGCATTGCGTGTCAACAAAATATTATTGCGAAAAATTTTTGTGTAAATTCGGGTGATTGTTTTTACATGAACGGCGAAGGCAATCTCACTTCCAACAACAATCGTTTTCATCAAAACGAATGTCGCGCCGCGCCGCACAACTGTTTTGAAGTGACGTTTGCGACCGGCAACGAATTTGTAGAAAATATCGCGCGCGATGACCCCGAAACGGGCGCGGCGTGCAAGTATCCGTTTTGGGTCGGCGGCTCGCAAGTTATCTTTGCGCGCAATCAATGGAATTGCAGTATCAGTCCCGAAACTTCGATTGAACATGCCACCGCGTCCACGCAGATTCCGACCAAAATTGACAATCGTTAAGAATGCCCAATCCGTCATGCACAATTCACAATGCACAAGCTCTAATCTCCAGTCTCCCGTCTCTGTCCCGTGAAAGATTATTACGCCTTGTTGAATGTTTCGCCCGACGCGTCGCTCGCGCAGATTGACGCGGCGTATCGGCGTTTGGTGCAGCGGCATCACCCCAACGCGCGCTCCTCGCCACAAGCGCTCGAACGCTTGCGCGAATTGAATGAAGCGTGGCGCGTCCTCAGTGACCCGACGCTGCGCGCGGCGTATGACCAGGCGCGCGCGAACGGAACACCGTACCAGCCGCCTTCGCCGCCGCCGACGCTGCGGAACGTGCCGCAAGCGAGCTTTGCCGATTTTGGGGCGCGCCACGCGACGCGCAGCTCGTGTCTCGTGCCCATTGCCGTCTTATTGGTCTTGCTTTTTGCTTTGGGCATTTTGGCGTGGGGCTTGAACGAACAATTGAACTTTGCCGCGATGTGGGAACGCGCCGCGAACGAAGTGAGCGCCTTACTGCCCACGCGTGAAGCGAGTGCGACGAAAAGCGCGCAAGCCGAACCAACGCCCACGCCGGACCCGCGCTGCCGCGATGGTTGTGAAACACCCCCCCCCGGCTGCGTGGTCAAGGGCGATGTCGAGACGAATGGCACACATTATTTTTATCTGCCGAATGATGAGGGCTACGCGCGCATAGTGGTGGATATTGCCAAAGGCGACCGCTGGTTCTGCGCGTTGAACGACGCGCAGGCGGCGGGCTGGACGCGCAAAGCGCCAACCGAAACGCCGACGCTGCCGCCGCCGCCCGAAGCATTCACCACGAACATCACGCGTCGCGCGTTTCTCGTTTGCGCCGACAACGCGGCGTTGCACGAGGGACCCGGCGATGAATTCCCGATTGCGCAGACGGTTGCCAAAGACGCGCGCGTTTTTGTTACCGGCGTCAACGGCGAATGGTCTGTGGTAACGGCGAACAATGCCGCGTTCTATATTCGCTCCAACCAATTGTGCGCGCCGCCCACGCGCGCTGCCGCGCAGGTCACGACGGCGCCGAGTGTCAATGACCCCACGCCGACTGCGAGTTCTTCCGCCAATGCGCAATCTGCCGCGCCGGCATTAAAGTATCCCGCGCCGCAAATTCTCAAACCGAGCTTTGGCGAACGCTACTGGTGCAATCGCGAATTGGTGTTGGAATGGAGTGCGCCCGCCGCGCTTGCCCCCGATGAATATTTTCTGGTGGAAAGTAAATTGGTGGAGCACGACCATTGGAACGCGCTGGCGGACTGGACCAAAGATACAACCGTGATGCTTTATCCGAATCGAGGGGGGGGGGAATGCGACACGGTATGGTGGAGCAATACGGGCGTGTACGAATGGCGCGTCAGCGTGGTGCGCGGCAGCAAGCAGACACCCACTTATCTTTCACCGTTTAGCGAGCCCTCACGCATCAACTATGGAAAATAAATTGTTGACACACTTGAGGCGGGGCGTATAATCGCGCAGTTTAATTATTTTTGCAGAAAGGGAAGGTCACATGGGAAAAGGAGATAAACGCACCAAGCGCGGAAAATTGTTTCGCGGCTCACGCGGCAAGGCGGTGCCCGGCAAACAACCGCCCGCGCCGCCCAAGCCCGAACCCAAGCCCGTGGTTGCCAAAGCGCCGCGTCCACCGCGCGAGCCAAAGGAACAACCCACCGCGACACCTGCGCCGGACGTTGAACCCACGGTTTCGACTCCGCCTGCCGAAGCATAACGCAGTGCGTCATAACGAGACCTGATAGATTTTTCACGCGTCGTTTTTGTGATTCTGTCGGGTCTTTTTTATAAGGAGGCAAAGCATGTCACGCGATCCAAATTCATTGCGCGCTGCCGCAAGCAAAATGGGCGTCATCACCGCGTTGGGCGCAGGCATCGGCACCGCCGTCGGCGCGGCGATGAACAATGTAGCGGCGGGCGTTGCCATCGGTGCGGCATTGGGCGCGGCGGGCGGCGCGCTGTTTGAATTTCTGCAATGGCGCAAACGCGAGACGCGATGATAAAAAAATTCGTGGCACGTGCCACGAATTTTTTTGTTTTACAACACTTCTACATCATGCGGCGTACTTTCTTTCCAGCCCGCGCCCGTCATTTTTACAAAAATCGCCTTGTCGTGAAATTCTTGGAGCGTGTGCGCGCCGCTGTAGCTCATCCCCGATTGAATCCCGCCGACCAATTGCGTCAGCACTTCGCGCGTTTTGCCGCGATAGGGCACTGCGGCTTCGACACCTTCTGCCACATATTCGTCCAAATCTTCTTGCGCGACGCGTTCGCCGTCGCGCGATTTGCGGTCCCGATTCGCGGCGGTGGATGCCATGCCGCGCGACACTTTGTACTTGTGTCCTTTGCGCGTCATCAACAGCCCCGGGCTTTCATCCGTTCCCGCAAGCAGCGAACCAATCATCACCGTATCCGCGCCTGCCGCCAACGCCTTTGCCGCGTCGCCGGGATGCCGAATACCGCCGTCCGCGATGATTGGAATCCCAAATGGTTTGGCGACCTCGACACATGCAATCACCGCGCTGAGCTGCGGCACGCCCGAACCCGCGACGAGACGCGTGACGCAAATGGAACCGGGACCGACACCCACTTTCACCGCGTCCACGCCCGCGTCAATCAAACGCCGCGTGCCTTCCGCCGTGGCAACATTGCCGCCGATAATTTGTGCGTCGGGAAAATGTTTGCGGATGTTGTGAATCATTTCGACTTCTTGTTGCGAATCGCCGTGCGCGATATCCACCACGATGCAGTCCGCGCCTGCCGCCAACATTTTTTCCACACGTTCCATGTCGCGCTGTTTGACGCCCACCGCTGCGCCCACCGCCAAACGTCCGCGTTCGTCTTTGGTCGCTTTGGGATATTGCTCCAACTTCATAATATCTTTTAGCGTAATCAGCCCCGCGATGCGTCCCTGTTCATCCACCAACGGCAATTTTTCGATGCGGTGTTCGTGCAAAATCTTTTCCGCCTCGCGCAGCGTCGTATGAGCGGGAGCCGTGACAACATCGCGTTTCATTACATCGGTAATCGGGCGGCGATTGTTATTCTCGGACAATAAATCGCGCGTGGTGACGATGCCCGCGAGATGCGTACCACCGTTCAGAATCAAAATGCCGCCCGTGCCGGTTTCCTCCACGAGCCGCCGCGCGTCGCCGACGGTATCGTTCACCGTCAATGTAATCGGGTCGGTGACGACAAACGACTCGGCTTTTTTCACGCGCGCGATTTCTACCGCTTGTTGTTCAATCGTCATAAAGCGATGAATGATGCCGATGCCGCCTTCGCGCGCCATCGCAATCGCCATCGCGCTTTCCGTGACGGTATCCATGTTCGAAGAGACAATCGGGATGTGCAGTTTAATTTTTTTCGTGAGCCGCGCTTCGGTGGACAATTTTTTCCGCGACGCGACATCCGAATACTGCGGCACGAGCAGTACGTCGTCGTAGGTCAGGGCGGTTTCGGGAAGGATGGTCATGGTCAGGTAATACTTGCTACCAGCTACTTGGCACAACACGTATCAGGTAGCAGGTAGCAGGGCAAATCTATTCCGCAAAAATAATTTTATCACCATCAAAGCGTTCAATCACGGCGAGCGATTCTACCTGCACGTTCAAATCGCGCAGCGCGCCGCGTCCGCCTTCGAACGCTTTTTCGATTACTGCGCCGATGCCGACCAATGCCGCCGCGCTTTGTTGCACAATGTTCGCCAGCGCGCGAATGGTCAGCGCCGACGCGAGAAAATCATCAATAATCAACACGCGGTCCGCAGGCGCCAAAAATTCGTGCGACACCATGAGCGTCACTTGGCCGCCTTTGGTGTGTGACGGCGCATTCGCTTGGTACGGCTCGTGCGAAAGCGTCAGCGGTTTGCTTTTGCGCGCAAAGACAACCGGCACCTGAAGCATCATCCCTGCCGCCAGCGCGGGCGCGATGCCGCTCGTTTCGGCGGTCAAAATTTTGGTTGGATGCTGTCCGCGAAAGCGGCGCGCGAATTCATAGCCGATGCCCTGCATCAACAGCGGGTCTACTTGATGATTCATAAACGCGTCAACCTTCAAGATGCCGTTGCCCAGGTACAGTCCTTCATTCAAAATTCGTTCGCGCAGCCAGTGCATATACATCCCATCGCGGTCGGTCATGGTGCCTCCGGTACAATCCTCCACTCACAGTTGTCGGTGAATCAACAGCGCTACAGCGCGCCGATTATCGCACAGCATCGCCGGGGCGCCAACCCAAAATTCGAGTTGACGTCGAACGCAGGGCATAGGATAATCTTTGCGGGACACGCGCGCGGGCGCAATGAAAAACCCCGCGGTTTTAATCGCGAGGTCAATTGCTCACATCGGCAATGGATTCTTGCGCGGACGTCCGCGCGGACGACGCGGCGAATTTTGCGGCATCGGAATTTGGGGCACGCCCGAAACGGCGGGGGGGGGTGTTGGCAAAGGCGACGGATGCGGTACGACAGCCACTGCGGCATCTTCCTCTGTTTCGAGATGCTCTTCGGCAGGATTCACCTCGTGTGCCTTCAAGAACGCCTGCAAATCGTTTTTGTGCACGCGAAAGCTGCCCAATAATTTTACGGCTTTTAATTCACCCAATTTGATGTAACGGCGAATGGTAAACGGAGAAATACCAAGATATTCCCCAATTTCGTTCGGTGAAAGATATTCGCGCTGAATCGCCATATTACACTCGCTTTTAACCGAACAGCGTAAAATTCCACAAAACACGTGTTCTAAATCAATTTATATACGCTGCTCACTATTTTTCGGTATTTTATCATTCGCTATACGATATGTCAACGCAGACAACAGGACACAGGAATCAGCTGAGAGACAAAACCACTCAATGTGCAACTCTTTCGCGGGACAAATGTCATTTCGAGCCGTTCCCTCAATGCTTCGGGACAAGTTTTGCGAGAAATCTCATTCGCGCCTTGCGAGATTTCTCGCTCCGCTCGAAATGACAAAAGTGTTGCACATTAGGTAAAACCATTTGGAGTGAATCTGTCTTCTGTATTCTGTGTTCTGTAATCTGCTATCTGCCATGTCCCGCCCCGACGGACGAAAACCAAACGAACTGCGCCCTGTAAAAATTACGCCGGGCTATATTGATTACCCCGAAGGTTCGGTCTTGATTGAAATGGGCAAGACGCGCGTGCTGTGCGCGGTGTCCGTTGAAAATCAAGTGCCGAAATGGTTGGTGGGACAAAATCAGGGTTGGCTCACCGCCGAATACGCGATGCTGCCCCGCGCCACGCATACGCGTTCTCAACGCGAAACAACCCCGAGCGCGCGCTCCCAAGAAATTCGCAGATTGATTGGACGCAGTTTGCGCGCGGCGGTGGACTTGCGCGTCATTGGCGAACGAACATTGAACATAGATTGTGATGTGCTGCAAGCCGATGGCGGCACACGCACCGCCGCGATTACGGGCGCGTATGTTGCCGTCAGCATCGCGCTCGACAAGATGATTCAGAAGAAAGAGGCATCGCCGCGCGTTTTGAAAACAGCGGTCGCCGCCATCAGCGTCGGCATCGTCAATGGCGAACCTGTGCTCGATTTGAATTACGCCGAAGATTCGCGCGCCGAAGTAGATTTCAATGTGGTGATGACCGCCGAAGGAAATTTTGTCGAAGTGCAAGGCACCGGCGAAGGCGCGACCTTTTCGCGCGCGCAAATGAACAAAATGTTGGATTTGGCGAAAAGTGGAATTGAAGAATTGTTGGTGATACAGGAAAAGGTGTTGCGTTCCGCGTAAGGGCGAAGCATTGACACGCGCGCACGCGACTCGATTCGCGAATGTGAATGTCAATGCTTCGCCGCAACCATCATGGTTCACGACAAATTCATCACATTGCGCGGTTTGCAATTTCATTACCGCGAATTTTCAAAACGCGGCACGCCGTTGATTCTCTTGCACGGGCTTGCGTCGCAATCACATATCTTTGATTTGCTCGCGCCAAAACTCGCGCCATCATTTCGCGTCATCGCGTTTGACCAACGCGGACACGGTGAATCGGGCAAACCGGATAACGGTTACGATTTCAAAAACGTGTGCGCGGATTTGGTCGCGCTGCTCGACGCGTTAAAAATCAAACGCGCTATCCTCGCAGGTCATTCGTGGGGCGGCAATGTGGCATTGTATTTTGCCGCGCATTTTCCCGAACGCGCGCGCGGCATTGTGTTGATTGACGGCGGCTTTCTCGACATCCAAGCGAATCCCGAAATGACGTGGGAGCGCACGGAACGCGAACTCGCGCCGCCGAATTTTATCGGCACGCCCGTTGACGATTTCAAAAGAAGGTTGAAACAATATGCGGGCAACCTGTGGAAACCGTCCG
Organism: Chloroflexota bacterium; assembly: GCA_029778615.1. GTDB lineage: Bacteria > Chloroflexota > Anaerolineae > UBA4142 > SHND01 > SHND01. The sequence continues at coordinate 3,261 of JAKOPZ010000062.1, read as the reverse complement.
TCGAGCAAGTTATTCTCGCGAATTTTGAAATTCAAAATGACAACACCATCCGCCCGCGTCTCTCGTACGCCAACCACATGAAAATTTTGCGCGCCTTGTGGGAGCAACGCCCGCGCGAGTTGTATCCCTTGATACAATGCCCTACGCTGCTGCTGCCTGCCGAAAAGGCAAACGACGACAATCGCGCATGGCTCGAACGCCGCCGCGTGCAAATCGCACACGCGGCACGCGAAATTCCAAACAATCGTCTCGTCTTGTTTCGCGATACCGTTCACGACATTCCGCTTCAGCGTCCGCGCAAACTCGCGAATTCGATTATCAAATTCGCGCGCGACAACAAACTCAATCACTGAACACATACGCGAATGATTCGTCATTCGTCGTTCGTCCTTTGTCATCTTATGAACATTGACCTTATCGGTGTGCCAATTGATTTCGGTGCCGGGCGGCGCGGCGTGGATATGGGACCGAGCGCGATTCGGTATGCGGGTATTGACGCCGCGCTGGAACGCCTTGGACATGTCGTTCACGACAGCGGCAACGTCCCCGTGCCGATTATAGAAAACTGCGTGATTGAGGAACCCAAGCTCCGTTATCTCAATTGCATTTTGCAAGTCGCGGCGGGGATTGCAGATGCGATTGAAGCAAGTTTACGCGCGGGCAAGTTCCCCTTGACGCTCGGCGGCGACCACAGTTTTTCATTCGGTTCGATTGGCGGCGCGGCGCGCGTGAAAAAACTCGGCGTGATTTGGATGGACGCACACGGCGATTTCAACACTCCCGAAACCACGCCGTCGGGCAACATTCACGGCATGCCGCTCGCCGCGTTGTGCGGATATGGCGACGCGCGTTTGGTGAATCTGGCGGGAAATATGCCGCGCAGTGTGGACCCCAAAAATGTCGTCGTCATCGGCGCGCGCGATTTGGACGCGGGGGAACGCGTACTCTTGCGTGACGCGGGCGTTTCGGTGATTGCGACCGAACTTGTAGACCGCATCGGCATGTTTCAAGCGATGCTCCACGCGATTGAAATCGCGTCGCGCGATACGGATGGCATATATCTTTCGCTCGATTTGGATTCGCTCGACCCCGTGTACGCGCCCGGCGTCGGCACCCCCGTCCCCGGAGGACTCACCTATCGCGAAGCGCATCTCGCGTGCGAACTCGTTGCCGAATCGGGCAAACTCGTCGCGATGGATTTGGTCGAAGTCAATCCGATTTTGGATGAGAAAAATCGTACTGCGGCTGTCGCGGTCGAACTCGCGGCGTCGGCACTCGGACAACGCGTGTGGAAGGACTAGAGATTGGAGACTAGAAACTGGAGACTAGAGACTGGAGACTGGGGACTATTCAAAACTCCAATCTCCAGTCTCCAGTCTCTTGACAACGTATGCAAATTTATATCGCCACTTCAAACGGACTTGCTGTCGCGGAACGCGCAAATGGGGAATGGAAAATCTCCGAACGCGTGTTGGATGGCAAACATATCACGAGCGTGATTGCGCGCGAAGGAGTCATTCTCGTCGGCTCGCGCGAAGGCGTGCTGCGTTCGGACGATTTGGGCAAAACGTGGCGCGACGCGTCGAATGGTCTCGCGACAAAGTACGTGCGCTGGCTCGCGTATCATCCCGACATTTCCGATTGCGAATTTGCGGGCACGGAACCCGCGAACATTTTTGTTTCGCGCGACGGCGCGCAGACGTGGCGCGAATGCAATGAGGTCGCGCAGCTCCGCGACGCGCATCACTGGTTCTTGCCGTACTCGGACGGCGCAGGCTGCGTGCGCGGTTTTGCGTTTTGCGGTTCGCGCGCGTACGCGGCAGTTGAAGTGGGCGGCGCGCTGCGTTCGGACGATTGGGGCGCGACGTGGCGCTTGTGCGACGGCTCGAACGGCAATCCTGATTTGGAAGGTCCGCCCGCGCCGTTCATTTATCCCGATGTCCATTCGATTGAATCCCATTCCGCGACGCCCGATTGGGCTTTTGCGCCGACGGGCGGAGGATTTTATATTTCGCGCGATGGCGGTGTGACATGGCAATTGAAATACGATTGCTATGTGCGCGCGCTGTGGGTGAATCCAAACAACGCCGACCATTTTATTTTGGGTCCTGCCGATGGTGTTGACCGCAACGGACGGATTGAGGAATCGCGCGACGGCGGCGAAACATGGACGAACGCGTCCGATGGACTTGCGGTGCCGTGGAAAGATCACATGGTCGAACGCTTCAAGCAAGTGGGAGACGAATTGTTTGCGGTATTGTCGAACGGCGAAATTCTGGTCGCGCATGTAGAGGAATGGAAATGGCAGCGCGCGTTTGCGGAAATCAAAAACGCGCATGCACTGTGGGCGATGTGAACAGAAAAATCGTTCCATGCGGAACGATTTTTCTATTCAAGTAAAAATTTCGTCACCCGTTTCACCCATTCCTCCGAGCGTTCTTCGTGAACACTGTGCCCCGTTTTGGATGCGAGCCATAGACGCGCGTGCGGCAAATTGGCTGCCATAAATTCCGCGTGATGCGAAGGCGCGTTCACCTCATCTCTCGCGCCTTGTATGACAAATACGGGCGTTTTTATTTTCGCTAAATCGCTGGCGGAATAATTTGGCGCACGCGCGATTTCATAACCCGTGCGGTCCATCAATTCGCGCCAATAGCCGTCATAACGCACCGCGTCATGGAGTTTTGCCAGCTCTTTGCCCCACGCGGTCGAAATCCGCTCCGACCATTTGCTTTTGGCATAACGCTTCAAGTCATCGCTCACGAAAGCGTTACCCGCCATCACCACAACTTTTTTGACGAGACGCGGATGTTCTTTGGTCAGCACGAGTGCGATGTTGCCGCCGTTCGAGTGACCGACGAAGAACGCGGGCGCGATTTTGAGCACGCGCATGAATTCCGCCAAATCGTTCGCCAAGAGTTGAAACGAATACGCGCTCTTGGGGTCGAGCGTCTTGCCGTGCCCGCGCAAATCGGGCGCAATCACGCGAAAATTTTTCGCGAGACCTTTCACTACCGATTTCCATGCGCTCGCGCCCGTTTGACCGGAACCGTGAATCAAGACCAGCGGTGGGTCATGACGCGCGCCGTATTCATGATAATACATTTGCAAGTCTGCGACGCGAGCGAATGGCATGGGGCGATTATAGAGAACGCGGTGTGAAACGTCAAACGGTGTTCGTCATTCGCCATTCGCTGTTTGGGAATCGTTATTCAGGTCATCGTCGCCAGACACAGAGAGCAGCGTCAAGTTCAAGTGATG
>JAKOPZ010000325.1 GCA_029778615.1 Chloroflexota bacterium | reverse complement strand
ACGTGCATCGGACCCGCCGCCGCGATTCAAGACGCCAAAGCGAAATATGACCGCGCGCTGGTCGCGATGCGCGATGAAGCGTCCACCACTTTTATTTTCGTTTTGCAGCCCGAGGCGACGCCCATCAAAGAAACACAGCGCGCAGTTTCAGAACTGGCGAAACTCGACATCCACACACACCAAATCATCATCAATGGCATCTTGCCGCCCGGTGAAAAAGCAAACCCGTTTTTTGCCGAACGCATCAAGATGCAGCAGCGTTATCTGACGCAAATCGAACGCGAGCTGCCGCTGCCCGCGCGCAAAATGTTTTTGCTGGACGGCGAAATCAAAGGCGTCACGCGTTTGCGTGAGGTCGCCAAGATGTTGTTTGACGGCAGCGCGGCGCAGCCAAGTAATGAAACCCCGCGCCTTGCAATGCGCGCTCCGCGCGTTGACAATCATCAACCCGAAATTCTGCCAGCCATTCTCCCCAACTCGCACGCGCGCACCATCTTTTTCGCGGGCAAAGGCGGCGTCGGCAAAACGTCTGTCTCGTGCGTCACCGCCGTTTGGCTTGCGCGGCAAGGATACCGCACGTTGCTGTTGACAACCGACCCCGCCGCGCATTTGGGCGATGTGTTGGGCGTGCTGGTGGGCGCGCAGCCCGGGGCGATTGCGGGGGTGCCGAATTTATACGCGGTCAATATTGACGCCAAAGCGGCGGCGGAAACATACAAAGCGCGCATTCTCGATGATGCGCGGACGCGCGGGCGCCCTCTGCAAGCGATTGCGGCGATGGCGGAGGAGCTCGATTCGCCGTGCACCGAAGAAATGGCAGCGTTCGACCGTTTTATCGAATTTGCTTCGCAAGACGAGTATGACGCGATTGTGTTTGACACCGCGCCGACGGGGCACACGCTGCGGTTGCTGGAACTGCCGATTGATTGGAGCAAACAACTCGATGTGAAAATTTTCGCATCGGTGGACACCACTGCGGCGGATGATCTGGCGAAAGCGCGATTCGGACGCGTGATTGAAATGATGCGTGACTCGACGCAAAGCACGTTCGCGTTCGTGATGTATCCCGAATCCACGCCGATTATCGAGGCGCAGCGCGCGATGGACGAACTCGCGACGGTGGGCATTCCGACCGGTATGGTGGTCGCCAATCTCGTGCTGCCGCCGGCAGAGTGCACGACGCCGTTCACGCGCGCGCGGCGCACGATGCAGGAAAAGTATCTCGCGGAAATGAAAGCGCGT
>JAKOPZ010000061.1 GCA_029778615.1 Chloroflexota bacterium | reverse complement strand
GAATTGGTTACACTTTCTTGCCCACGTGCGGCCATAAATTACAAATCACGAATGATGTTGATCGCTTTGCTTGCGCGGCATGTGGTAACGAACATATTGTGCGACGAAGTGGCGGCCTAGTTTTTCTCGCACCTGTTGTTCAAGGGTTGAAACAAGTCCAAACCGGTGTTGGCAAAACCGCGTCGGAGTTGGCGATTCAAAGGCTTTCGTCGGATATTGCACAACTGAAGAACCAAATAAAATACAATCAAGCCAATATTACTCGACTTACTTGGGCAAAAAAGCGGGAGCGCCCGGAAGGTTGGTTTGATGGAATTGTTATGGGACCGGTCGGCAGTGTTGCATCTCTCATAGCGATAGGTAGCCTTATCGGGTTTGTTATAACACAAGCGAGCGTTTTGTTGCTAACTCTACTAGCGAGTGGGGCGGTTATCGGCATAATGTTTTTTTTGAAGAGTAGGCTGGACGATTCATATGCTGGGCAACTTGGAGAGAAATCAGATGCAGAAATCAGAGACCGTGAGCGAGAAATTTCTGGACTTGAAAAAGAAATGGATGCCAAAAAGCAGGAAATGGCAAAGCACCAGAAAATTGTCGAACAGTAATCTGGAAACGGGAGGGAATGGCAAGCCAATTTTTAGCTTTCACCCATTCCGTTCTCCGTCCGCGTGCTCGCTGTCAAGCAATTGCTTCAGCATTGATACAAAATGAGCAAAACGTTTGAATTGATTCAACCCCTCGTCCTGCGAAATGAAATTCTCGTCTCCGCACACGGTTATGACGAATTGGCACAAGACAACATTCTCGCCCAAGATATTCTGGCGAGTTTCCACGAAGCACTGGTTGTCGAGGACTATCCTGGTTACGCCAAAGGACCTTGTGTCCTCGTTCTACAGCGTGACAAAGATAGCAAGCCCATTCATGTTCTTTGGGGAATTCCCAAGGGCAAAGCATCCCCCGCGGTTATCATAACGGCGTACCGACCTGACTTTGCAAAATGGACGGATGATTTTATGAGGAGAAAAAAATGAATCGTACAAGTCAACTGAAAATGGTGCATGAAGGGGAATACGTTGCCGAAGTTGAGGTGCAACTCATTGAAACCGATGATGAATGGAGTCCCTTCCTTTCCTTACGCGACGCAGAAAAGTTAGACCAAGTGCGAAAAGCGTTACAGGTGGGAGATGTTGCGCGGGCAAGTCAATGGGCGCGTGTCTATCGGCTGATGCCCGTTGCGGTGTAAATTGATTCCATATTGAGGTGAGCCAATGCAAAGTAAAATAGTAAATTGTCTTGGCATGGCGGTCTTGATTATCCTTGCCGCATGCACAGCTCCCGCTGTACCCACACCAATTCCACTGACGGCTGTTCCCACAATTCCACCCACACCCGCGCCCATCATTGCCACAACCGTTCCGCCGCCCATGACACCAACAGTTGATTCTTCTTCCAACGCGCCGCGCGCAAGAATTTCTTCCGGCGAACTCGAAGGCGTGCGCGAAAATAATTTGAATGTGTTCAAAGGCATTCCATTCGCCGCGCCGCCTGTTGGCGAATTGCGTTGGCGCGAGCCGCAGCCCGTCGCCGCGTGGAACGGTGTGCGGCAAGCGAACGCGTTTAGCCCCGCGTGTCCGCAGCCCGAAGCAAAAATTCAAGGCGCGGGTACGAAGGGTCCGCAAAGCGAAGATTGTTTGTATTTGAATGTGTGGACGCCGAATACCGACGCGAATGCAAAATTGCCCGTGATGGTTTGGATTCACGGTGGCGCGTTGGTAATTGGCGACGGCGGTTCGCCGTTGTACGATGGCGCGTTCCTATCACAACGCGGCGCTGTCGTCGTCACAATCAATTATCGTCTCGGACATCTCGGTTTCTTTGCGCATCCCGCGCTCGACCGGGCAACGCCGAACGGACCGGTGAATTATGGCTTGCTCGACGAAATTGCTGCGCTGAAATGGGTGCAAGTGAATATCGCATCGTTCGGTGGCAACCCGAACAATGTAATGATTTTTGGTGAATCCGCTGGCGGACAAAGTGTTCTTACGCTCTTTGCGTCTCCGCTCGCGCGCGGCTTGTTTCACAAAGGGATTGCCGAAAGTCCGTACGCCGTGCCGAGCAACACGCGCGCCAAAGCACTGCAAGCGGGTATCAATGTTGCGGACGCGTTGGGACTGAACGGCGCGGATGCGACGTTGGAAGAATTGCGCGCGGTGCCTGCGGAAAAATTTACGCCGCTGAATGCCAAGAACCAAACGCTCGCGCCCGTTTTTATTCTCGGCGATGCCGCGCTGGCGGAACCGATTTTGGATACTTTTCAAAAAGGGAATGAAGCGCCTGTCCCGCTTATCATCGGCAGCAACAGCAATGAAGCGACCGTTGTGGAATCGTTTGGCATTGACCCCGCCGACGTGATTAAACAAATGGGCATTCTCAAAGTCGCGCTCAAGCCCTTGTATCCGGGCGTCAACAACAATGAACAGCTCGGAAGCGAGCTCGTGCGCGACCTCGTGTTCACTTCGTTTGTGAAACGCATGTCGGATTTGCATTCCGCGCGCGCGCCGAGTTGGCGGTACTACTTTAGTTACGTGCCGGTGAATTTGCGCGCTCAAGAACCGGGCGTGCCGCACGGCGGGGAAATTGTTTTTGTCTTTGACACTGCCGATGTGACGCCCGAATACAAAAGTGTGTTCACCGATGCGGACCGCGCGATGGCGAAACGCGTTGGCGATTATTGGTTCGCGTTCGCCAGTACGAGCAGCCCGAACGCGAGCGGTCAGCCCGAGTGGGCGCAAAACGATGCGCGCAACGACAACACAATGGAATTTGGCAACCCCATCGCCCTGCAAAAAAATTTCATGCGCGCGCGACTGACCGTGTTTATTGATTTGTTGAAAGTGTTGGGAAGGATTTTGAATCGGGAGTGAGGTCGCGCGGGCGCTAACTCTTTGTCCAATCCTCAATTTTCAATTGTGGGACGCGCGCAAATTCTTTAACATTGTTTGTTACGAGTGTAGAGCCCAAAGTGAGCGCGTGCGCGGCGATTAACAAATCCATGGAACCAATCGCCGAGCCCTTTTGTTCCAGCTGCGCACGAATTTGCCCATAGTGCAGCGCTGCATCATAACCAAAATCCGCAATCGCCAGCGGCAAGAGAAATTGTTCGAGTGCCGCGAGATTTTGTTCGGGGTGTTGACTCTTGAAAACGCCGTGATGCAGCTCGGCAGCCGTAATGCTTGAGATGCCCACGTCGCCGATACGCGAATGCGTCAACCGGGCAACGAGGTTGCGCGGCTGCCTGCGGATGAGTTCGATGCAAATGCTGGTATCCAACATGTATTTCATTTGAACGCATCCTTGCGCTTTTGCGTCGGGGGCTGTTCGCGCTCTTGCATGAAATCACTTGTGAACAAAGCAAGACTTGCCGTCAGCAATTGCCACGAGTTTCGCACAGGCAGCAAAATGACCGCGTCGCCAAGTTTCTTGATATACACACGGTCACCGCGAAAGCGGAATTCTTTGGGCAGACGGACCGCTTGGCTCGACCCGTTTTGAAATAATTTAGCAGTTTCCATGAGAGACCTTTCTGTATATACGTCGAGTATATACAAGGAGATTTCGGCTGTCAAGGCAGGGAAGGAGTTTTCGATGCAAACTCGACGTTTCGGTCGCACCGGACATGAAAGCACCGTCGCGATTTTCGGCGGCGCCGCGTTGTGGGATACCACGCAGGATGTGGCAGACCGCGCGATGGAACAAATTATCGCGGCGGGTGTGAATCACATTGACATTGCGCCGTCGTATGGCAAAGCAGAAACGTTGGTGGGACCGTGGATGCCGCGTGTCCGCGAGCAGTTTTTTCTCGGCTGCAAGACGACAGAGCGCACGCAGCAAGGCGCGTGGGAGGAATTGCAGCGTTCGTTGGAAAAATTGAAAACCGACCATTTCGATTTGTACCAAATTCACGCGATTACGCGCATGGAACAACTCGACGAGGTTTTGCGCCCCGGCGGCGCGCTCGACGCGATTCTCGATGCGCGCGAACAGGGTCTCACGAAATACATCGGCATCACAGGACACGGTAACGATTCACCTGCGATTTTTCTCAAAGCACTGCGGCGTTTCGATTTCGATTCGATTTTGTTCCCCATCAACTTTGTGCAATTTGCGAATGAAACATATCGCCGCGACACGCAAGCGTTATTGCAAGAATGTCGCCAGCGCGATGTGGGTACAATGATTATCAAAGCGATTGGCAAAGGCGTTTGGCGGGATGCGCCGCACACCGCGACGACATGGTATGTTCCATTCGTCGAACCCGCACAAATTCAAACCGCCATCAACTTTGTCTTGTCGCAAGATGTGACGGGCATTTGCATGGCGGGCGATGTGAAATTGCTGCAAGCGCAATTGGACGCGTGCAAAAATTTTCAACCGATGAACGAACGCGCCCAAGAGGAATTGATTGCGACGGCGCAGCAGTACGAATCGGTGTTTGCGTTGAGTGGACCGTAAAAACAGTTCCTCGTTGCCCATGAATCGTTAGGACAAGTGACCCTTGCCCGTTCACACATTCACGGCGAAACTGGATAACAACTTTAGCGGGCAATGCTGCCCTGAGAGTATGGAGGTCCGGTTATGTTTGCTGTGAGTGTTTTGTTGCCGCTGGCGTCGGCGGTCTTGAGTTTTGTGTTTGCGTTCGCCGTGTTTCAAAAGTGGAACGCGCGGCGTTCGCACAAACATTTGTTGGTGTGGGGCATCGGTCTCACGTTCTATGGCATTGGCGGATTGAGCGAAGCGTTTACCGGCGCGTATGGATTCAATCCCGTCGTACTGAAAATTTGGTACTTGTTTGGCGCGGTCCTCGTCGCCGCGTGGTTGGGACAGGGCACGGTTTTTTTGCTCGCGCGTGATAAATGGGTCAAGCTCACGACCGTTGTTTTGACTGTTGCGTCGGTCGGAGCCGCCATCGCCGTTTTTATCGCGCCCGTCAATCCCGAATATCAAACGGGCGCCGAGCTGACGGGCAAAGCGTTCAGCGTGACGTGGGTGCGAATGATTACGCCGTTCTTTAATATCTATGGCACAGTCGCGCTCGTCGGCGGCGCGTTGTATTCGGCGTATCTGTTTTGGCGCAAACACGTACTCCCACATCGGATGATTGGGAATGTCTTGATTGCAACAGGGGCAATGGCTCCGGCATTTGGCGGAATTCTGAATCGCTTTGGTTTGCCGGGCTTGTATATCGGAGAATTCATCGGCGTATTTTTGATGTATGTCGGTTTTCTCGAAGCATCACGCTCGGCATTAAACACACGGCGTTCCATGGTCGCCACTGTACCCATTTCCGAGTAGACCGGCAGGGGCAAGCCGAACCAAAGAAATCGTTTGGGGGGAAAATGAAGTTGCTCGCGCGCCGCGCAAAGCGCAGCGAGTTCGTCTGGTTGACAATGGGCGCAGCCCTGCTTGCCCTCATCGCCGTACTCGATTTGTTAACCGGCTACGAACTGGCGTTTTCGCTGTTTTATCTATTGCCCATCGCGTTGGTGGCGTGGTTCACCGGTTGGCGCGCCGGCTTGCTCACCGCGCTGTTCGGCGCGGTCGCGTGGTTTCTCGCGGATTATTGGAGCGGACATTCCTATTCCCATCCAATTTTCTTTTTTTGGAATACGCTGATTCGTCTCGGTTTTTTTCTGGTCGTCGCGCTGCTGTTAGCGCGGCTCAGAACGGCGCTGGAAACCGCGCGCAAGTTATCTCAAAGCGACCCGCTCACGGGTGCGGCGAACACGCGCTATTTCTATCAGGTGTTTGAAACCGAAATCGAACGCGCGCGCCGCTCTGGGCATCCGTTGACCATCGCGTATCTGGATTTGGACAATTTCAAAACGGTCAATGATACAGAGGGGCATCATGCGGGCGACCGCGCGTTGACCAAGGTTGTAGAAACCGTCAATGCTAATTTGCGGCAAAGCGATTTGTTCGCGCGCGTCGGCGGAGATGAATTTATACTGTTGCTTGCCGAAACGGGGCAAGAAGGCGCGCAAAGCGCAATGACCAAAATCGAACGCTGTCTGTTACAAGAAATGGAACGGCTGGGTCTGCCAATTACGTTTAGCGTCGGCGTGGTCACACTCACGCACATTCCCTCCGCGCTGGATGAAATTATTCGCCATGCGGACAATTTGATGTATGTTGCAAAACGCGAGGGCAAAAATCGCGTCAAGTACTGTATTGACCCGAATCGAAACCCAGGCGGCGTGACCGATGCAAATGCGGTCGTGCCGTGAGGTTGTCACACAAAGGAATACTATGTCTGCCACACTGATTGACGGCAAAGCCGTCGCCGAAGATGTAAAGAAAAAGGTACAAGAAAATGTCACGTATTTGAAAACGGAATACAACATTACGCCCGGACTCGCCACCGTTCTCGTGGGCGAGCGTCCCGATTCGCGCGTGTATGTTGCGTCGAAACAAAAAGCGTGCGCGGACTTGGGCATGAATTCGTACGCAAACACGCTGCCCGCCGATATTTCGCAAAGTGAATTGTTGCAAGTGGTGCAAGGTCTCGCGCGCGATTCCAACGTGCACGGCATTCTCGTACAACTGCCGCTGCCCGTGCACATTGACGCGGAAACGATTCTCGGCGCGATTCCGATTGAAAAAGATGTGGATGGTTTTTCGCCGCTCAACGTTGGGCGTCTTTCGATGAAAAATCGCGAACCGATGTTTGTGCCGTGTACGCCGCTCGGTTGTATTTATTTGATTGAATCGGCAGGGACGAAAATCGAAGGCGCGAACGCGGTCGTGTTAGGACGCTCGAACATTGTCGGTTTGCCGATGTCGTTTTTGTTGTTGCATCGCAACGCGACGATTACGATTTGTCATTCGCGCACGCGCGATTTGCCGAGTGTGACGCGCGATGCAGACATTCTCGTCGCCGCGATTGGCAAACCAAAATTCGTGCAAGCGGATTGGGTAAAACCGGGGGCGACGGTGATTGATGTGGGCATTAACGAAATCCCCGATGCGACAAAAAAATCGGGCAAACGTTTGGTCGGCGATGTGGATTTTGAAAATGTGAAAGAGGTTGCCGGAGCTATCACGCCTGTTCCCGGCGGCGTCGGTCCGATGACGATTGCGATGTTGATGCAAAATACATTGACGGCGGCGCAGCGGGCGGCAGGATTAATCAAGTAAAAAAAATTGACGGGGCGAAATTCGCCCCGTCAATTTTTTTCTGCTGGCAGTGCGAACCAAAATTCACTGCCTTTGCCGACATCACTCTCTACGCCAATTTTTCCGCCCATTGCTTCGACCCACGCTTTGGCAATCGCGAGTCCCAGTCCCGTGCCGCCCGTTGAACGCGTGCGCGATTTGTCCGCGCGATAAAAGCGTTCAAACACATGCGGCATATCTTGGGGCGCAATGCCTTCGCCTGTATCTCGCACCAAGACGCGCACAAATTTTCCCTGCACTGTTGCACCGAGCGTAATTGTGCCGCCTTCGGGTGTGTGTCGCAGCGCGTTCGCCAAAAGGTTCCGCAGCACCTGTGCCACGCGGTCGGCGTCCGCGCGGACATGTGGGAGAGGCGGGAGACTGGAGACTTGGACGCGCACATTTTGTGCGTCGGCGGCGATGGAAAAATTCGCGGCGGCGTTTTGCAGGACCTCGCGTACATCCACATTCGAAAGATTGAGCGTCAATTGTCCCGCGTCCGCCAACGCGAGTTCGCGCAAGTCGTCCACCAAACGCGAGAGCAAACGCGTTTCGTCGTACAGCGTCGCAATTTCCCCACGGTCGAGCGGATACACATCGTCGAGCATCGCGCGCAAATTACCTTGCATCACCGCGAGCGGTGTACGCAGTTCGTGCGCGATGTCCGCAATCATATTGCGGCGCAGCGCTTCTTGTTTTTGCAAATCGTCCGCCATCGCGTTGAACGCCGTGGCAACTTCGGCGATTTCTTGCGCGCCTTGCACCGGAACGCGTTGATTCCAATCGCGCGCGGCAAAACGATGCGCGGCGTGCGCGAGATTTGCCAACGGCGCGGTGAGCGTGCGACTGAGCGCGATGCTCAACACAATCCCCAACACGCCGGCAACCAAGCCCGCGAGGATGAGTGAATTGCGTAACTGCGCGAGAAAATCCTGTTCGGGCGTCGCAAGGGGGGGGGGACCTCCATTGCTGCCAAACACCACATAGCCCACCGTTTCGCCGTTTGCGGTGACCGGCAGCGCGCGCTGGCGTTGATTGGGGCTGAGGGGCGCGCCCGTGTTCTCGCCGTGTTCATCATAGACAACTCTGCCGTTCACATCCGCAATAATAAAATTCTGCCCGCGCCGGCGGTCATGTTCCGAACGCGATAAATTCCAACTGCCCCCGACGCCTTCCAAACTCGAATTGTTGCGATAGTACGCGCCGACGATTTCGGCGACTTCTTGCCGCTGTTCGTTTTCCTGCTCTTGCAGAAAATTACGAAATTCGCTGTCCGCGCGCACGCCCGCCAATACCGCGACAATGCCGATGCCGACGAGGGTGACGGCAACGAATGCGACCATTAAACGCACCCACAAGCGATTCATTCCGCGCTCTCTCCCCGCAACCGATAGCCCACGCCGAACACCGTTTCAATATAGCGCGGCGCACTCACATCCACTTCAATTTTTTTGCGTAAATTTTTGATGTGACTGTCCAGCGTGCGGTCCAATCCTTCATACGCATAGCCCATAGATTTTTCAATCAATTCACTGCGCGTGAACGCGTGACGCGGATTTTCCATAAACGTTTTGAGCAAAGCAAATTCCGTCGGCGTCAATTCTATCGGCTGTCCGTCGAGCGTGAGGCGATGTTGGTCAAGGTCGAGCCGCAGTCCGCCATGCTGCAAAATACGCGCGGCAGATGGCGGCGTTTGCGAACGCCGCAAAATCGCGCGCACACGCGCCACCACTTCGCGCGGATTGAACGGTTTCGTCAAATAATCATCCGCGCCGAGTTCCAAGCCCAAAATTTTGTCCATGTCTTCTACGCGCGCGGTCAGCATCAAAATCGGCACGTGCGCAAAGAGTTCTTCGGCGCGCAGCCGCCGCGTAATCTCCCAACCATCCTGTTTCGGCAATTGAATATCCAACACAATCAAATCGGGACGCTCATGTCGAATCACGCGCAGCGCGTCCTCACCGTCAAGCGAGGTAAGGACGTTATAGCCCGCTTCTTCCAAATACGTTTTCACAAGGCGCACAATCTGTTTGTCGTCATCCACGACGAGGATACGTTGTGACATGCTTGCATTATATTCCCAAATAGACGTGCTCCTCTCTCGCGGCAGCCGCGAGAGAGGAGCGAGGAGGAGACTAGTGCATCATTAAACAAGCTCTTTTGCATCCAAGCGCAAAAACTCGTTTGGAAATCGGTCTTACCTCAACGCGCACTCACACCAAGTTGGTTAATGATGCACTAGTTGGACTGTTGCGTCCCTTGAGGTACTTGCTGTTGTTGCTGCTGTTGTTGTGGCGCTTGGCCCCCGCCGCGTGGTCCGCCGTGCCCAAAACCGCGCGGACCGAATTGTCCAAAATTACCCTGTCCGTCTTGCGGGCGTTGCGGAAAACTGTTGGCATCGAACTTGCGGTCGAGCAGCGCTTCCGCGTCGGCTTTGTGTACCGCCAAGCGCGCATCGGCTTGCGCCTGCGTGAGCAATTTGTCCGTCACCGCTTGTGTCAATTGGTCTTGAATCGGCTTCAAGTAATCGCTGATGACAGAGGCAGTGTTGACGCTTTTGGCTTGTGCCAATTCGTTCAACGATTTGCCCGCGCGCAGTTCGGTGAGCAAATCCGTTTCGGTCATGCCGAGCGAGCGCGCAAACGCGACAAATAACGAATTGCCACCGCGTGCGCCAAATTCATGCATCTCGCCAAACCCGAATCCAAATCCCTTGCCGAATCCGTACCCCATCCCCCAGCCCGGTGCCGTTTGGGTGCCCGGGGTCGTTTGCGAGTTTGGCACAGTCGTCGGTCCCGGTCCTTGTGCCGAGGCGATGCTCACGAGCGCTACAACTCCGATTGTGCCTGCGACAAGCGCCATGCCTGCCGCTTTGAACCAATTATTCATCTTTAACTCCCTCCAGAGTTTCAGTGCAAGCGATTCGGCGGCAAGCTCTTGCTCCCTCCGAACGTTCGCCGTCCATTCCGAATCGCTTGCGTTTCATGCTTTCACTATAACAGGCGGCTATGGAAAAGGTATGGAGAGTTGGTGAGCATCGCGTAAAAATTTGTTTTACGTTTGCTTAATGCGCGTCCAATCTCGCTCGCGTAAAGTAAAGTGGTGCTGAAACTTTTTATCAAAATTTCCGTGTATAGGATTGTTCGATGAGCGTTCTGGCTGTCCATCCCCTGTTTCGCCTCGCGCTTGCCGCACGCGTCCAGTCCGCGCGGCGGCGTTGGCATGCGGCGTCAACGCCGGCGGAAATCTTGCTCAACGCGAGCGATGGCGAATTGGTGTCGCAGTATTTGGCGGGCGAACCGCAGGCGTTCGCGGAATTGGTCAAGCGTCACGCGCGCTCCATTTACAATGTGACGTATCGTTTCACGAACGACGCGCCCGAAGCGGAAAATCTCACGCAAGAAACTTTTTTGCGCGCGTGGAATGCGCTCCCGCGTCTCCAGCTGGACAAACCGCTCAAGCCGTACTTGATTCGCGTTGCGGTGAATTTGTGTCACGATTGGGCGGAACGCCAACACGTGCGCGTGGTGCCGCTCGATGCGGAGGAGGAAAATCATTTTTCGGATGAGGCGAATGACCCACTGCGCGCGGTGAGCGACCAAGAATTGCGCCAAGCCCTGCGCGCGAAATTGGAGGAACTGCCGCCGTTGTATCGTACGGTGATTGCGTTGCGTTATGGCGAAGAATTGTCGTATCACGAAATGGCAGCCGCGCTGGACCTTCCGCTCAATACGGTGCGGACGCATTTGCATCGCGCGAAAATGAAACTGCGCGCGTTGCTGGAGCAAGACTATGGCAGATGACCCGCGTTCAACTGACGAACGTATCGAACGGGCTTTGTATGAACTGGGACGTGTGGAACCCGCGCCCGATTTGTCCGCGCGCATTCTCACGACCTTACCGCCGCAAGCACGCCGCGCGCGCGTTCCCGCTCCGGCATGGCTCGGCGCGGCAACACTGCTCGCGGCAATGCTTGGGTTCGCGTTGGCGTACCGCACCGCGTTTATATTGCGCGCGAACGGCGCGTTTGACTTGGTCGCGTATTACACCGCACAGCCGGAGATTGTGACGTTGTATCCGAATGAAGCATGGAACGCGTTGGCGGCGGCGATTCCGTGGGCAACCGTCGTGACCGCCGCGTTGATGCTCACGCTTGCGCTCGCGTTGACGTATCGCTGGACGGGACGCGCGGCGCGCGTGGTGGGATAATTTTTGTATGACGGCGCGTTTTCTGAATTGGCTGCGGACGTCGTTCACACTCTTGCAAGCAGTCGCGCTCGTTTTGTTTTGTTTGCTCATCGCTGCGGCGTTTGCGCTGGGCGCGCTGCTGGGACGCGGACATCCCGCGCCGCCACCGCCACCCATTTTCGGTGTGACGGATTTGGATGCGTCGCCGCGCGGCACCTTTGGCGCGATTGAAGCGATTCGCGGCGATGTGATTCAAGTGCGTGACCCGCGCAGTGGGCGCACATGGTCCGTCCGCGCAGGACGCAACACGGTGATTGAAGGCGCGCCGCGCGCGCGCATTCCGTTCAAGAATTTGCGGGTTGGACAGCGCGTGTTTGTGGTGGGTGTGGCGAACACGGACAAGGCGGCAAATGAATTTGACGCGCAGTTTATCGGCGTGGTGATGGGACAACAGCAGCGTTTTGTGCGCCCCGCCATCCCGCCGGTGATGTGTTGGGATTGTGTGGATTAGCGCGGCAGGCTTGGACCGGAGATTGGAGATAGAGTCTTGGTATTCGGTTTTGCAAAAAGCGATACGCGATGTACGGACATTGCTCCGCAATGATTTTCATCAGGAGGAAGGTATGACAAAGGCACGTGTAATCGGTTTGGGGTTTGGAATTATTTTGATTCTCGCCGCGTTTGGCATTGTGCTGTGGCAAACGGTAAATATGCCCACGACGAGCACGGCGTTCGCGCAAGGCGCCGCTACCGCGACACCGGGCGCCACCGCGACGGCGGTGCCGCAGCAAACGCAGCCGCAACCACAGCAAGCGCAAATTGGCGATACGTTTTGGGCAAACCTCGCGTCGAAACTCGGCGTGAGCGCGGACGACCTCAAAGCCAAAGCGGTGGAAACGCGTCAAGAAATGATTGACCAGGCGGTCAAAGATGGACGCATCACGCAAGCGCAAGCCGACGCCATCAAACAACGCATCACCGCGAACAACATCATCGCGCCGATTCAACTGCCGCGCGGCGCGAACCAAGTTCCAAATAACAATCCGCCGAACAACAATCAACCGCCGCATCGAATGCCATTTCCGCCGTTTGGAAATCGCGCGCCCGGTTTCGGTTTCGGTAACAGATTTCCCGGCGGCGTGTTCGGGTACGGCATGTTGGGCGGCGGGCTGGAACAACTCAACGCAGTGGCTAAAGTTTTGAAACTGGAACCGAAAGCGTTGATTGAACAATTGAGTCAAGGCAAATCGCTCGCGGAGATTGCCAAAGCGCAAGGTGTAGACGAAGCCAGCGTCAAGCAAGCGATTATTGATTATCGCACCGCGCAGATTGACCAACTGCTTTCGCTCGGACTGATTTCCGAAGTGCAGGCGAATCAAATGAAAGCGCGCCTCACGCCCGACAGCATTGACCTCTCGCGCGGTTTTCGGTTTCAATTTCAGACCACGCCCGGACAATCAAAATCGTCCGAAGTGTTTCCCGATTTTGAAATGGGGCAAGCCTTTGGTGATGCGCCCGGCGTTTTTAATTTTGACGGACAAATGACCGTTCCGTTCGGCGATGTGCAAACACAATAGATACTCAATGGGCAACTCTTTCGCGAGACAAATGTCATTTCGAGCCGTTCCCTCAATGCTTCGGGACAAGTTTTGCGAGAAATCTCATTCGCGCCTTGCGAGATTTCTCGCTCCGCTCGAAAGGACTAAAGTGTTGCACATTAGGTAATAGAATTATGGCAGGGACCCGCTCCGCTTGGGGCGGGTTTTCATTGCATAGCGGGCGCGCATTTATGAGAAAACTCTAACGAAATTTCAAAATCAAATCCGCTATACTGCGTCGTATAGTTAGCAAGGCGAGGCAAGCCGAGTGCGTTTTCGTGCTTGCCTTTTTTTATCAATCCGCTTCAATGCAAAGGAGAAGTATGCGCTATTTTCGATTGCTCGCGTTCGTCCTTGTGATTCTCTCTGCCGTATGGTCAACTGCCTGTGCGTCCACACCCGCGCCGCCGACCGCTGCACCGGTTGCCACAAGCGCGCCCGTGCCGACAAATGAAACGGCGCCCACAAACGCGCCCGCTCCAACGACTGCATCCGCACCCACCGCGCTCGCGCCAACCGCAACCCAAGCCGTGTCGAACAATGACAGCGCGCTGCCCGCTTCGCTCGGTGCGGCGGAAGGAAAGGTTTACGCGTTCCAAGTACTGCCCGAGCAGACGACGGTGGAATATGCGGTGGACGAAGTGCTGTTTGGCAACAAACAAATCACGCGCGGCAAGACGAGCACCGTCGAAGGCGATTTCAAATTGGGCGTCAAGGACGGCAAGCCGTATTTTGAATTCAGCCGCTTCCGCGTGGACTTGCGAACTTTGAAAAGTGATAATGGCATGCGCGACCGCGCAATTCGCTTTCAATGGCTGGAATCCGACAAATATCCGTACGCCGATTTTGTCGTCAAGGAGATTCAACAATTTCCATCCGACGCGCAAGCGGGGCAAGAGGTGAAATTTCAAGTGACGGGTGATTTAACGGTGCGCGAAATAACCAAACCCGCGACGTTCGACGTGACAGTAAAACTCGACGGCGATACGTTGGTGGGCACCGGCACAACGCAGGTCTTTATGAAAGACTATGGATTCAGCCCGCCGGAAATTTTGGGACGCTTTACGGTCAGCGACCCCGCGACGATTACGATAACGGGCGTGGCAAAATATTTGCCCGAGAACAGCTAGGAAACACGAACAAATTCGAAATGACAAGCGAAATGCCCATAAAGAAAACCCTTCGTGCAGTTGTGCGCGCAGGGTTTTTTTGTGGCGTTGATGGAAAAGCAATGACAAACGAAAACATCAGGAAACAAAATTTGTCTGCCGTGATTTTTCTACATCACGCTCCGCTCTTGAATTTTGTACGGAAAGCCATAACCGCGCATTCGTTTTAGAAACGGGCGCGGGTCAAACGCTTCGGGTCCGTGAACGCCCGTGCCGCGCCAAATTCCTTCTGCCAACAATTCCATCGCAATCACCGGATTGAACGCCGTCTGCGCGACCACTGCTTGCGAGCCAATTTTCTTGAGGCACGTTTTGTTGTCCGCAACCTGATACAAGTACACCGCGCGGCGTTTGCCATTTTTTGTTCCGGTGACAAAGGTGCCCGCGCACGTCTTGCCCGACATTTTATTGCCGAGCGTCGCGGGATTCGGCAAACAGGCAGCGACAACATCGCGCGGCGCCACCTCGACGCCTTTGACGCGAATTTTTTGTTTGTTGTCGAGACCGAGCGCGTGCAGCATTTTCAAATACGAAATGAATTCATCGCCCAAGCCATATTTAAAGGTCACGCGTTGGCAATCCAGATAGCGCGGCGCGAGCAGCACTTCTTCATGTTCCACATTCACACATTCGCGCGGACCGATGCCTTCCGGGAAATCAAACACTTCGGGTTCGGAAAATGGTTCGGTAGTGTACCAGCCGCGTCCCTTTTCCCAAATCACGGGCGGGTTCAAACATTCTTCAATGGTCGTCCAAATCGAAAACGTGGGCGCAAAAGCATAACCGCGCACGACGAGATTCGCACCATCGCGCACTCCGATTTCATCAATCGTGTCAAACAATTCCTGCGCCGCATACTTGGCAAACACATCCGAAAGTCCGGGTTCGACGCCCATACCGAGCAGCGCGAGAATTCCTTTTTTGTGCCATGCGTCCGCGCGCGCAAATTGATAATCGCCCAGTTTAACGCCCGTTTTCTCAAACGGCTTTTTCGGATGCGGCGTCGAAAGCGACATTGCCATATCCATATAGTGCGTGCCCGCGTCAAAGGCGGCATCAAAAATCGCTTCGTTGAACGACGGGTCCACCGCGTTCATGATTAAATCCGCGTTGTGCTTGCGCGCGAGTTGGACTATCGCCGCGCGGTCGCCCGCATCAATTTGCGCGACAGGAAATTTTTTTGGCGCGCCCAATTTTTTTTGCACCTCTTGCGCGCGCGTCAAATCGTAATCTGCCAGCACCATCTGTTTCAGCCACGGGCGCGGTTTCGCCAGCGCCGCAATCGCTTCGCCAACTCCGCCCACTCCAATCAACAATACTTGCACGCGTTGCCTCCTTGAGCGCATGATGAACGTTCGCTTGTATGGGAGTCATTATACCTATTTCGTTCAAATCTAACGCCCCCGACGCGAAAACCGAGTCCAAGTCCGGTGACGATTTGGTCAAAAACGATGCATTGATTTTGTTTGGGTTTCCTGTAAAGATAGAAACCTATCGCGTCACGCAATCCCTTCGCCAACCGCAAATTTCAAATTTGCGGTACTTGGCGAAGACTTGGTGACGGCAAGCGCACGGCTAATACTACTTTGTTCAATTCTTGGCGATTAGAAATCGCAGCAACGCATAGCCAAGTCTGCCTACGCAGACTTGAAACGGCTCAAAATTATGCAAAATCTCAATCGGCGGAGGCCGATTTCGCTCTGGGTTGCTGCGATTTGAATCGCCCGACCGTAAAATGACAAAGTGGTACAAAGAACAAACGCGCATCCATCCAAAAGTCCACGCATCGCAAAGGGGAGAAATGAAATGGAAGAGCTGCTGGCAGTTGCAAACTGGTTTGGTTCGGGGTTGTGTCACCAATGGGATTCGCATTCGTACAGCATTAACGGTGTGCCGCTGTGTCTGTGCGCGCGCTGTACGGGAACGTATCTGGGCGTACTCTTGACGCTTGTCGTTTTGGCGCTGCGAACGCGCGGCAGGGTGCAAATGCCGCGTGCGCCGTACCTGTTCGCCTTTGTCATTTTTTTCGTCATGTGGGCAGGAGATGGAGTTAATTCATTGCTGAGTAGTATGCGCGGCGCGCCGTTTTTGTATCCGCCGCAAAATTTGTTCCGTCTCACGACGGGAATGTTGATGGGCATCGCGCTCGGCAGTTTAGCATTCGTCATTCTCAATTCGCTCCTCACGTCGCCTGCGCTGGATAAAGCAGTCCCGCCGCTCTTTACGCGCGGGCGCGAATTCGTGCTGCTCCTCGCGCTCGGCGCGGGCACGGTCGCTCTCATTAACACGCAGTGGGACTGGCTGCTTTATCCCGTAACCACAATGTTGCTTGTGGCAATGGTGGGAGTGAACAGCATAATTTGGTTTGGCTTTTTGAGTTCGCTCTATGCCAATCCAACCGAGCGCACGGTCATGCGGCGCAACCTTGTCCTCTCTTTGATCTTGACGCTCGTTCTTTTGAGCGGCATCGCCTTGTCGCGTCTCATGTCGGGCGTCACGTACGAACCGCCGATGTAGTAGGCGGTGCGTCCACAGTTTCCATTGCCGTCACCCAAATTTTTTCATGCTGTCGCGCGGGGGACCAGGACGGGTGTGCGCCAAAGCCATTGAGCACTGCTTCTAACGTCGGTAACATTTGTGTGGCGCGTTTTGCGCGAATGACAAAATCCCACAGCGGTTCAAATTTTTTCCAGCCGCCTGCATACGCAATATGGCGCGCGCGTTCGCGCCAACTGTCATTCGTCCACGCGCCCGCGAAAATATTTTTCCACGCATAAAATTCGCGATACGCGCGCCAGTATCCGCGCTCCAGTTCCTCCGCCGTAACACGCGCGGGCTTGTACACTACATGCCGCGTGTCGTACAAATCCCAATTGCTGTGCAATAAACGATTCTGTGATTGCATCTGTTGATACAGCCCCGTCCCCGGATACGGCGTCATGATGTGAAACGTCGCGGTCTCGATGCCGTTCGACACTGCCCATTCTACCGTTCGGTCAAACACACTCGCGTCGTCGCCGTCCATGCCGAACACAAAACTCCCGTTCACCATCACACCGTTGTCGTGCAAACGACGAATCGCGGCGCCATAATCCTTGTGCAAATTTTGATATTTGAGCGACGAACGCAAATTTTCGGGACTTAACGTTTCCAAGCCAACGAACAAACTTCTTAAACCACACTGTGCGGCTTTGTCCACGAGTCCCGGTTTCAAAACGGATTGCACCGTGCCCGCCGCCTGCCATAATCTTCCCATCCCGCGCATTCCGTCGAACAACGCGTCCGCGAATTTTGCATCGCCGAACAAATGGTCGTCGAGAAAATACAAATGGCGTCCGGGCAAGCGTTCGATTTCGGCGAGTGCGGCATCCACACGCTGCACATAAAACGATTTGCCGCCTTGAAAGAACGCGTCCTTGTAACAAAAATTGCATTGATGCGGACAGCCGCGCGAAACGACAATCGAATTGGGCACCAGATACAAATTGCGTTTAATCAAATCGCGGCGCAGCGGCGGAATGTGTTCGATACCGCGCTGTCCGCGTGACGCGTAAATTTTTTTCGGCGCGCCCGCGCGCCAGTCGCGCAAGAATTCAGGAAAGGTGTCATCGCCGGGTCCGAGAAAAATCGTGTCGGCGTGCTGCATTGCTTCTTGCGGCAGTGATGTCACGTGCAAACCGCCGAGACATACATACGCGCCGCGTTTACGATAATGGTCCGCCAGCGCGTACGCGCGATACGCGGAGGTGATGTACACCTGAATCACGACGAGTTCGGGCTCGTCGTCCAGTTTCAACGCTTCAACATGCTCGTCTTGCAAATCAATCTCGTCGTCCGCGTCGAGATGCGCGGCGAGCGTTGCCAAGCCGAGTGGCGGAAAGAGCGAATACTTGATGGGGCGAAAGAATGGCGAGGTCGCTTCGGTGAGCGCGGGCAGAATCATTTTTACGCGCATAAAAAAATCCTCCTTGCATGGATTGCACAAGGAGGATTCTAGACGAACGCGTGAACGCGGGCGAGCGTTTGAGAAGGGCGGCTCGTACACCCAAGTGCTTGACACGCGGCTCAGCCGCGCCACACCTCGTTTGCCACATCGGCGACGAGTTTCAATTTCGCTTCTTGGTCGGCGGGCGAAATGAGATTGCCTTCTTCGGTGGAAGCGAAACCGCATTGCGTACTCAACGCGAGGCGTTCCATTGGAACGTACTGGGACGCTTCTTGAATGCGCTGTTTCAACTCGTCGCGCGTTTCCAACTGCGGCTTTTTCGTCGTCACCAAACCCAACACCACCACGCGGTCATCGGGCACATTTTTCAACGGCTCGAAACCGCCCGAACGTTCGTCGTCGTACTCGAGCAGAAAGCGATTAAACTTGGTGCGCTGGAATACTGCCGCAATCGGGTCGTAGCCGCCGCTCGCGTAAAATTTGCTTTGATTGTTGCCGCGGCACAAATGGATTCCGAACGTGACGCCGCTGTGATTCCCAATCACCGCGTTATCCAATTCGATACAGCGGTCGAGCAATTTATCGGGGTCGTTGCCGCGCTGTTTGTATCCCTCACGAATGTTTGGGTCAATCAAGCCCGCGTACTGCGGCGCGTCCACTTGAATGTACGTGCAGCCGAGTCGAATCAATTCGTCCACTTCGGCGCGCAAAATATCCACCACATCTGCGAGATACGCGTCAATCGTCGCGTACGCGTTCGATGATTTATCGGGCGCGTAATACGCGGCGGCTTGCTGCGCGCTGATGAGGGTGACTTTTGTCGGATGTTTTGTGCGAGCGCGCACGTACGTAAATTCTTCTTCGCACATCGGACGCACGCGCTTTAATTTGGAAACGACGACGGGACGTTTGAACACGAGCTCGTTACCCTGTTCATCGCGAAACGGAATCGCCCAGCCGCCAAATTTGTCGTACCCTTCGACCGCATCAATGAGATGCCCAAAGAACGCATAGCGCCGCATCTCGCCGTCGGTGATGACATCGAGCCCCGCGCGCGTTTGCAAATCAATCGCTTCGTCCACCGCGCGGTCTTCGATGGCTTTGAATTCGGCATCGCTCAATTCATTCGTCCCGCGTTTTTGCCGCGCGTCTTTTAGATATTGCGGGCGCAAGAGGGAGCCGATGACGTCACTGCGAAAATTTTCCATATTCACCCTTCCCATGGATTTAGAACGGTCACACCGGAATACTGAAAGTCTTGGACGTCGCGCGTGACCAAGGTGTACTTGCCTTGCAGTGCGACGGCAGCAATGATGGAATCAATTGCTGCCATTTGTCTGCCTTCTCTTTCTAAACGCCCCGCAAGTTCGCCCCACGTCAACATGATGTCAGCTGTAATCTCGATTACACGTCCCTGAAAACGTACGAGCAAGTCATTTTCCAGCCATTCTCTGAGCGCATCTTTGCGTTTTGAGGATGCAAGTTTCTCGATGCCTTTGCGAATTTCGCCAATGGTAATGACGCTCAGATAGATTGTATCGGGGTCAAGTTGGTCAATCCATTCCACCACGCGCGGATTGGGTTGTCGTGCCGCCAATTCAGAAATGACGTTGGTGTCAAAAAGAAATTTCATAGGTCAACATCACTTCTCCAGCCGCGCTTGTCGCGCTTCAAATCCAATTCCACGCCTCGCAAGGGAGACTTGCGGAAATACTCGGAAAGCTTGTTCTGGCGGAGAAGCATTCGGCGATATTCTTGAAACGAGAGCACAATCGCAGTTTCCACCCCGCGTCGAGTAATGATTTGGGGACCATGCTTGACTGCGTGGTCAACAACCTCGCTAAACTTGTTTTTTGCCTCTTGGAGTTGCCAAACTTGTTGTTTCATTTCTACTCCTGTCCAGTCTGTCTAGTTACTAGGAACCATTATAGACAGACTAGACAGGATGTCAAGGGACTTGTACTGCTTTGTCAGTTCAATTCTTGGCGATTGGAAATCGCAGCAACGCATAGCCAAGTCTGCCTACGCAGACTTGAAACGGCTCAAAATTATGCAGAATCTCAATCGGCAGAGGCCGATTTCGCTCCGGGTTGCCGCGATTTGAATCGCCCGACCGTAAAATGACAAAGTAGTATTAGGGAAACGTCCGCGGCGTCCGCTGCACACTAATCCATCTCAATTCCGTAAATTCATCCAGCGCCGCCTTGCCGCCCATGCGTCCGTAACCGCTGTCTTTGACGCCGCCGAACGGCACTTGCGGTTCATCATTCACACTTTGGTCGCCGATATGCACCATGCCCGTTTCGAGCCGCATCGCCATATCGAGCGCTTTGTTGAAATCGTTCGTGATGATGCCCGACGAAAGTCCGTAACGCGAATTGTTCGCGACGGCGAGCGCTTGTTCCGCATCGTCCACGATGACGATGGGCGCGACGGGTCCGAAGGTTTGGTCGGTGAACAGTTTCATGTTGTCTTGAACGTTCGTCACAATCGTCGGATAGTACAACAAATTTTCATACTTGCCGCCGAGAATTAAATTCGCGCCGCCGTTGATGGCTTCTTGCACGTGCGAGTGAACTTTGGTTACTGCCGCTTGATTGATGAGCGGACCGATGTTCGTGGTGAAATCGCCGGGGTCGCCCACTTTTAATCCATTCGCGCGCTGCACCAATTTTTCGATAAACGCGTCCGCGACGGGACGTTCGACAATGATGCGTTCGGTGGACATGCAGATTTGTCCTTGATGCAAAAACGCGCCCCACGCCGCCGCGTCCGCCGCGTAATCCAAATCCGCATCGCGCAACACAATCAACGGGTCTTTGCCGCCGAGCTCCATCACCGCGCGTTTCAGATGCCGCCCCGCTTTTTCGGCAATGATGCGCCCCACTTCGGTGGAACCCGTAAAGCTGATGCGCCGCGTCGCGGGATTCGCAATCATTTCATCGCCCACTTCGGCGGCATCTTGGCGCGTGCTTGTAATCACATTCAAAACACCGGGCGGAAATCCTGCTTCCTCAAAAATTTCCGCGAGCCGAATGCCGCCCGCGACAGGCGCTTCTTCCGAAGGTTTCAAAACGGCGGTGTTGCCGTACGCAATCGGCAGCGCAATCGCGCGCATACACAAAATGTACGGCACGTTGAACGGACCGAATCCCGCGACGACGCCCGCCGGTTGGCGCAGCGCCATGAAAAACGAATTTGGATAATCGGCAGGAATCACTTCGCCTTTGACATCGTACGCGGCGGCGGCGGCTTGGCGCAGCAGTCCGGGCACAAAAAACATTTGGAACATTGCAATCCCGACGGTGGAACCGTTTTCTTGCATCAACGTACTCACCAATTCGTCTTGGCGTTTTTCAAAAATGTCCGCCGCTTTCAAAAACATTTTTTGACGCGCGGCGGGCGGTGTGTTTGCCCACGCGGGAAACGCGCGCGCGGCGGCATCAATCGCGCGTTTCGCGTCGGCGCGTGTTCCTTTGGGAACGCGCGCGTACACTTGTCCATTGTACGGATTATAGTCGTCAAACGTTTCGCCGTTCGCCGCGTCCACCCATTCGCCGCCGATATACATTCGGAACGAATTCATCGCTTTTGCCTCCTTGTCGTACAACCCTGTTCGCCCCAAAACACCGCGCTATTCTAATCCCATCACTGTCGAAAATCCACTG
Organism: Chloroflexota bacterium; assembly: GCA_029778615.1. Taxonomy (GTDB): domain Bacteria; phylum Chloroflexota; class Anaerolineae; order UBA4142; family SHND01; genus SHND01. The sequence goes on along the minus strand of JAKOPZ010000061.1, from coordinate 2,200 downwards.
GCGCATCCGAAATATTCGGACAACATACTTGCGTGTTCGAGGTGTTTCGAGGATACTTGGCGCAAGGAGGCAATGTGGCTGAACCTGTTCCTTCCTCTGCTCTTCCCCCGCGACAAATTTCGGATGAACAAATTCAACAGTACCGCGATTTTTATACCGAGCTCATTGGCTTTGTGCCGCCGCGCATTCAAGCCCGCACCGATTTGCTCGCGCGCATAGACCCCGAACTGCTCGCGCTGCAAGAACAAATTCGCGCGCACGCGATGTATCCCAAATGCTTTGACGTGAAAACGGTACAGCTAATGTTGTTTGGAATGCTGCTGATGAATTTGCAAGATGCGGCGAAACTGCACGCGACGGCGGCGCTGCGCGCGGGCGCGACGTTTGAAGAATTGAGCGCGGTAGTGGGGCTGGCGTTTTTGTTTCGCGGACTCTCGGCGGCGAACGTGGGCGCGGAAATTTTGCAAAAAATCGCGCAAGAACAAAGCAAGGAAGCGTGAAACGTCAAACGCCAAACGCCAAACCTATTACCTGCTCCCTGCTACCTACTACCTGCTACTTGATACCTCACCATGTTACAAACAATTGACAAAGCAAGTCAAGTTCTCAGCTTGTTTGACCGCGAGCATACCGAATGGGGCGTGCGCGAGGTGGCGGCGCGCTTGGGGCTTGCCAAATCGAGCGCGCATGACCTACTCAATTCGCTCGCGCAGGTGGGGCTGTTGGGCAAGACCGACGCGGCGCGGTATCGGCTCGGCTGGCGCTTGGTCGAATTGAGTGAAACGCTTCTCGCGACGACAGAGCTGCGCCGCGAAGCGCGTCCCATTATGGAGCAGCTCGCAGCGCAATATCAAGAGACGATTCATCTCGCCATTCTTGACGATACGCAGTTGGTGTATGTGGACAAGCTGGAGGGAAAGCAGGCGGTGCGCGTCGAGGTGACCGCGCTGGGCGCGCGTCTTTATCCTCATTGCAGTTCGCTGGGCAAAGTCCTTTTGGCGTTTCGTCCCGAAGTCGAAGTCAGAAGAATCCTCAAAATCAATGGACTGCCGCGCCTAACGCCGAACACCATCACCGACCCCGAAGAGCTCGTACAGGCGTTGGCGAAAATTCGCAAGCAAGGATACGCGTACGATTTGGAGGAAATCGTCATGGACTTGTGCTGCGTCGGCGCGCCGGTGTACGATTATCGCGGCGATGTGATTGCGGCGCTCAGCATGTCAATTCCGGCTTATCGCTTTCAACGCGCCCAAACCGAGTTTCGCAAAGCCATCGTGCGCGCGGCGAAACTGGTTTCGGAGCGAATGGGCTATTACGGCTGCACCGGCAATTGAGTGGTCACACTCCGATTTTGAGCAAGCGGCGCGCATTGTCGAGGAGAATTTTTTGTCGCACCTGAGGTTTGATGTCGAGCGCGTCAAAATCGGCGAGCCACCGTTCGGGCTGTAGCGCAGGATAATCAGAACCAAACAGCACTTTATCTTGCAGCAGCGTCGTCGCGTATTGCAGCAGCACAGGGCGAAAATATTTCGGCGACCATCCTGAGAGGTCTATGTACACGTTCCCTTTATGCAGCGCCACCGACAATTGTTCTTCTTGCCATGGGACGGCAGGGTGCGCGGTGATGATGGTGAGTTCGGGAAAATCTGCGGCAACATCGTCAATATAGGGAATGGGCTGTGAATACTTTAGTTTGAATCCCCCGCCGCCGGGCGTTCCGGCGCCCACCCCCGTTTGCCCGGAATGAAAGAGCACCGGAATGCCGAGTTCCGCGCATTTTTCCCACAAAGGATAAAAGCGTCGTTCGTTTGGAAAAAACGCCTGCGTGTTGGGATGCAGCTTGAGTCCACGCAAGCCCAAGCTGTTGACCGCGCGTTCCACTTCCTGCACCGCCCATTTGCCTTTCCACGGGTCCACCGAAGCAAAGCCGATGAAACGGTCCGCATATTTTTGCGCGATGCCGGCGACCCAATCATTCCCCACGTACGGCACGCCGCTCGTCGTTTCCGCGTCAATCGCAAAAATCACGCCAAATAAATCCAGCGCGCGATATTTTTCATACATCGCTTCGGGCGTCCATTCGCCGGTCGCGGAGCGAAAATATCCCGCCAGGTTGCGCGTCTCGGCGCCTGCGGGATGGTTTTCAGGAACGGGCACGTGAATATGAATGTCAATTGCGCGCATACAATTTATGAGTTAG
>JAKOPZ010000324.1 GCA_029778615.1 Chloroflexota bacterium | reverse complement strand
TGAGGATTGCTTCGTCGCAATGTGCGCTCCTCGCAATGACAGACTGGCACAGAGTGTCATTGCGAGCGGAGCGCGGCAATCGCGTATCCCGCGCGATGGGGATTGCTTCGTCGCAAAGTGCGCTCCTCGCAATGACAGACCAAACACAAAGCGCTCCTCGCAATGACAAATAGAGAATAACAATGCCCACCGATTCCAAGGCCCAAATCCAAACCGCATTAAAAAATTTCGCGCACGGCGAATTGCAGACGAACGCGCTCGACTTGTTCGCCGCGCTCGGTTATCGCAGTAACAAACAACTCGGACTGCCCGAACCGACCAAAGAAGCATTCTTGCAGACGTGGGATGACCCAAGTTTTCGTCGAGACAACGCGCTCGTGGACGATTGGCGCGTCATTGATTTGGTGATGCAATTGACCGAAACGGAATTGAATCAATCCGCGCAGCGTTCGCTCTTTGACGCGCGCGCGGTGGACTTGGACAATTATCATTCGTATCTGATTTTTTGTTTGGAACTCGCACAGCCCCATTATGCGCGCACCGAACTCGCGCGCATCACGCGCGAAATCAACAAACTGTTCAAGATGCCCGCGCTGATTTTATTCAAGCACGGCGACACGCTCACGCTCTCGGTCATTGACCGCCGCTTGCACAAACGCGACGCCGACAAGGATGTTTTGGAAAAGGTCACGCTCATCAAAGATATTCGTTTTCGTGACCCGCACCGCGCGCATATCGAAATCCTCAATGATTTGTCACTGCCGAAATTGGTCGAGGACTATCATCCGCAGAATTTCACGGCGTTCCATGAAGCATGGCGCAGCGTCCTCGACACGTCCGAACTGAACAAGAAATTTTTCCGCGAACTTGCCAACTGGTTTTATTGGGCGCAAGCGCACGTCACATTCCCCAACGGCGCGGGCAAAGAGGAAACCGAACGGAACGCGACCTCACTCATTCGCCTCATCACGCGCCTCATCTTTACGTGGTTCATTCAAGAAAAAGACCTCGTGCCGTCCGATCTCTTTGACGAAAACAAAATCAAAACGCTGCTCAAAGATTTCGACCCCAAGAGCAGCACGTACTATAAAGCGATTTTGCAAAATCTTTTTTTCGGCACGCTCAATACCGAGATGGGCGCACGCGCCTTTCGTCACAAGCCCAAGCCCGGACAACGCGCCGATGATTTCATGGCGCACAATCGCTATCGCTATCAAGATACTTTCGAAAACTCTGCCGCGTTTCTAAAACTCACCGAGAATATTCCTTTTTTGAACGGCGTCTGTTTGAATGTTTGGACCGTGACAACCAAGTCAACGGCAAGCGCGAAATCGTTCGCATTGACGGTTTTTCGGAACGCATCGGCGACCAACTCGACGTGCCGAATTATCTTTTCTTTGCCGAACACAATGACCCAAAATTTTTTACGCGAAAAGACAACGCGCGTTTGAACGAAACCTTTGGCACGAAAAATAAACAATATGAAGTGCGCGGCTTGTTACGTCTCTTGCATCGTTACAAATTTACGATTGACGAAAACACGCCCATCGAACAAGAAGTCGCGCTCGACCCCGAACTGCTCGGCAAAGTTTTTGAAAACCTGCTCGCCGCCTACAATCCCGAAACGGGCGTCACCGCGCGCAAACAAACGGGTTCGTTCTACACCCCGCGCGAAATTGTCAACTATATGGTGGATGAATCGTTGATTGCGTATCTGGAGACGGCATTGTCATTGCGAGGAACAGTGTCATTGCGAGCGGAGCGAAGCAATCCCCCCATCGCGGAAGAGATTGCTTCGTCCCTCGCAATGACAGACGACCCACGCGCGAGCGAGATTGCTTCGTCCCTCGCAATGACAGGCGACCCGCGCGCGAGCGAGATTGCTTCGTCCCTCGCAATGACAGCCCCACTGAACGCGCGCCTGCGTCATCTCCTCTCTTACACCACCGAGCCGCCGCAGTTTGACGAACGCGAGACCGCCGCGCTCGTCGAAGCGATTGACAATTTGAAACTGCTCGACCCCGCGTGCGGTTCGGGCGCGTTTCCGATGGGGGCATTGCACAAACTCGTTTTCATTCTGCACAAACTCGACCCTGACAATGCGCGCTGGAAAGAAAAACAAATTCGCAAAATGAGCGAGATTCCCGACCCCGAGCAGCGCGAAAAAGCGATTCAGGATGTGGAGCAAGCGTTCAGCCGCAACGAACTCGATTACGGGCGCAAACTCTATCTCATCGAAAACTGCATTTACGGCGTGGACATTCAACCCATCGCGGTGCAAATTGCGAAACTGCGCGCATTCATTTCGCTCATTGTAGATGAACGCGTGGACAATCATCGTGAGAATCGCGGCGTGCGTCCGCTGCCGAATCTGGAAACGAAATTTGTCGCGGCGAATACGTTGATTGGCATCGAGAAACCCGCGCAGATGATGTTTCGCAATCCTGCGATTGAACAAAAGGAAAAGGAACTGGGCGAGGTGCGCCGCAATCTGTTTACGGCGCGCACGCGCGAGACCAAAGAAAAATATCGCAAGCGCGACGCCGCGCTCCGCAAGGAAATCAGCGACCTCTTGAAACATGACGGCTGGCGCGCCAGCACGGCGAACCAACTCGCGGGCTGGGACCCCTACGACCAAAACGCGCACGCAGAATTTTTCGACGCCGAGTGGATGTTTGGCATGACCGATGGGTTTGATGTGGTGATTGGCAATCCGCCGTATGGGGCAAGTTATTCAGCCGAGCAAAAAGATTATTTTCAAAAAAACTATTTGTCCGCAAAATCAATCCCCAAAGTACAAAAAGGTTCTCTCGATACTTTTTCATTGTTTATTGACTTGGGACTTTTCAAGTGCGCGAAAACACCTGGCGCACTTTGCTATATCGTTCCGCTGTCATTTACATCGAGCGAGTCAATGTTTCCATTGCATAGCGAAATGCTCAAAACATGCGAACGGATTGCAGTATCTTCGTATTCCAACCGACCCAACAGAATTTTCCTCAATGCAGACCAACGCGTCTCGATTGTCTTTGCATTCAAGAATGGCAAACCAACTCAAGAGCTGCTCACCACCAAAATCATCAAACGCTATGCGGAAACAAGTATTGACGAAATCATAAATGGTTTACGATTCGTGAATTCAGTCAAGTTCATCAAACGCGGACGCTTGCCAAAAGTCGGCACTCCGATTGAGCTCGCGATTTTAGAAAAGATTTTTTCCATTCCGAAAACACTTGCCGACTATGAGGAGCAAAACGAGCGAAAGCAGACAAAGAAAAACGCAGTTTATTATCGTACATCTGGCGGACGCTACTACAATATCATTACAAATTACAGCACAGGTTCGACAAAGGAAAACGCGATTTTTGTGAATGACCAAATTGACCGTGACGTTGTGTGTGCTTTGTTATCGAGCAACTTTTACTATTGGCTCTACCACATCTATTCAAACACACTGGACCTTAAAACCTATGAGCTGTGGATGTGTCCTATGCCGAGCCTTAATTCCCAAAAGATTCAAGAATTGCAAAGATTATATGCAGCGTATGTTGCTGATTTAGAACGCAACGCCATCGTAAAGCAAGCTGACTATGTCAAAGTTTCCGAGTTCAAAGAATATCGTGCACGCTTGTCCAAATCCTTGATTGACAAAATTGACCGCGCCTTGCAAATTCCATTTGGATTCAGCGATGAGGAAACTGAATTCATCATCAATTATGACCTGAAATTTAGAACAGACAATGAAGATTGAGCGCGCACCCTGACGCGGACACGCGCGAGTGGGAACGGGAGATAGATGCGTTGGTGTATGCGTTGTTGACACGCGGTCACGCTCTCGGCTCGATGCACGTTGGGCGTGACCGCGTGTCAGGGTTGACGGAAAAAGAGATAAAGATTGTGGAGGGGGGAGGAAGGGCGTTTGGAACGCGAAGGACGCGAAAGGTAGGAACACGAAAACCGCGAAAAAAATGAAAACCGCCAAAGAAGATTACTCTTTCGCGGCTTTCGTGTATAATTTCGCGGTTTTCGTGGTTCAATGTTTTTTCTGCTACGGTTCTTGCTTGGGGGTCAACATGCCAACCGAACCCGAACGCAAGGGGAAACATCAATTCGAGAAACTTTCCTACAACGTCATCGGCGCGTGCATTGATGTCCAACGGCAGCTTGGTTTGCACTGTATGGAAGTGGATTATCAACGCGCGTTGGCGATTGCGCTGCCCAAATTTGGCGTCGAGTTTCAGCGCGAGGTCAAAATCCCCATCACGTATGATGGTATTGTCGTAACCAAACGCCGCGTAGATTTCGTATGTTGGGACAAAACCGACCGCCTCTTGTTGGAAACCAAAGCGGCGTCCACCATCAAGCCCGATGACCCTGAACAATGTTTGTTGTACGTAACGAAAGCGAATGAAAAACTTGTCCTGCTTGTAAATTTTGGCGAGAAACCTATCCGAGTGCGAAGATTCGTACATACACCGCAAGGCGGTCAGGAAATTTCGTAAGGCGTACCGTACCCTACACCTTTATTTCCCAAATCCCCTCGTTCTGAAAAAATCCCGCGCCGCACGCCCCACAGTGCATCGTTTCCCCATTCATCGAAATTTTTTCTGCGTGACATTTCACACAGCGCCAGAGATTTTCATTCAAACGCGCGTCGCCGTTTTTCACCGATTCGGTTAAATAAAAAATGCTCGGCGTGATTTGGAGATTCGAGATTGGAGACTGGAGATTGGCGTCGAGGGAAACAAGGAATGACGTTGGCACAAGGCGTTTCAATGCGCCGATGCGAAAAATGGATACGCCGCGCGTCGCGCGAATTTCAAAAGCAACGCGTCGCAAATTTTCGCGAATGTATTGCGGGTGATAATCGAAATTCAATTTCACAAATTCGTACGGTTCGAGTGAGTACGGATTCATGGCGCCCACTCCGCGCCCGTCATGCCGACGGAGATGATATTTCACCAATGCTTTCAAATGCCGCTTGTTGGCGAAATCGGTAAGGTACGTGCCGTGTGGACGCACCGCGCGCGCAATTTCCGCAAACGCGTTCGGAATGTTGGCGACGTGATGCAGCACACGAATTGTCAACGCGGTATCCAGCGCGTTGTCGGCGAACGGTAAATTGTACAAGTCCGCCGCGACGAAAATAAAACGCGGGTCATTCCCCAAACGTTCGCGCGCATCCTGTAACATCGAGCGCGCGTAATCCAACAAAATCACCTGTTCGTAGCCGCGATACAAATCCGCCAGCCGCCCAAACCCCGCGCCGATTTCGACCAAACGTTTTCCGCGCGGCGGCAAGAATGCGTTCAACGCGATGCGCTCGACGGCATCCTCATATTCGCGCCCGCGCCAAAATTCTTCGCGCCAGCGCGAACCTTCATAATCCATAATGGGCACGGTTTTTTCAGGCATCGCCGCGATAGTGCCACAAGTCCGCCGCGCGCGCAAATTCTTTTTGATTCTCCACAAAATCTCCACAAACTTTTCATCCAAAATCCAGCGAATCATTATCTTGAGCCAGTATTCTTTTAATCACGCGTTCAGAATTGCGCGCGAAAATTCCAACATTCCAGTGAGGACTCTATGAATCAACTCAAAGCTCTCTTGACTGCTTCTGCCATTACCGCGCTCGTCGCGTGTGCGATGCTCGCCATCGGCGTCAACGCCGCGCGCAACATGCCGGCGCCCGCCGCCGCGCCGGTCTCCGCCAATGCGTCCGTCGTCAACACCAATTCTTCCGCGTCGAACCCGGCGGAAATTCAACAGCTGCGCGATTTGGTGAATCAATATCAAACGCGCGAACAGCAGTACCAACAACAGCTGAATGACCTCAATCAACAGCTGGACCAAGCGAGCCAACAGCTCCAACAAGCCAATCAAGAAGTAGACCAATACAATCAAGTCATGCAAGCGCTCCAGCGTTATGGCTTGATTCAAGTCACTGCCGACGGGCGGATTCGCATTCGGCGCGGCGGAGACGATGGAGGTTCGGACGAATGACCAAATCAACGCGACCACTCAATAACCCTCTGCGCGTACTGATTGCGGGAGGCAGTGTCGCCGCCTTTATCGGCGGCTGGGCGCTGATTGCGCACGCGCCCATCGCTTCGGAAGTGAACGCCGCGCCGGAACTGGACGCTCCCGCGCTGGACCAAAACGCGCCCGCGCAAAACATACAACCCGCGCCGAACAGCGTTCCCGGACAACTGCAAGCATTGCCCACGCCGCGCAGTCGCAGCAATTTGCCGCAGCTCCAGCCGAACACCCAACCGTTCGGGCAATTCAGTCAACCGCAGTTCGGGCAGCGTCCGCGCCGTTTGCGCAGCGGCGGCTCATAGGTCAACATGGAATTTTACGAATTTCGCGCAATGAACACGCAGATTGTTCTCGCCGCCGAGAGCAATCCGCAGGAGCTGGCGCCCGCGTTTGAAGCGACCCGCGCATACATTGCCGCAGGCGAACAACAATTCACGCGGTTTCAAGAGACCAGCGAATTGTCCGCGCTGAATCGCGCGGCGGGCACCTGGTTCAATTGCTCTCCCGAAATGTTTGCGCTGTTGCAGGACGCCTACGCGCTGTATCAGCAGACCGATGGAATTTTTAATCCCGCGATTCTCGGCGCGCTCGAACGCGCGGGATATGATGCCAGTTTGGAAATGGTGCGAGCGCGCAGTGGAGGCGCGCGTACGCCGCTGCTTGAAGCGCACGCCGAAAATTTTGGCGCCATTGCGTTTCAAACAGCGGCGCGCGCGGTTTGGCTTCCGCCGCAGACGCGGATTGATTTGGGCGGCATTGCCAAGGGATGGATTGCGGAACGCGCGGCACAGCGCCTCGCCGCATACAGCGACGCGTGCGCGGTGAACGCGGGCGGCGATTTGTTTACGATTGGTTTGCCGCGCGATGAAACCACGTGGGAAATCGAAATCGAAGACCCTTACGACGCGCAGCTGACCTTGAGCATTTTGCGCGTTCCGCCGGGCGCGGTTGCGACTTCTTCGATTACAAAACGCACATGGAGAAATGGCGCGCGCGAACTGCATCATCTGATTGACCCGCGCACGGGCGCACCCGCGCAGACCGATTGGTTGAGCGTGACCGTCGTTGCTCCGCACGCGACGACTGCCGAAGTATTTGCCAAAGCGCTGTTGATTGCCGGTCCAGACCACGCGCCGCAAATTGCCGCCGCGCACACCGGCGTTGAATTTATCGCGATAGACCGCAGTAAAAAATTGTGGGGCTCGCCGCACGCACAGGAGTTGTTACATGAACGAATGGAATCCATCTGACACGATGCTGCAAAAAACAATCAAAGTGATGCTCGGCGCGTTCGCGTTCGGCATTGTCGCGTTGATTTTAATTCTGCTGCAAACTTCGTTGGGTACGGTGTGGAATCGTTTGCTCGACGCGTTGTTTGGCATCAACGGCACGCACATGTACTGGTTTATCACGCGCAGCTCAGGAATTCTCGCGTATCTTTTGTTTTGGCTCTCGACGGTTTGGGGACTGGGTGTCTCGTCAAAAATGTTTGACCGGCTGGTGCCGCGCGCGTTTACGTACGACGCGCACGAATATCTTTCCCTGTTGGCAATCGGCTTTACGTTGATTCATATGGTCGTTCTCATGTGGGACAGTTACGCGCCGTTCTCGCTCGCGCAATTGCTCGTACCGTTCATTTCCGACTATCGTCCGTTTTGGATTGGCATCGGCGTCATCGGCACGTATCTGACCGTTCTCGTCACCATCACGTTTTATGTCCGCAAGGCGATTGGCATCAACACGTTCCGTGTCATTCACTATCTCAGCTTTATCGCCTATCTCGGCATCACCGCGCACAGCTGGTTTTCGGGCACGGATACCGCGCTGCTCTCGACGCAGTTGATGTACGCGGGAACGTTTTTGGTTGTCGTTTTTATGACAGTGTTCTGGGCGCTTACGCGGCGTTCGGCGCGCCCGCTTGCTCCCGCACCGGCGCGCGCGGAATCTCTGCCGCCGCTCTCGACCAAAACATCATCCACACAATTTCACGCGCGTTCGCGGATGCCGCCGCAAGCGTAACCACATTTTTGTTTCGTGCGTTACATTATTCATCGCGCACACAAATTGTTCGCTTCACGAGACGAGCGGACAAAATTCACACCGAGAAAATTTGTATGGCAAATGCTCCCTCACAAAATACGTCTATGCGCTCGCGCGCACAGTGGCTGTGGTTAATTATCGGACTCGTGCTCGGCGGCGTGTTCGCCGGATTGTTTGTCGTGTTCGTCGCAATGCCGTTTGCTCTGGGGCATCGCAATAATTTGCCGCTGGAAAAATTGTATGCCGATTTCGCCGTTGGGCTCGCGGTACGCACGCAAGCCGGTTCCGCGCAGAATCCAGTGGCACAAAATCCCCGCGCGCTCGAAGCCGGACGCACCGCATATACGGGTTCGTGCGCGGTATGTCACGGCGCGAATGGCGATGGCAGCGGCATGTTCGGGCAAAATATTTATCCGCCCGCGACCGATTTGCGCGCCCACGATACGCAAGAAAAAACGGACGCGCAGTTATTTTGGATTATCAAGAACGGTTTGAGTTTTGCCGGGATGCCGGGTTTTGGCAGCCAGTACAGTGACCAGGACATTTGGAATTTGGTTACATATACTCGTTCGCTTGCCACCACGAGCGCGGCGCGTCCGGCGTTGGATGTTCCGGCGCCAACCGCCGACCAACTCGCGGCGGCGAATCCGCAAGGCGATGCGGCGCCGCGCGGCGCGGCAGTTTATTTTGCGAACGGCTGTCAGTTCTGTCACGGCGCGCTGGGGAATGCGCCGGGAGAATTGCGGTTGCGGAACGCGCGCGAAGCGAGTGAGGCAGTGCGGCGCGGGAGGCGGGGGATGCCGCGTTATGATGAAACGCAAATCAGTAACGCGCAATTAAGCGACCTTGCCGCATACATGAATACATTTCAATCTGTTCGCTAACCAAGCACGCGTATATAAATCCTGCTCGCTTTATGACGGAATTTAAATCCAAGCAGTCTATTTGCTTGGATTTATTCTTTTTGCTCAATAAATATATCTATTTATCGTAGAAAATCCGTTCCGAACATTTGTTGCAGTGTCACGTGAAACATACTTGGTCAAAAGGTCGGATGGTCTGCTCGTCGGATAGTCGTTCGTCCGAATTGACCAACCGACTATCCGACAACCTGACAATCTGACTATTTTAGATTTTCTCTCACCCGCGCATACAACTCTTCCGCACGCAATTGTTTGAGCGTGTACACATTCCCGCCCAATTTGTCTGCAAGCGTCGCGGCAAGTCCGCGGTCAAATGCTTCATGTTCGGTGTTGATGACGACGGTGCGAATTTCCGATTTTTTGAACATGCCCGCGATGCGATGCGCTTCTTCTTGCGGCGGCAAATCGGTCATCGAAACATTGCCCGCGCCGTCCGTCACACAAATCATCAACGGCATCACTTCGGGGTCGCGAATTTTTTCGCGCACGAGGATTTGATGTGCGAGCAAAAGTCCCGCGCTCAAGGGCGTCTTGCCGCCGACGGGAACGTCTTTTAATGCTTTTTGCGCGAGGTCAACGGAAGACGTTGGCGGCAGAACGGTGCGCGCCTCTTCTTTTTGGAAAACGACAAGTCCCACGCGGTCGCGTTTTTGATACGCGTCCACGAGCAGCGACATAATCGCGCCTTTGGTCGCAATCATGCGTTCGGCGGCTGCCATGCTCCACGACGCGTCCACGACAAACAAAATGCAGTTCGCCGCGCGCCGCACGCGCACTTTTTTTCGCAAATCTTGTTTCTCAATCGAAAGTGCCATGTCGCTGCCTTCGGATTTGCGGCGGAGTTGATGCGGCGCGGCAGTCCGAAACGTCGCGTCGAACGCGACATCACTCACCTCGCCGCGCATTTCGCGCGAACGAATATAGCGACCGCGTTTGCGTTCGGTGCGCGTGCGCGAGCGTTTGCCCGCCGTCTTGCGCGCCATTTTATCAATTGGGGTTTGAAATTTGCGAGGAGTGAACGCGTCGCCGATAGACACGGGGCGGTCGGCGGGACGGGGCGATTGTTTCGACGGGTCATGCCCCTGTCCTTGTACCGATTGGTCGCTCGGCGACGGCGTATGCTCGGACGATTCGTCAGCGGCTAGAGACGCTTTTTTTTTACTTCTTGTTTTTGGTCGCCTTTGGGTTGACCTTCGCTCTGCACACCTTCGCGCGCGCGTTCGAGTTGTTTTTCCAACTGCTCAAATTTCACTTCCACATCCTGGAACGGTTTGCGTTTGAGGCGATGCGGCAGCGCGAGTTCGGCGGCGAGCAAAATATCGTGTTCGTTAATCGTCGTGCGTCCCGCGAACGCGGCGTGTGCACGCGCGGCTTTGAGAATCACGAGGTCCGCGCGGTGTCCGTCCACTTCAAGCCCGGAGGTCAATTCCGCAATCGCGTAAATGTCCGCGTGCGAATGTTTTACGTCAGGAAGTTTTTCGCGTGCGTGTTCGATTTCTTTGGACAATTTCTTTTCGGCAGTTTGCCATTCGTCCACGAACGCTTCGGGGTCTTGTTCGAACGCAAGACGCCGCTCGATAATTTCCACGCGCTGTTCCGCGTCGGGAATGCCGCGAATGTCCACCGAAAGACCAAAGCGGTCGAGCAGCTGCGGACGCAGTTCGCCTTCTTCGGGATTCATCGTGCCGACGAGAACGAATTGCGCGGGATGTTGAAACGAGATGCCTTCGCGTTCGACATTGTTCACGCCCATTGCGGCGGAATCGAGCAGCAAATCAACCACGTGGTCGTCCAAAAGATTTACTTCGTCCACATACAAAATGCCGCGATTCGCGTTCGCCAAAACGCCGGGCTCGAATTTTTTCTCGCCGCGTTTAATTGCGGTTTCAATATCGAGCGTGCCGACCACGCGGTCTTCGGTCGCGCTGACGGGCAAATCTACAAGCCGCACTTTGCGGCGCGCAATCGGCAGCACCTCGCCGCGCGCTTCGCGTTCCATGCACTCGTCGCAGAGGTGCGAATCGTGGGGATTGCAGCCAAAGCGACAATCGGCGACGACTTCAATTTCGGGAAGCAATGCAGCGAGCGCGCGCACGGCGGTAGATTTCGCCGTGCCGCGTTCGCCGCGAATGAGAACTCCGCCAATGAGCGGATTAATCGCGTTGAGCACCAACGCGCGCTTCATACGTTCTTGACCAACAATCGCTGTAAAAGGAAAAATCGCGGGCATCCATTCACCTATCAGAAAATGTGGAAAATTGGTACGTGCGAAATTATACCACGCTTGCGCGACGCGGCAATAAATTCACGCACAGCAAAACGTTCAGACGTGACCGGTTTTCGAAAGTCTGTCACATCTTGACAACAGCATGCGCAAAATGAATATGCTCGAACGCGGTATAGCCATCCGTGCGCCCGCGAAAATATTTTGCTTGAATATCGTCGGGGCTCAAATTTTCTTGCAAGCGAAAACCAAGCGCGTCGAGTTCTGCGCCAAGCCGCGCGGGTTCAAAACCCGTTTGCATTGGCTCGCCTGCTTGAATTGTCGCTGCCTGCATTTTTGCAACGCGCGGCGCGGTGCGTTCGGGGATGAACGCGTCCGCGTCGAGATAATCAAAAATGATGATGCTGCCGGGACGCGCGTGTGAGGCAATGCCGCGCAGAGTGGCATCTATCACCTCGCGTTTCAAATAGTACGTCACACCCAGCCAACTGAATAACGTCAACGCGTTCGAGTCGTAACCCGCCGCCGCAAGCGCGGACATCAAATCGCGATGCGCGAAATCGAGCGGCACCCAGTGCAGCTGTGACGGCGTTTCCCACCCAAGTTGCTGCAAACGCGCGCGCTTGAAATTTTGTGTTGCGGGATGGTCCACTTCAAACACCTGAAGGCGTGCCATCAAATCGAGGCGACGGAACGCGAACGTGTCGAGACCCGCGCCGAGTATCACATATTGGGTCACGCCGTTTTTCATTTCCTCTTCCAAAACTTGTTCCACATATCGCGCGCGGCTCAAGGTAATCGGCAGACTTTGATTGCGCATAAAGCCCGCGAGCGCTTGCTCTTGCGTCGTTGCTCGCGCGGCGCCTTCAGGGTCGAAAAACGCAAACGCGCGTGCGAGGTTTTCTGTAAAGAGCGCGCGCTCTTGGTCCGTAAAGAGCTTGTCTGCGAGAAAGTCGTCAAAGATTTTTTGCTGCGCGTGAGTGGCATGATACGCGCGCCCAAAAGCCGAAATCAAGGCGCTGGTGCTGGGTCTGTCGGAAACCATGTCATCCTCCATTTAGTTTTCGCAAAATTTGCGTAATTTTTTATTGTACCACAGATTTAACATTATGTCAAAATTTACGGACGTGAGGAATCTGAAAAAATAGTTAAAAAAAGAGGGCTGACATGCGTCAGCCCTCTTTTGATATGGGTTCCGGTAAATCAATTCAGCCCACCAACTTGTCGTAAATCGTCTCAAGCTCTTCATCCGAATAAAACTCGATGATGATTTTTCCGCCGCGCTGCGAGCGATACAGTTCGACCTTTGTTCCCAACGCGCGCCGCAAATCTTCTTCAATGGAATGGGTATCGGGAGATGGGGGACGGGGAACAGGGGACGGGGAACGTCTGACGTTTGACGTTTGACCATTCCCATTTTTCGCATTGCCGTTCGCCCCATTCGCCAACGTGCGCCGCACCAATTCTTCCGTCTGCCGCACCGCCAAATTTTCTGCAATCACTTTTTGCAGAAGCGCGGTTTGTTTTTTCGCGTCGGCGATTTGTGCGAGCGCGCGCGCGTGACCTTCGCGAATCGTTTCGTTCAACACCGCGTCTTTTAACGCGTCGGGCATTTTCAAAAGGCGCAGCGCGTTCGAAATCGTCGTGCGGTCTTTGCC
This sequence comes from Chloroflexota bacterium, assembly GCA_029778615.1. Taxonomy (GTDB): domain Bacteria; phylum Chloroflexota; class Anaerolineae; order UBA4142; family SHND01; genus SHND01. The sequence goes on along the minus strand of JAKOPZ010000324.1, from coordinate 1,446 downwards.
CACTTTTTTGGCAACCTGCTCTTGCGTCAATTCAAATTCGTGAATGAGCTGTTGGTATGCTTCCGCTTCTTCCAACGCGTTCAATTCCGCGCGCTGGATATTTTCCACGAGCGCGAGTTCCAACATCTGCTGCGGCGTCGCACCTTTCAAAATTGCGGGGACCGTATTCATGCCCGCGCGCTGCGCCGCGCGCCAACGGCGTTCGCCCGCAATCAATTGATAACGCGAACCGTACGGCGTTTGAATTTCGTTGACGACGAGTGGTTGAATCAAGCCGTGTTCGCGCAACGATGTCGCGAGTTCATCCAACGCTTCCGCAGAAAATTTTTTGCGCGGCTGTTTTGGGTTCGCTTCAATTTGTGTGATGGGAATGTGTCGCACAACATTTTGCAAATTTTCGGAAACCGTTTTTTGCGGAATCAACGCGCCGAGTCCGCGTCCGAGTCCGTGTCTGGTGGCTGTGGTCATGTCGTCTCAAGAGTATTAGGTAGCAAGTAGTAGGTAGCAGGGGACACGTCATCTGTCGTCTCGATGTCCCTTGCTACTTGATACATGCTACCTGCTACTCGCTCTGCTTCACGCATCAAGAATTCATTCGTCAATTTTTCGTATGCTTCCGCGCCGCGTGAGTGAATGTCGAATTTCACCAACGGTTCGCCAAAGCTTGGCGCTTCGGCAACGCGCACATTGCGCGGAATCCAAGTCTCGAACAATTCATTTGGAAAATGCGCGCGCACTTCTTGAATCACCTGCGTACTCAAACGCGCGCGCGGGTCAAACATCGTCATCACCAGCCCAAATAATTCCAAACGCGGATTCAAATTTTCGCGCACAAGCGAAATCGTTTGCATGAGTTGCGCCAGCCCTTCGAGCGCGAGATATTCGCACTGCACGGGCACGACGACAAAATCCGCCGCGCACAACGCGTTGACCGTGAGAATGCCGAGCGACGGCGGACAATCAATCAAGATGTGGTCGAATTCATCGCGCAACATGGAATGCTGCGGCGAACGTTCCGTACTGTAGCCCTCGCTCGCCGCAGCGAGGGCATCGCGCAAAATGAATTCGCGGTCGTGCGCGTTCGCCAATTCGATTTCTGCCCCTGCGAGCATTGGGGTCGAAGGAATCACCGTAAGGTGTTCCATCACAGTCCGCGTCAAAATTTCGCGCAGCGTCGCGCCGCCGACAAACACATCATATACGGACGCGGGCAAGGCGAAACGGTCAACCCCCACGCTTGCCGATGCGTTGCCTTGCGGGTCGAGGTCAATGAGCAGCACGCGCCGACCTTGCCACGCGAGAAACGCTCCGATGTTCACCGCCGTCGTCGTCTTGCCGACGCCGCCTTTTTGATTCGCAAACGCATATATTGTGCTTGACATTATGACAAACCACTAGATGGCGTAACGAACGCTCTCGCGCATTATACAACGGCGCGCGCGGGCG
>JAKOPZ010000323.1 GCA_029778615.1 Chloroflexota bacterium | reverse complement strand
TGTTTTTGACAAACGAAAATGAGACCACGCGATAACTGAAAACAGCACCACCTGTACCTTAACATCCGAATCGCGATAACCGAAAACAGCACCACCGCGATAAGCGAAAAGAGCACCACTGTTCCTTCACTATCCTCAGGGCACGGCGTGCCGTTTCTTCATGCTCTGCTTGAAGCGATAACTGTCCCCGTGGCACTCGATGATGTGACATTGATGCGTGATGCGATCCAACAGCGCACCCGTGAGCTGCGCGTCGCCAAAGACTTCGGTCCAACGTGGGAACTCCAAGTTCGTCGTGAAGATCATCGAACCGCGCTGGTAGCGTTCGCTGCAGAACTGGAATAAGAGTTGGCTGCCCTGCGTGCTGAACGGCACAAAGCCCACTTCGTCGAGCACGACCAAATCTTGTTTCATCAATTGCGTTTGCAAGCGCAATAAGCGCTTCTCATCGCGCGCTTCGGTGAGTTCGTTAATCAATCCTGCCGCCGTGAAAAAGCGCACGCGCTTGCCTTGACGACATGCCGCAATGCCCAGCGCCGTCGCCAGATGCGTCTTGCCCGTGCCAATCTCGCCAACGAAAAGGACATTCTCACACTTGGTGATGTATTCGCCGCGTGCGAGTTGCAAAATCTTTTGCTTGGGCACGTTCGGGACGATGGAAAAATCGAACGCGTCGAGCGTGCGCAGGACAGGAAACTTGGCGGCTTGAATGCGCCGCCGTTCCTGATTCGCCTCGCGCTGCAAGACTTCTTGCTCCAACAGTGCAAGTAAATACTGCTCGTAGGTTTGCTTGTGCTGCGCTGCTTCTTGGGCAAACTTTTGGTAATTGCGCACGAAGGTGGGTAAGCGCAGGCGTTTGCATTGCGTTTGGAGGAGCAAGTCAATTTCCATCGCGTCCTCCAACCTCAACTAACGCTTGGTATTGTTCCAAATTGGGCAGCGCCACGCGTGGCGTCGGGCGCGTCAGCGGCGGCACCACTGCTTCTGGGAGCGGACCTGCCAGCGGTGCATACTGCGTCCGCAGCCATTGCCGCACACCTTCCTCGGTGAAACAATGCGCGCGGAGCGCCCATTCAAACGCCCCGGCCATTTGGCTCTCGGTGAAGGTGTGGTGCAAGCCCAACATGCGCACGAATTCGCGCAAGCCGTGTGGCTCCGGATAATGCACACGTAGCGCCGCAAGCATACGGTCATAGACCTTGGGCCAGCGGGCTTGCCATTCCCGAATCGCACGCGCATGTTCCCACGCACCCGGACGCTGCAAAATCAGCCGTAAAAAATGCTGTGGATCCAAGAGATCGCGTTCGCGTGCATAGCAGCGGCGATGGGTTGCAATGACGCGGTCTTCCCAAACAATCTCAAGCCGCTCCACAAACGCTTTGAGCAGGACTTGCCGTCCGACATACTGCACCGGCACCGAATAGCGATTGGTCTCGAACGTGATCAGACAATACGAACTCACACGCGTTGGCAAGATGCGACAACATTCATAGGGATGGTTCGGCAACGGCAAGAGTGCGGCCCGTTCGTGTGCCCACAGTTCGCCAACACTCTGCATGTGACTGCGCGGACGTCGCACATGTTCCGCACGACAGCGCGCGAGCAGTTCGGCATTGAGCTCATCCCAAGAATCTGCTTCCGGTACGGGCGTAAAGAAATTGCGTCGTGCATAGCCAACGAGATTTTCGACACCGCCTTTCTCGTGTCCTTCGCCCGGTGTGCAGAAACGACTCTCAAACAAATAGTGCGAACGAAACGCGGTGAAGGCTTGCTGTTCTTCGCGCCGACGTCCTTGCAGGATTTTGAGTACGGCCGTCTTCAAGTTGTCATACCACATGCGATGTGGCACACCCTCCAAGAACTCGAACGCGCGCTGCTGTCCTTCGAGAAATGCTTCTTGGCGTTGATGCGGAAAGGCGTAGACAAACGGTGTCTTGGAATAACAGAGCTTCACGCAGAAAAATTGTGCGGTGAGCCTTTCACCCGCGATGACCACTTGCGCTTCACCGAAATCGCATTGTGCATCTTGCCCCGGCGCATATTCCAATAGCAGAAACGCATCCGGTGGTTCCAGTTCCGCGCGGCACTGGCGAACGTAGCGACGGACGGTGGATTCCGCACCTGTAAAGTGATACTGCTCACACAATTGCGTGTAGATGCGATGGGCCGTGCGACGCTGTTTACGCGGTGCAGTGCGATCGTCCTGCAGCCACTGAGCGATGATGGATTTGTAAGGTGCGAGCACGGGCGCAGAACGCGCTGTGCGTAGTTCATACGTACTCGGTTTGGCATTCGCCAGGGCGGCTCTGATTGTTCGCCGCGAATGATGGAACTCTTTGGCAATCTGGCGTTGACTTTTGTTGTCGAGAAAATATGCGCGCCGAATGAGTTCTTTTTCGTCCACCTGAATCATCCTTCCTCCGGCATCGTGCTGAGATGAACGCACGATACCAGAATTCCATGTTCAGGTGGTGCTGTTTTCGATTATCGCGTTACGGATGCTTGGTGCTCTTTTAGTTTATCAAACACAATTTCAACACGAGAGGAAAAATCATTCATGCGAGAGCGTCAATACCGAGTGACCGCCATTGTTTTGAAACGGAGCGATGCGGGCGAAGCAGACCGCTTGCTCACTTTGCTCACGTTGCAGCGCGGAAAACTACGCGCCGTCGCCAAAGGCGCGCGGAAACCCTCCGCGCGCAAAACCGGACACGTCGAACTTTTCAATTGC
>JAKOPZ010000322.1 GCA_029778615.1 Chloroflexota bacterium | reverse complement strand
GCGTACAAGTTCGCGTGCCCGCGCTCCCATTTCTTGACGGCGCGCCGGATGCTCTACCAACGCGCGCATCGCCTGAGCAAAACGCGCCCCTTCTCCCGCAACCATCAGCCCCGCGCCCGCGCGCACAATCTCGCGCGCAATGCCAACTTCCGGCGTCACAATGACCGGCAAACCCGCCGCCATCGCTTCCACCACCGCAATCCCAAAATTTTCAGATAACGAGGGCAATACAAAACTATCCGCCGCGCGCAGCATGGCGCGTTTTTCCTCGCCTTGCATAAAACCCGCCCAGACCACTGACTCTTTTACACCCAACATTTCCGCGCGCTTCTGCAATGCGTTCACATACGCCGCATCGCCGTCGCCCACCACAATCAAGCCCACACGCGCATCTTGGAGTGACGCCAGCGCGTCCAGCGCGACCTCGATACCTTTTTTCGGATTGAGCCGCGCGAGCACAAGAAAAACCACGCGGTCACAAAACTGCGGCGCGTGCGCCTCCAGCCACGCGCGGTCCGGTCCGCGCGAAAAATCGTTTGTGGCGACGCCAAGCGGAATTACCGCCCCGCGCGTCGTAACGCCCAACGCGCGCGCATCCGCTTCTTCCAACGCGCTTGTGTAATGCACATACGCCGCGCGCCCGAGAATCCGTTTTTCAAACAGCGCATACGAAATGCGTTTGAACGTCGGGTGATGCTGTGTCATGCCGTATGGATGCAGGGTCCCCAACGGGCGCACAATATACGGCACGCGTTCCCGCGCGGCGAAAAACGCGGCGGGCATCGCAGCGTACGAAAAAAGCGCGTGAAGGTGCAGGACATCATAAGCTTGCACATGCCGCCGGAGCCAGCGTGTCAGTGGGAGAGAAAATTTGTAAAAATGCAGTTGACGGCGAAAAAAATGATAGAGCACACCCTCGCGCATTTCCGGCGCGTCGAGTGAAACAGGCAAATGTCCCGCGCCGTCATCGTCCGTCGTCGCGACCTCCACCTCGACTCCCACATTCGCCAACGCGCGCGTCATCGTCTCTAACGCAACGCTCGGTCCGCCGTGAACAGCACTGATAGACGGAATGACGTGCAAAATTTTC
>JAKOPZ010000321.1 GCA_029778615.1 Chloroflexota bacterium | reverse complement strand
GATTTTCGATTTATGATTGGTCAGTTGTCAAAATCAGAAATCATAAATCATACATCTCAAATCATAAATTGTTTCTGTCCTCGTAGCGCAACTGGATAGCGCGTCACCCTGCGGAGGTGAAGGCTGGGAGTTCAAACCTCCCCGAGGACGCTCTTTGCATAAAATAACTCCTCTTTCAACGAGCGATGAAAGAGGAGTTGCCTTTTGAGGATATTGCAATGAACGACACAATCACGCTTTATTCCAGTCAAGACTTGACCACGCTCGTTCGCTCGTTCGATGTGGGCGCATTATCCGAGCCGAGCGATGAATTGACCGGACGCTACGAATACATCGTCTCGCGTCACGAATTTCGTGATGCCTACAAACATTGGAATCACGACGAATCGCCGTTGCTGAAACTGCATGACCAGCTTTCGGACGCGGATATTTATCTCGGCAAACCGTCCGCCGCGCGTGTGCTGGAGGCAATTGAAAAGAAACAAGCGAGCGCGCAATTATTTTAAAAAAAAGGGGACGTTCCATTGAACGCCCCTACATTTTTTTCGTCACCAGCCACCGCGTTTCGTACACGCACTCTATCGGTTTGCTCAAATCCCCGTACATCTCGCGCGCCCATTCGCGCACTTGCGGCATTGCCTCATCCATCACCGCACGCGGAATCACCCACGTCTCGGAAAAAATTTGGCGGTCCAATTCTTCCAGAATTTTTTCCGGCACTTCGGGTTCCGTCCACGTACCGCAAACGACAATGCGCGGTTCGTCACCCCACGTTTGGATTTCACCCAAAATTTCCTCTTCCGAATGCGTACCGGGGCGTTTGGTATCAACACCCCGCGCGTTCGCCAGCGCGCGCAATTGTTTGCGAATGCGCGCGGTGGGTGAATCGTCCTCGCGTTTGTGAAAACTGACGACGAAATACCCGCCGCGTTTTACAATGCGCCGCGCGTCGCGCATCGCGTTCTGCCAGCCCGCGACGAGATGATACACATGCACCGCATACGCGACATCGAACGATTCGTCCGCGAACGGCAACTTGCCCGCGTCCGCTTGGGCGATGTGGATGCTTAAATTGGTGTCCGCGAGTTTGCGCCGCAGCACGCCCATCATCTCCAACGACAAGTCAATCCCAAACAATCGCCGCACATGTTCGGCAACGGCCATGCCGATGCGTCCGGTGCCAACTCCAATTTCCAAAACGCGCGAATTTTCATTGATGCCCGCTTCGCGCACGAGAGCGTCAATCAGCGCGCGATGTCGTTCGGGCGGCATGGCGCGCGTTTGGTCGTAATACTCGACGGCGCGGTCAAAGACGATGCTCATGTATCAGATAGCAGAACACAGAACACAGATAACAGACAAATTCTATTCTGCGTCCTCTAATCTGTGTTCTGTATTCT
>JAKOPZ010000320.1 GCA_029778615.1 Chloroflexota bacterium | reverse complement strand
GATTCTTCGCGCGAATAAATCATTTTCACCGGACGATGTGTTTTTAGAGCGGCGAGTCCGATGAACAATTCGACAGTGATGTCTTCTTTGCCGCCGAATCCGCCGCCAACCATCGCGCCCATCACATGGACTTTGTTTTGTGGAAGTTGTAAAGCGTTCGCGATGTTTCGAAAATGTTCGACAACTTGCGTTGAAACGCGAATCGTGAGAACACCATTTTCGTCCACCCAAGCAATGCCCGCTTCAGGTTCGAGATACGCGTGGTCAATGAATTGTGTTTTGTACGTACGCTCGACAATCACATCCGCGTCGCGCATCGCCGCGTCCGCGTCGCCTTTGATAATGCGCCAACGCGCGACAATGTTATCGGGTTCGGTGACGATGGGCGCGCCTTGTTTCATCGCGTCTTCGGGTGTGAATACGGCGGGGAACGGTTCGTATTCCACCTCAATCAACTCTAACGCTTTTTCGGCAATGTCCAATGTTTCCGCCGCCACAATCGCAATCGCTTCGCCGAGAAAACGCACGCGGTCACTCGCAAGAATCGGCGCGTCGGTACCCGCGCGTTTTGCCGTTCCCGTTACACCGGGAATATCTGTCGCCATTTGCGCGCCGGGCAAATCTTGGGCGGTTAAAACCGCCACTACGCCTGCAAATGCTTTCGCCGCTTTCGTATCAATTCGCGTAATTCGCGCCGAGGGATATTTCGCGCGCAACACTTTAGCATGAAGCATGTTGGGCATTACAAAATCACCCGCGTATTTTGTCGCGCCGGTTACTTTGCCCATCGCGTCAATGCGCGGCAGTGGTTTTCCGATGTGACGCAGTTCGGGAAGATTCGCGATGTTGGGTTGGTCGAGTTGAATCATAAGAGTTCGGGGGAATGGAATTCGAGTTCGGGCGAATGGAATTCGCTGCAACCCGAACGCCAAGTCTGCCTACGCAGACTAAAAACGGTTTTTAACTTGCGAAGGCAAGTTTTGTGTTTTCGTTGTCGCGATTTCTAATCGCTTGTCATCTCGCGCGCGGCATTCTGAATGGCTTCAAAAATTCGCACATAGCCTGTGCAACGACACAAATTTCCTGAAAGTGCTTCGCGCATTTGTTCGTCCGTCGGCTGCGGATGTTCGTCCAGCAATGCTTTGGCGGAAAGAATCATGCCGGGGATGCAGTAACCGCACTGTGCGGCACCAAAATCTACAAATGCTTTTTGCAAAGGGTGTGGATTGTCTGCCGTACCCAAACCCGCAACGGTGATGATTTCTTTTTCCTCTGCAAGCCAAGCGAGCAGCAAACAGGAATTAACAACCGTCCCATTTACGAGAACGCCGCACGCGCCGCAGTCGCCTTTTTCGCAGCCGCTTTTGACATCGGTGTAGCCCAAGTCGCGGAGCGCGTGCAGGAGTGTTGTGTTGGGCGCGAGCGCGGTGTGATGCGCGTGATGGTTGATGTTCAGTTTGACGAGTTTGGGAAGCATATTTGATTTATGATTTTTGAT
>JAKOPZ010000319.1 GCA_029778615.1 Chloroflexota bacterium | reverse complement strand
TTTTTGCACTTCGCCTTCCATCAAACGCGAGACGGGAATGTGCGTCCATTTCGAAACGACTTCGGCAATGTCGTCTTCGGTCACTTGTTTTTTCAACAGCGCGCCTTGCTTTTGCAATTCCGCGAGTTTGGCTTCGCTCTCGGCAATCTTGGTGTCAATGTCGCGCAATTTGCCGTACTGAATCTCTGCGGCTTTTTGATAATCGGCTTGACGATTCGCCTGTTCAAGTTCGATTTGAAGTTGGTCTTTGTCCTCGCGCAATTTCTGCGCGGAATCCATCAACTCTTTTTCTTGTTTCCATTTTGCCGTAATCCCGGCAGATTGCTCTTTTAAATTCGCCAACTCTTTTTCCAGATTGGCGAGACGTTCTTTCGACGCGGCGTCTTTTTCTTTTTGCAATGCCACGCGCTCGATTTCCAACTGCGCCATGCGGCGTTGAATTTCGTCGAGTTCGGCAGGCATCGAATCGAGTTCGAGGCGCAAACGCGAACACGCTTCGTCCACGAGGTCAATCGCCTTGTCGGGCAAAAAGCGGTCGCTGATGTAGCGATGGCTCAACACGGCTGCGGCGACCAACGCACTGTCGCGAATTTCAACTTTGTGGTGCAACTCGTAGCGTTCGCGCAAACCGCGCAAAATGCTAATCGTGTCCTCGACGCTCGGTTCGTCCACGATGACGGGTTGGAACCGCCGTTCCAGCGCGGCATCTTTTTCAATGTACTTGCGATATTCGTCCAACGTCGTCGCGCCAATCGCGTGCAGTTCGCCGCGCGCGAGCATCGGTTTAATCATGTTGCCCGCGTCCATCGAACCTTCCGCCGCGCCCGCGCCGACGATGGTGTGAATCTCGTCAATGAAAACGATGATTTGTCCTTCCGCGCTCGTGATTTCTTTGAGTACCGCTTTCAAGCGTTCTTCAAATTCACCGCGAAATTTTGCACCCGCAATCATCGCGCCGAAATCCAATGCGATAACTTTTTTGTCTTTTAGCGGTTCCGGCACATCGCCGCGCACAATGCGCTGCGCGAGACCTTCCACAATCGCGGTTTTGCCAACGCCCGGTTCACCAATCAACACCGGATTGTTTTTGGTGCGTCGCGAAAGTATTTGCATCACGCGCCGCACTTCTTCGTCACGCCCAATCACGGGGTCGAGTTTGCCTTTGCGCGCGAGTTCGGTCAAATCGCGTCCATATTTTTTCAACGCTTCGTACGTAGATTCAGGATTCTGCGACGTGATGCGTTGATTGCCGCGCACGGATGTCAATGCTTGCAAAATTTTGTCGCGCGTCACGCCCGCGCGTTTCAAAATCTGACTCGCTTTGCTTTCGACTTGCGCCAGTCCAATCAGAAAATGTTCCGTCGAAACATATTCGTCTTTGAGACTGTCCGCAACACTTTGCGCGTCATCCAACACGCGTCCCGTTTGCCGCGCGAGTCCGACCTGGACCGCGCCGCCGTATGCTTTTGCCAATTTATCAATTTCGCTTTTTGCTTGTTCCGCGAGCACGTCGGGATTCGCGCCGACTGCGCGCACCACTTGCGGCGCGACGCCGTCGGTCTGATTCAACAGCGCGAGCAATAGATGTTCAGGTTCAATTGTGCTGTTGGAATTTTCTTGCGCCAACGCCTGGGCGCCGACGAGCGCTTCTTGTGCTTTTTCGGTTAGTTTGTTCATGTTTAGTGCCATGATTATTTCCTTCCAAGACAGTACTATCAGTTCAAAACAACAGTGCTTGCCCTCTCACACTTCTTACCCCGATGTATGCCATCGGAACAACCTTAAGAAAATTGCGCGAATGAGAGGACAAGCACTTGATGTTTCACGTTTGACGTCACACGGAACTTTACAGCGAACGTTCACTACTCTTCCGCAGGCGCTTCCTCTTCACTCTCTTCAACCTTTGGCGCAGGTTTCGGTGCAGGTTTGGCGACAGCGGGTCTCGCGCCGACAGCAGGTTTCGCTGCCGCCGCGGGCGCCGCAGGTTTCGGCGGTTCGGGTGCTTCGAGGGAATTCACCACTGAACGCACGCCTTGAACCTTTGCCGCGATTTCAGCCGCCGCCTTTTTCATTTCCTGCGATGGCACATTGCCCTTGAGATACAAATCGCCGAACGCGCTGCCGACCAAAATTCCGGGAAAGCCGCCGCGTGTGCGCGGGTCATCGCCCAATGCTTTTGCCACGGCGATTTCAATGTCCGTGTCCACATACAAGTGGCTGATGACATCCTTGACGCCTTTGGTTTTCAAAATGACGTTTTCGGTCACTTCTTTTTCCGCCTGCGTCCGTACGTGTCCCGAAATTTCGACGATGCCGTTACGAGCTTGGATATCCAACGCGTCAGTCCACACGCGCACGCCCGAATAATTCTGGAGCGCGTCCATCGTCGTCACTTCCAAAGTTTCGTCTTGCGAAGAGCTTGTCATCATGGTTTCCGCCATCTTTTCTTACTCCTTTTTGGGTTTGGATTGCGAAACTGTTTTGCGCGGACGGCGCACCTGAATTTTCACCGCGTCCGACAATTTTTTACCGTTCGAAGATTCTGCGGCAAGTGGGTTGGCGCTCTCGTTTTCATCGGGGACCAATTCCGGCACGGGAATTTGATTTTCTTCCAACAGCTGCTGCAACAATTCCAACCGTTCGGTGAGATTGATAATCACTTCCACGCCTGCAAGGTTAACGCCCAAATCTTCGATGAGCCGCGCGATTTTTTTCAAACGTTCAATGTCGCGCTGCGAGTACAAACGAATACTGCCGCGTGAACGTTTCGGTTTTACCAATCCCGCGCGTTCGTAATAACGCAGCGTTTGCGGATGCATTTCCACCAAACGCGCCGCAACGCTAATGACGAACATTGGCTCATCATTGTCGCCGACTGTGGCTTGCCGAAAATATATTGCCATTCTATATCACCTTCTCAATTCCAATCAATTAGCGCACCCATTCTTGAACAAGCTTGGGCAAATCTTGCGCCCCCGCGTAAAGGAAGCATCGCCCAACACGTTTTGCGTCTTGCCAAATCGGTTAATGATGCGCTAGGCGCGCAGTTGCTTGAGCTGCTCAAACAATTCGATTTCCTTTGGACTCAATTTTTCCGGCAGCACGATCTTGACGCGCGCATACAAATTGCCAAAGTTGTTGGTCTCGTTCAGCTTGGGCATTCCTTTGTTCGCGAGGCGAAAAGATTTCCCGTTTTGTGTGCCTGGCGGAATTTTGAGCATGAGACTGCTGCCTTTGGGCGTGGGTACGGCAACCTCGCCGCCGAGAATCGCGGTATACAAATCGACCGGGACTTCAACCGTGATGTCGTCGCCGTTGCGTTCAAAGCGCGGATCGGGCAAAACTTGAATGCTCAAAAACAAATCGCCCGCCGGTCCGGCACCGACGCCCGCGCCGCCTTGCTTGGCGAGACGCACGCGCGAGCCGGTCTTGACGCCGGGACGTATGTCTACTTCAATTTTCTTGCCGTCTTTTTGCAAGATGCGTTTCGTGCCGTGATATGCTTCGTCCAGCGAAATTTGAACGGGCTGTTCCAAATCTTGCCCGCGCATATTGAGCCCGCCGCCCGCGCGTCCGCCGCCGCCGAAGCCGCCCGCCCCGCCGCCAAAGAACGTGCGAAAGAAATCCGACGCGCCGCCGAGGTCGCCAAAAATTTGTTCGTATTCTTCCGGGTCAATGGTGCGATAGGTGGTGCCGCCGCTTCTGCCGCCCGCCGCATCGCCCCACGTGAACGGCTGCCCGCCGCCCGCGCGTTGATAGTTTTCGTACTCTTTCCAGTTTGCGCCGAGTGAATCATATTTCTTGCGCTTGTCGGGGTCGCTCAAGACTTCGTACGCTTCGTTTACTTGCTTGAATTGTTGTTCTGCGCTCTTGTCATTCGGGTTGACGTCGGGATGCAATTTACGCGCCAACTTGCGATACGCGGACTTGATGTCCTTTTCGCTTGCATCTTTGGACACACCCAGAATTTTATAATAATCTTGATATTCCACAGCTGCCTCGCAACGAAACGAGCGGGCGAATCCCGCACGTGGTCAGGACACGCTCGCCCGCTCGCACTCGTTCTCTCACACCACTTTGCAGCTATTATAACATTTGCGAGTTAGACTGTCAATAGATTTACAAGCAATTTTAACAAAAACTTGATAATGATATTGTCAAGGTTATTGACAAACATGAAATTACTTATTATAATGGTGCCAGAAATTTGAAAACAGCAGGAGGAAATCACCTATGAACAAAGTAATTCGTTGGCAGCCGATGAACGATATGCTTTCCCTGCGCGAAGCGATGGACCGCTTGTTTGAAGATTCGTGGGTTAGCAATCGCAGCTGGAACAATTTGCCCGGCGCGTGGACCGAACCGAGCCTGGATGTCTACGAAACCGCCGAGAATGTTGTGGTCAAAGCATCCATTCCGGGCGTTAAACCGGACGATGTGGAAATCACCATCACCGGCAATCACCTTGCCATTTCCGGTGAAAGCAAAGAAGAAGCCGAAACCAAAGAAAAGAACTATCTGCGGCGCGAAACGCGCTTGGGTGCCTTTAGTCGCGTAATTGAATTGCCGAGCGGATTGCAAACCGACAAAGCCGACGCGAAATTTGAAAACGGCATTTTGACCATCGCCTTACCCAAAGCCGAAGAAGTCAAACCCAAG
>JAKOPZ010000318.1 GCA_029778615.1 Chloroflexota bacterium | reverse complement strand
TGAAAAAAGTAAAGCCATTGAGCAGCATCAATCACCGCTACAAAATCCGCGTGACCAATCTTGGTGCAGAGGCAGCGTCCGATGTGAGTATTCAAGACAAACTGCCGAAAAACTATCAAATCAGCAAGGTCAAAAGCCGAGCCGCAGTCTGCAGCCAAGTCAAGCGCAAAGTGACCTGTACGGTTGCGGAAATGCAGACCGACGCCAAAGTGGTGGTCAAGATTTTCGCAGCGCCGAATGGGGCGAAAAAGAAAAACTGTGCGCGCGTGAGCGCAAGCACCTTCGACCCGAACACGGCAAACAACAAAAGCTGCGTCAAAGTGCCGCAACCATAACGCTGACAAAAACCATCAGCATTCCAAAGGCACAGGATGGACTGGATTTGGCATCCTCGCGTCGCCTCGTTGTCAAGCCGTTTATCGTTCTCTCACACGAGAGGTTGGTACGTTCCAATTTGCACACGTTCCATCGCTTGAACAAATCGCTCATGAATAACTCGAATAAAAGTGGCAGTATGTAGCGTTCAGGTGTGACAGGTTTATGCGGTGAACTCAACCGCATAAACCTGTCACGTCTTGATGCAGAGTCTATTTGTGTTGTCCATCAGACAAGGAGAATCTCATGTCCAGATACCATAAAGTCTTTGTGCATACTCTGTGGCGCAGTTTGTTTTTTCTTGCGCTTGGGGTACTCGCGCTGCAAATGCCGTCCCTTGCCCAAGCGCGTATGAACATGCTCACCGTCGAATCCGTGCTCAATCCGGACGGGACGGTGAAGGTTGGGACAGGTGCGAGCGGCACGCTTGACCTGCGCGGCTGGAATGTCGCGTTGGATTCGAAACGCGGTCCGGTCTTGTCGCGTCAAAATGATATGCCGACGGCGGCGCTCGACGCGTGGGAAGCGCTCCCCAACAACGGATTGAATGATTATGTGCGCGCAATGGCGTTGTCAGGCAACAATCTTTATGTAGGCGGACATTTTACGCAGACCGCCGACGGGACAGTGACAAACCTGAACCATATCGCCAGATTTGACACGACGACGGGCATCTGGTCTGCCTTGCCGAATAATGGTTTAAATGATGACGTACTCGCTCTCACGGTCATGGGCAATGACGTGTACGCGGGCGGTTATTTCACGCAGAGTGCAGATGGTACTGTGACCAACCTGAACTATATCGCCAAGTTTAACGGAACCAATTGGGTCGCGCTTCCGCATGATGGCTTGAACAACTGGGTGTATAGCTTTGCCGTAGTGGGGAATGATTTGTACGTCAGCGGCGTATTTTTCCAGACCGCTGATTCGGCACTGACTAACCTATTTGGTATCGCCAAGTTTGACGGCGCGAATTGGTCTGCCCTCGCCAACGATGGTTTGAACGGCATCGGGTATGCGGTTCTGGCTTCGGGCACCGATCTCTATGTAGGCGGTCAATTCAGTAAAACCGGGGATGGAGTCGTCAAGAACTTGAACAATATCGCAAAGTACGACACTGTAACCGAGGCGTGGTCCGGGTTCCCGCATGACGGATTGAATTCCGATGTTCGCTCTCTGGGAATCTGGGGAAACAATCTCTTTGCAGGTGGTGTATTCACTGCGACGTTTGACAATGCGCTTACCAATCTGAATCATGTCGCAGGATTGAACACGATGACCGACAGCTGGTTTGCGCTGCCGAACGATGGACTCAGCTATACAGTGACCAGTTTTGCCGTCGCGGACAATGGTCTTTACGTCGGCGGCATTTATAACACGAGCGCGGATGGAACGGTAACGCTGCGTAACATTGCCAAGTACGATGGCACAAATTGGGTTGCCTTGCCGAATAATGGTTTGGGGAATCAAGTCAATGTCATTTTACATGTAGGCAACGACGTTTATGTTGGCGGCATTTTCAACGATAGCGGGGACCATCAAGTCAACTCACTCAACAAAATTGCCAAACTCACGACGGCGCCTCCCACCCCGACTCCGACCAACACACCCACGAGCACCGACACGCGCACCAATACGCCAACGCATACGCCAACTAACACACCGCTCAACACGCCAACGCATACGCCAACCAACACACCGCACAGCACATCAACGCATACGCCAACCATCACCATAACTAACACGCACACACCTACAGCAACTTTTACGCCGACTGGCACCGCGACGCTCCTTGCCAGCGTGACGCCCTCGACGACGCCGACGGCGACGAACACCCGGATGCTTGCCGCCGATTTGGCGATTGTGAAAAAAGTAAAGCCATTG
>JAKOPZ010000317.1 GCA_029778615.1 Chloroflexota bacterium | reverse complement strand
TGGAGACTGGGGATTGGAGACTGGAGACTGGGGATTGGAGACTGGAGACTGGAGACTATGGCTTGTTGCTTTTGCCACGCCGATGGCACTGCCGCCGCCTAATGCGATGAGTGCATCAACATTTTTTTCGCGCGCGAGTTTTGTCGTCTCATCCACATTCGCTTGCGGCACGTGCTGCTGCACTGCATCAAATATCGCGACCAATTTTTCGCCCAACAATTTTTCAAGGCGCGCGACATGTCCATTCGCGCGTTGACTGCGCGTGGTAATCAGCATCGCACGCGAAAAACTTTTCTGCGCGATGATTTCGGAAATTTTTTCCAACGCACCCGCGCCGAAAATGATTTCTTGGGCGAATGAGGTGTAGTGAAAAGAGGGCATAGGTAGCAGGTAGCAGGTAGCAAGTAGTATGGCACACTTGATACGTGCTACTTACTACTTGCTACCTCCTCCATCATCCCCGCCACAAACTCCAACTCATCCATGTTCACCGTATGCTCCATGTTCGGATACAAACGCATCGTCACCTCCGCGCCCATGCGTTCAAACACATCCCGCGTTTGCATGACGCGTTCTTTTGGAATGTGAAAATCCACATCGCTGCATCCGAGAAAAACGGGCGTACCGTCGAATGAACCTTGATAGTCGCGCGGCGTGCCGTCGGGTCCGATGAGTCCGCCGCTCAAGCCGACGATGCCGCCGTATTTTTGCGCGTGCCCCGCGGCATATTCGGTGGCGAGACACGCGCCTTGCGAAAATCCGAGCAGAAAAATTTTTTCGTTTGGAATGTTTGCGCCGCGCATATTTTCCGCGCCACGGACGCGTTGAACTATCGCGTCAACCAAATTCAGCGCGGACGACAACCACGGCTCATTTTTTTCCATCGGTTCCATGAAAGGAAACGGATACCACGTTGCGTTCGCCGCTTGCGGCGCGAGAAAACAAAATCCATCGCGCGGCAATTCCTGTGCGAGCGACAAAATATCTTGCGCCGACGCGCCGCGTCCGTGAATCATAATCATCACTGCGCGCGCAGTTTCGAGCGGTTC
>JAKOPZ010000316.1 GCA_029778615.1 Chloroflexota bacterium | reverse complement strand
GCGGATTCAACCAATTGTCGCGCAACTGCACCAACTCGCGCGCCGCATTCGCAATCGCCACGACGCGCGCATCATTTTGTTCTTACTGTCCCGGCGGAAATGGAAAGGGATTTGTACGCGTCGGTGAGGTTTGCGTGCTTGCCTTTGTACTCCCACGCGAAAAAATCTTTTTTCCAAACATCCGCGAAACCGGTGCCGCCGTGCGTTTTATCCGCGAACGCTTCAAACGTAAACCATGTTCCCTCAGGGTCCGCTTCGATGGGCGTCGGATGTCCGAGCAGCGCGCAGACATCGTTAAAGTGGCTTTGATATGCGGAACGCTCTTTTAATTTCGCGTCGCGCCATTTTTCGACAAATTGGTTGGGAGTCATGTGAAATGAATTATAGCTGCGCGCACGCGAATTCCAAGCGTTTTTTTTTTGCCCAAAAGTATTGTAGAATCGCATATCCCCAAAATTCGAGCGCCGCTCGCACTCGCACACCACACTCGCTCATTCTACTGCGCATAGTATTCGCGCAGGATTGTAACCAAAGGAGCAAGGCACATGCTTCACCCCAAACGAACTGACGAAGGTTCGCTTGTCGCCGCATGGCGCGAACAATTGCAACGCGCCAACAAGAATCCATTTTTATTACAACTGCTGCTCAAACAATGGCAGCGTATCTTGAAACGGCTCGCGTATTTTTACGCGCAGCTCGCGTCGTTACCGCGCCGCAATCGCCGTGCGTTACAGCGCGCGTTGGCAACATCACTGATTGGCGCGGCGATGCTTTTGGCAATGAGCAACGCGCCGATTGTTCATGCCGCGAGCATCACCGTCAGCGGCGCGTGCACACTCGACGAAGCGATTACGAATGCAAACGATGATGCGCCGACCTTTCCCGATTGCGCCGCAGGGAGCGGCGCGGATACCATTTTTTTGACCGGAAATGTGACGATTGGCACGGATACGCCAGCGGCAGAATTGCCTGACATCACTACTGTAATTACGCTGGAAGGCGGCGGTAACACGGTGAGCGGTGCGGGCTCGTACCGCGTGTTTTATGTGTCCACCACCGGCGATTTCACCGTCAACGAAACGACGATTACCGGCGGCAAGGCGACCGACGGCGGCGGCATTTCAAACAGAGGGGTGCTCACTGTTACCAACAGTACCATTACCGACAATGACGCCTATTGCAACGGCAACTATTGCAGCGCCTACGGCGGCGGCATTGTGAGTTTTAGCACGCTCAACATTATCAACAGCACTATCAGCGGCAATTCTGTGGATTGCGTTGGGACCGATTGCATCGCCTACGGCGGCGGCATTGCACACATCACCGGCACTGCCATTCTGCGCGACAGTTACGTCACGGGCAATTCTTCGAGCATGTACGACGGCGGCATCCATAACGGCGGGACGATGACGCTGTACAACACGACCGTGAGCGGTAACGATGCCACAATTTATGGTGCAGGCATTCACAACGAATATGAATCGCTGACCTTGAACAACAGCACGGTGAGCGACAACACGTTGAGCACGGGCTTTGGCTACTTGTACGGCGGCGCCGGCATTGTCAGCAATCCTGAAACGACGCTCATTTTGAATGACAGCACTATCAGTGGAAATGGTCTCGCTTTTGTGGGCGGCGGAATTCTGAGTGGGGGCGATACCACCATCAACCGCAGCCGCGTGCAAGGCAACGGCGGCTATTTCGGCGGCGGGGTCGCCATGGTCGGTGGCACGGTGAGCGTGAGCGAAAGCACCATCACCGGAAACCAAGCGTTTTTCGGCGGCGGCATATTGGATGCATATGGTTCACTGGTGGTGAATCAAAGCACAATCAATGGCAATTACGCGCTTGTAGGCGCCGGCATTGGCGCAGGTTACTCGTTCAGTTTCCGTTCTGCTCCGCCACCCATCAATCCCCAAGCAAACAATGGACGCCCGCGCAACGGCTGGATAACGCCAGCGCTCTCGGCGGACGTTGCGAAAAAATTTCCCAAGCTGCAGGGTAACCTTTCGAAACCAGTCCGACAGCTGCCGAAATTTGCTGGGCACCAGCACAGAGCGGGCACGCACGCAAAACTTGCGCCCCAGGACGGCTGTTCGGAATGTCCTCCGCCTGCCCAAATCGGAATCGTCAACAGCACCATTAGCGGAAATACTGCCGTTGTGGCTGGCGGCGGGGTTGCGAATGCATATGGGATAATCAATATGTACAATGTAACCGTGACCAACAACACCGCCACCGATGGAAGTGGCAATGGCAAAGGGGGCGGTATTGCGAACACGTATTATGGTCAGGTAACGCTGGCGCGCACCATCGTCAGCGGAAACAGCGCCGACACATACAACGAAATTGACAACTATGACGGGACTATCACCGGCGCCAACTATAACTTGTTTGGTCACAGCGGTGAAACCAACGCGCAGGCATTTTACGGTTTTACGCCGAGCGGGAGTGACATCACCGCGACAAGCGATGGCACAATGCCCACCGCGCTGGCTGCCATTCTCAATACCACGCTCGGCAACAACGGCGGACCCACGCAAACCAACGCGCTCGTCGCCAACAGCCCTGCGATTGACCAAGCGCCCAGCGCCGATTGTGTTCCGCCGCCAACCAACAATGTAGACCAACGCGGCGCGGCACGCAATTTCGACGGCAACAATTCGCCTTCGTCGAACGAGTGCGACATTGGCGCGTACGAATATGGTTCGCCGACGGCAGTCAACGTGACCGGATTCTCGGCGATGGCGCACGCGGACAAGAATATTTTGAAATGGCACACGACCAGCGAAGCGCAAATCGCGGGCTTTAACGTGTATCGCAAAGTGGGCAAGAATCGCTGGAAACAAATCAACAAAAAATTCAAACAGGCGAAACATGCCGGCGCGCCGTCAGGGGCAAACTATACTGCGCGCGACAAACAAGTACTGTCCGGCAAAACGTACCGTTACAAAGTGCAGGTCGTCTATCTTGATGGACACAACGAGTGGACGAATGTGCAAAAAATCAAGCGTTGAGTAGCGGTGAGAAACAAAACGGCGGGTCCAAGCAGACCCGCCGTTTTGTTTTGCGCTTTCAGGAATTGCGTATTCCTATCGGACGCGCTTGTAACACAAAAATCTTGTCGCCCGCGATTGCCCACTCGATATCTTGCGGCGCGTTGAAAAATTTTTCAAGCTCTTGTCCCAATGCCGCGAGGTTTTTAATTTGCACGTCAGTGAGGGATGGCGTAGTAACCAATTCATTGGTTATTCCGTGTTCCTCCACATGACCTTCTTCACCGACAACGAGTTTCACGACCTGTTCTTCAATCGTGCGGTCTGAAATTTCCCCGCTTGTCTTGTCCACCAAAAATTCATCGGGACGAAAACGCGCGCTCGTAACCGGTACGCCCAAACCCCACACCGATTTGATTTGAATTTCATTCGCATCGTTCGTCATCGGATTTTGCGTAAACATCACGCCCGCGCTGTCTGCGCGAATCATGGACTGCACCAACACCGCGAGCGCGACATCGGTCTGCACAATTTTTTTGCGAAAGCGATAGTACATCGAGCGCGAATTCCATAACGCCGCCCAACATTTGGCAACCGCGCGTTCGATTTCGTCCACGCCGACGAGCCCGAGATACGCGCGCGCGACGCCGCTGCCGAACGAGGTCGCCAAATCATCCGAAGGCGTTGAGGTGCGCGCGATGAGCGACGCGCGTTCCGCCTCGGAAAAATCCGCGAGTGCGTGTTCGAGTGCGGCGCGCAAGGGGGGGGGGAACGGTTGCGCGGTAATTTCCGCGCGAATTTCCGTCGCCGCGCTTTCGATTTCGGCAGGGTCCATGATGACGTTGTCGGTGAGACGCGCGCGGATTTTTTCTGCGAGCGGCGCGATAAATTCAGGATATGCGGCGGTGGTGAGAACAATCCCGTTTGGTGTGTTAAAGCCCGCGCGTTTTAATTCGCCCAGCGCGGCGGCTTTTGTGCCGATGAGGTTCGCATCTTGACCAACAACGAGCTCTACAACCTGACTCTGTGACATTCCGTTGTGTTAATCTCCAATCTCTAATCTCTGGTCTCTATTTACGTGGTCATCAATTTGACATAGATTTCCTCGAGCGCGGATTCGTGAACGGATAAATCAATCAATGCCCAACCGCGCGCCGAAATTTTTTCGAGCAGTGTCGCCAGCGCATCCATTTCGTGCGTGCGATAGATGTAATTGCCATCTTGGCGCTCATACGCGAGGGGTTCCTCTGCGCGAAAAACGATTTGAAATTCGCGTTTGCCCAAGCCCGCGCGAATCGCTTCCATTGTATCAAAGACGACGAGTTTGCCGCTCTTGATAATCGCCACGCGGTCGCAAATGTATTCCACGTGAAAAAGATTGTGTGCGCTGAGCAGAATTGTTTTCTGTGCGCGTTTGAGCGTTTTCAAAAAGTTGATGATAAAGAACGACGTCAGCGGGTCGAGCCCGGAATTGGGTTCGTCGAGAATCAGCAGGGCAGGGTCGTGCATGAGCGCGCGCGCGATGGCTACTTTGCGTTTCATGCCTTTGGAAAATTCGCCGGTCAATTTGTCCGCGTCGGCGAGATTCAAGGCGTGCAGCAATTCGTCAATCCGCGTTTGCGCGCGTGCGCGCGGCATGGCGTACAATTCCGAAAAAAATAACAGATACTGCCGCGCGGTCATGTTTTCGTACAACGGGCTTTCTTCGGGCAAGTAACCGATTTGGCGTTTGAGCGCGACGCTGTGTTTTTGAATGTCTTGCCCGTTGATATAGACTGTGCCACTCGTAGGCGCGACGAGTCCCGCAATCATTTTGAGCGTGGTGCTTTTGCCCGCGCCGTTGTGTCCGATGATGCCAACGATTTCGCCTTGCGATGCGCTAAAATTGAAATCGTCAACGGCAGTGAAATTGTGATAACGCTTTGTTACGTGGTGCAGGTCAATCATTGTGTGATTCCAAGCCGCGTGAAAAAATGCGCGATGTAGTGTAACCAAAAGTGTCCAGTTTGCAATCTGACGAACGAGTTTGCGAATGATTCAAATCCGAACCATTGCATGGCGCGAAATTTCGCGCTTGCGTCAGCGTTTTAGCGGCGGCGTTTCGCCGGTCGCCGTGTTAATTCTGCTCGCCGTGTTAGGCGCGCTCGCGTTCGCCCTGCGCGATGTGAGCGCGTTGGGCAGCGGGCTGTATCGCGTGGGCGTGCGCGGCGATGCGGCAGAAATTCGCGACAGTCGTTTTGAAACGATGCGCGTGGACGCGGCGACCGGCGCACAGTTGTTGGCAACGCGCGCATTGGATGTTGTCGTTGACGGCGGCGCCGTGATTGCGCGCGACGATGCCAAATCGCAATACGCCGTCGGCGCGCTCAAGCGTTATTTGGAAAAACAGCAAGTGGTGGAACTCGCGGCAACGCAAGAAATTACGCGCGCGTTTCCACTGCGCGTGCAAATCCATTCCATTGACGCGGCGCTCGATACACCGCCGCAAGAGCCGTTCATTCCTTCCTTGCAAGCGCCGCCGACGCCTTTCGCCGATGTCATTGTCGCGTTTTTGTACATCATGCCGTTGAGTTTCATCAGCATCTTTTTCACCAGCAGTTTCATGGATGAAAAAATCAAACGCCGCTTGACCTTGCTCTTGTCCGCGCCCGTCACGCCGTTCCAAATCATCATGGGCAAGATGCTGCCGTACATTGCTTTTGCCACGACGGCGACGGCAGGATTGGCGCTCGTCACGCGCGCGCCGATATGGCTGGCGTTGGCGATTTTTGTGCCGACCTCATTATTCATCTTTGCCATTTACCTGATGGTCCCGCTCTTGTACCGCACATTTCAGGACACGACCTTTATCGCAATGTTTGTGACGACGATGACGGCGGTGTATCTGGTATTTCCCGCGATGTTCACGGATTTGTCGGAATTGGCGTACATGTCACCGCTCACGCTCGCCGTGAAAATGTATCGCGGTGAAGCGTTTGGCTGGCAAGAATATCTTTTTCCGTCACTGCCGATGCTTTTGATTTTTGGCATTACGCTGTATGTGAGTTCGCGTTTACTGCATGAAGAATTTCTGATGACGTATCAACCGCTCACATACAAGCTTGCCGACGCGCTGTATTGGATTATGGATTTGCGCCGCCCCGCGCTTTCCATTTTTGTAATGAGCTTTGCTGCTGTGCCGATGGTGTATCTCGCGCAGCTGATTCTTTTAGCCATCGCGACGAATTTGCCCTTGCGTTTTATGCTGGGGGCGGCGTTGGTCGCGTCGGCGGGCGTTGAAGAACTGGTCAAGACGATGGGGATTGCTGTGTTGATTTCGCGGCGTGAGGTGCAATCGCTGCGGAGTGTAACCCTGCTCGCGTTTTTGTCCGCGCTCGGTTTTTTGATTGGCGAGAAATTGCTCACGTTCATCTCGCTCGGCATCGTTTCGCAGACATTCCTTTCGGCGGCGCTGTTCAATACCGGCTTTTTGTTTGTCCCGCTTGCGGCGCACTTTTGTTTCACCGCCGTCGTATGTTTGTTGTATACACGCGCGCGCATTCCGTATGTGGCGGCGCTCGCGGGCGGAATTGTTCTCCACACAATTTATAACGTGTTGATTGTGCGAGGTTCGCTGTGAACGCCTTTCTTGCTTTGATGAAACGCGACCTTGCCTCTGTCGCGCGCGAACGCACCATATTGATTGCGATATTGATTCAACTTTTTATCGCGTCCTTTTCCTCCGCGCTGCTGTTGGGTTTGCTGTCGTTGTATGACCCCGATGCCGTCAGTGTGAGCGCGCGCGTGAATTTGCGCGTGGGCATTGTGGGCGCGTTGAGTGATGCGCTGGTCCCGTTTTTGCGCGAACGCGGTGTGCAGGTGGTGCGCTATGATAATTTGGATGATGCGGTGGGTGGGTATCAACAAAATCAAGTGGACGCGGTGGTGATGACGCCGAACGCGTCAAACGACATCGTGACCCTTGACTTGTATGTGCCGCGCGCGGAAGCGCGCGCGTCGCTGATTCAGCTGGTGCTCCAAGAACCGCTGCGGCGCTATGAAAATGTTTTGCGCGCGGAACGCGGCATCGTCACGCGTTATGCAGATTTAAAAGGCGCGCCGCCGACGACCTTTGAATTTTTGTATTCGGTGATTTTGCCCGTGTTGCTGTTCTTTCCCGCTTTTGTGGCGGGCAACCTCGTAGCGGATTCATTGTCAGAAGAATTCGAGCTCAACACAATCGAGACTCTGCTCGCCGCGCCCATCTCGTGGTCTACCGTCGTCGGCGCGAAAATTTTGGCGGCTGTGTTGTTGGCGCTCGCGCAGTGCGCGTTGTGGCTGGCGCTGCTGCGTTTGAACGGAACAGCGTTGGAAAATTTGCCGCTGCTGTGGGTGATGGGCGGCGTGCTCGCGGGTATGTATGGAGTTGCCGCCGCGTTTATCGCGGTGTGGTTCAAAAATCGCGAACAGGCGCAATTTGTGTACGCGTTGGCATTGATGGGCGCGCTGGGCGCGAGTTATCTCTTTGGGGTTTCGCCGCTCACGATGATTGCGCGTTTGGCGATTGGCGACGCGTACACGGGAGCGGGAAATGTTTTGGTGTATGTGGTTTTCTTGGGCGTGATGGTTCTCGCGTTGGGAGTGATGTTGACGCGACGCGCGGTAAAATAATTCGCGGCGCGTGCCGTGAGTTTCATGCAAGAGAAATCGGGAGTAGATGGGAGTCGAACCCACCCAAGATGGTACCACCACCTCGCAACGATTTTGAAGACCGCGCCGCCCACCGGGACGAAACTACCCCCAAGAGAATTCAGAATGGACCATGCGCAATTCACAATGAACTCGGTACGACTGCTCGCGCAGTGTCCGTTTCGCATTGTGCACTGTTTTTTCTCCTTGTCAATCCCGTTTGCGACGAATTTCACTATTGAACGAAAAAAATTTTGTGCTATAATGCTCGTGCGAAAACGCACAAGCAACACAACACCATCCTTTTTCCAACCTCTCGAATTCACAGTTGCTTTGAAATCAGCATTCATGGATGTTCCATCGAATGCTTTCTGTGTGTCAGATAGGTGGTGAGATTTATGGCAGAAGCAATCGCCGCAAAACCTGCGGCAAAACCTACTCCAACCCCAAAACCAACGGCGGCGGCAAAACCGGCAACTCCGGCAAAGCCCGCAGCCGGGCACAAAGAAGAAAGCAAGGGCGGACCGACAGACGCCGAATTGGCAATGATTCAAGCGCCCATGACTCGCCGTGAGTTTCTCAATTACGGATTTCTCGCTTCACTTGGGATTTTCTTTGTCGCACTCGGCGGCGCCACGTTCATATTTGCGCTCCCGCGTTTCGGTGCCGGTGAGTTTGGTGGGATTTTCGATTTGGGCGTGGCGGGCGATGTGATTCCGCCAACCGATGCGGCGCCTGCCAGCAAGACTGCCGCGCGCGCGTGGATTTCCAATACGGACCAGGGCGTAATAGCTCTCTACAACGTTTGTGTGCATCTGGGTTGTCTGTATGGATGGCAGCCCGTCACCAATCGTTTTGAATGTCCGTGTCATGGTTCCAAGTATCAAAAGAATGGGACCTATATCGAAGGTCCCGCGCCGCGTTCGTTGGACCGTTTTGTGATTCGTTTCACCGATGCGGACGGCAAAGTCCTTGCCGAAACGAACGCCAATGGGGACCCGCTGCCGGTTCCTGACCCGAACGCGCAACTGGTTGTGGATACCGGAAAAATTATTCTCGGACACTCTCACGGTTAGCACACTCTCGAAAGCGTTTTGCCGATTCAACCAAGAATGGATTGCGCGTTCTACGCGATAACGCGAGTTGGGTCGTGGCGCTTTCGGCTCTGTTCTACGTGTTTTCAATACAGAATTTGTGGATGACGATGCACAACGGCTGTTGGAGCAAAAAAACCGGGAGCGATGACGGCTTCGCTCCCGCCTCGTCAGATTTGCATGTGGTTTGCAATTCTCACACCAAAGCAATGACGATGACGCGGGATGATGCTTTTCGCCGGAGGCAATGAGTATGGGATTATTCAATCGCCAGATCAAGAAAAAGACGACAAACGGTAACGGCACGCCGGATGGCAACGGGCATGCGACGAACGGGCATGACACGAACGGGCACGCGCCCGAGCAGCTGCCGGCGGACGGCGAGACCGGCGCGGAATTGTTTCAAGTAAAAACTTCGCAGTCCATGTCGGAGCGCCTCCTCGACATTGCCAAAGACAAGTCGCCTCACGCGGTCAAAGAATTGATTCCCTGGTTGGAAAAAGCGCGCGAAGGCGGCGAGGGACGCACAGAATTCATTGACAAGACCAAAGAGGTCGCGTGGCAGCAAGCGGATAACACCGTGCGCGCTGTCACCGCCGGAATGGGTATTGCCGATACGCGTGCGTTCTTTCGCGGCGACCCCGCCATCGAGAAACCGAACCCGCGTTACAAAATTCACGTCAACGCGTTTTTCGCGCATATTCGTCCCAAGTACTATGAAAAGTCTTCGACGAAATTTTCGCACACCTTCGGCTTGGGCTATCTCTCGTTTTACATGTTCATGCTCGAGACGATTACGGGCGTGATTCTGATGATTTTCTATACGCCGTCTGACCGACGCGCGTACGAAGACATTGTGAAAATCATGAGCGCGATTCCGTTCGGTCAGCTGATGCGCGACCTGCATCGCGTCGGCGCGGAATTGATGGTGCTGATTGTGGTGCTCCACATGACGCGCGTCTTTTTGACCGGCTCCTTCAAGCCGCCGCGCACGTTTACATGGCTCACGGGCGTCGTGCTGCTCATCTTGACGTTTGCGCTTTCCTTCAGCGGCTATCTGCTCCCGTGGGACCAATTGGCGTATTGGGCGGTGACGATTGGCACTTCGATGGCAAAATCGGTCCCGCCAAAAGAAATCGTCGGCTACTTTTCCAACTTGATTATGCGCGGCGGCGATACGATTAATCAAAACGGTCTGCTGCGCTTTTACCTCATGCACGTCTTTGCGCTGCCCGCGATTACGTTGGTGTTGATTTCGGTGCACTATTATCGCGTCGCGCGCACGCACGGCATTTCTGTTCCTGCCGCCGAAGAAGAATCGCCCGACCCGGCAGTCCGCAAAGCGGCAAAAGAACGGATTGACTATTTGCCGGAATTGTTCACGCGCGAATTGTTGTGGGCAGCGATTGCGACGTTTGTGGTGATTGCCTATTCGGCGTGGGTTTTCCATGCGCCTTTGCAAGAACACAGCAACCCATTGCACACCCCACTCCATACGACCGCACCGTGGTACTTTTTGTGGATTCAGGGCTTGCTAAAGGACGCGTTCGTTCTGCCCGCCATCCGCGCGCTGGACCAGACAATGGTTTCCATTGCCAAGTACATCGGCGCGGACATGCCGCCGGGTTCCACCATCATCGTGCCGTTTTATGACAGTCCCGCGTGGCAGGGTGTGATTATCCCGACGATGATTATTCCCGCGTTGTTCTTGGGCGTTCCATACATCAACGAATGGTGGGAAAAATTCTGGGGCACCAAACCCAGCCGTCAATTGCTCAAGAATCGCAAAGGCACTGTCGTCGTCGCGATTATTTCGACAATCTTTATGATGGTGATTTGGTATCAAGGCACGCCGTTCTATGGTGTGACCGCGCCGCCCGCTGTGGAAATTGGACAAACGTTCATTCCCGAAGAAGGTGTGTTGCCGCCTGTGCCGCTCGTGCCGGATGATTGGGGTCCGGTGCGCCGATTGGGCTATGACGGTTTACCGGATGGTGAATACGTACTCGAAAATTACAGCGTGCCCAAACCCACCGATACCGAGTTTGACCGTATGCTCGCGGCAATGCAGCAAGAAGTCCAACGGCGCGCACAGTTGTGGGCGGAAGGCGATAAAACGCACGGCATTCCAAATGCCAAAGGTGTCTTTGTTGTTCAGCAGTGGCAGCAGAACGGACTCAAGCGCGTCAATCTCGAAATTACGTGGGACAAGACAACGCCGAGCGATACCGGCAAATATGACCGCGTAATCTATTTGCACAAAGACGCGAATTACAAATAAAGGAACAGTGTCGTTGCGGCGCGAGAGCTTGCTTTGCGCCGCAACGCCTTCTCACGGACTATGAGTGTTCAGTTTAAAATCCTCATCGGGATTTTGTTTACCGTTGCCACGATTGTGGTATTGGTCATTTACGGCATCGGCGAGGATGCGCGCATGGCGCGGTATCAAAAGAATTTTGCGGCGCGCAGTGTGCAGGCGGGCGCAGAATACTTTGAAACGTACTGCATCACGTGTCACGGCGAAAAGGGCGAAGGCATCGCGGGCAAAGGTCCCGCGCTCAATCGCACCGACCTTTTGGATTTAAAAGGCACGCCGTATCTCAAACTCATTAACTGGAATGGAACGACTGCCGACTTTATCCGCAACACCATTGCCGCTGGTCGTCCGCAGTTTTCCAAATACTATGAGAACGAGAACTATCAACAACACATGCCGACGTGGAGTCAGGATTACGGCGGACCGCTGCGGCCGGACCAAATTGATGCGTTGGTCAGCTATGTTTTGAACTGGGCGCCCGGCGAAAATCCGCCCACCGTGCCGTTAGTTACACCGACTCCCGGACCGACCGCCACGCCGATTCCACCGGGCGAAATCTTGAAAGCGATTCCGTTCCCGGTCACCGAAGCAGGTCCCGGCGATGCGGTCCTTGCCGCAGGGAAAACCATCTATACCAAAAATTGCCAGGCGTGTCATGGACCAGAATTAAAAGGGGATGGTCCCGGCGCGGCAGGCACGGCCAAGCCGCCGCGCAACTTTACCGATTGCACCGCGATGCAGCAATTCGATTTGGCGATGCATCACGACGCGGTGGTGAACGGCCGCCCGGCGAACGGAATGCCTGCGTGGGGCAAAAAACTTTCCGACCTGGAAATTTGGCAGGTCATCATGTACGAACGTTCCCCTTGCCAAGTGTACGTGCCCAAGTAAGCACAAAACGATTTTCCACGCCCTCGAACGTCAAGTATAATGCGTTCGAGGGCGTTTTGATTTTCCCCGCTTTGCATTTCGCCTCGCCTTAAATGAAACCTTCTTTTTTCGCGCGTTTGCCGCGTCGCTTGCGCCTTGTGCTCTTGTGGGGCGCAGGACTCGTGCTGGCGATTGCCGCCGGCGCGTTGTACGCCAACACCGTTTTTTTTACCGTTCCGCCGCCGCCGTTTCAACCACTGCGTGCGATTGCCAATACGGATGTGAATCCATTTGGCGCAAATTTTTTTCTGGAACGCGAAGTGGAAGCGTGGAAACGCGAGCGCACCGTACGAATGGCGCGCGACGCGGGAATCGGTTGGGCACGCCAAGAATTTATTTGGGCGGAAATCGAACCGGAACCCGGCACATATAACTGGACCAAGTACGATGAAATTGTAAACTTGTTCCGCGCAAACAACATTCAAGTTATCGCGCGTCTCGACCGTCCGCCCGCGTGGTCGCGCGCGCGCGCGACGGCGACCGGCTCGTCGGGACCGCCGGACAATTTGGACGCGTACGGCGATTTCGTACAAGCGTTCACCAAACATTTTCAAAACAAAATCAACTATCTCCAAATTTGGAACGAGCCGAACCTTGCGCGCGAATGGAACGATTCACCGATTGACCCGGCGGGTTACACGCAGCTTTTGAAAATTGCCTATACGCGCGCCAAAGCCGTTGACCCGAACATTCACATTCTCTCTGCGCCGCTTGCCATCACGCTCGGCGAAAGTTTTTCGGAAAACTCGGCGCAGTATCGCAATATGAACGACCTCCAATTCTTGGAGGAAATGTATCAGGCGGGCGCCAAAGATTATTTTGATATTTTGTCTGCCAACGCGTTTGGTTTGGGCAATCCGCCCGACGACCCGCCAAATCCGGGCGAACTCAATTTTCAACGCGTCCTTTTGGAACGCGATGTGATGGAAAAATTCGGCGACGCGCAAAAGGCGATTTGGATTTTGGAATACGGCTGGAATGCCGCGCCCGATTCCATTCCCGACAGTCGGCTGATTTGGGGACGCGTCACCGAACAACAGCAAGCAGATTACACTGTGCGCGGGATTGAACTTGCGCGCGAAAATTGGCAGTGGGCGGGTGTGATTTCTATCTGGTTCTTTCGTCAGGTGGGTGATATTCAGTCAAACAATCCCGAAGCGTATTTTCGGATGGTGGACATTGATTTCACCCCGCGCCCGGTGTACGCGGCAGTCAGCGCGGCGGCGAAAACATACAGCGTCGCACCGCCCGGCGAATACGAAGAGACAAATCCCGCGCTGGTCTATCAAGGCAGCTGGTCAAATCTTTTGGAGGCCAAGGCAAGTGGTGGAGAATATGCGCGCGTCGCGGACGCAAGCACCTCTTCCAAAGCAACCCTGCGTTTTTATGGACAGGCGCTCGCTCTGAAATTTCAACGTCAGCCCGGCGCGGGGCGGTTGTTTGTAACGATGGATGGACAACCTGTGGCAGGACTGCCGCGCAATGAAACGGGGCAGAGTTTTATTGAACAAGCGGCAAGTCAATCCGAGTGGCGCGTCAGCGTTCCTGTCGCGCGCGACCTTATGCGGGGCGTGCATGTTGTGGAAATGACGAGTGAAGGGCAAGTCAATCTCGACGGTTTTATCGTCGCGCCGATTGCTCCGCCGCAGCCGCCGTGGATTGCAATTGCGATTTTGGCGGGATTCGCGTTGCTCGCGTTTGGGGTTGGGGTTCTTCAGGCGCGCGCGTGACGCGCTGTCCGAAAAAATGTTGCGACGAATCATTTGGTTGACGCTTTTCAGTGCGCTGCTCATATTCGGCGCGAACGCATGCGGCGGCGTTTCCATCAACGTACAAGTCAACAGCACGCCGATTGCCACTGCACAAATTCAACTTGCAACGCACGCGGCACCGACAGAAACCACTGCGCGCGCCACACGTCCGCCTGCGACGCGGCGCGCCGTTACGCCAACCCGCACCGTCCATGCCAACGGTTTGGAAGCCATTTCGCGCGCCGACCTTCCGCCGCAAGCGCGCGAAACGCTTGAACTCATCGCGCAGGGCGGACCGTTTCCGTACCGTCAGGACGGACAAGTGTTTCAAAACCGCGAGGGCTTGCTGCCGAAAAATAAAAACGGGTATTATCACGAGTACACAGTCGAAACGCCCGGTTCTGCCGACCGCGGCGCGCGCCGCATCATTACCGGCGCGCAGGGTGAACTGTATTATACGGACGACCATTATGCGTCGTTCAAGGTGATTGTGGATGAGTAAATTACAACGCGCGCTCAAGCGCCAAATGGCTGCGGGCATCTATCGCTTGGATTCAAACGCGTCGGTGGAATTTTTGCGCGGGGAAGCCGAAAACGCGGGGTGGCAGATTTATTTTTTGAACGGCAAAACAATTCGCGACAAAAAAACCTTTCTCGAACACATCGCGCGCGCCATGAAATTTCCCGCCTACTTTGGTCAAAATTGGGATGCGCTCCAAGATTGTTTAACCGACTTGCAAGGCATACAGGTCAAGGGCTATATCTTGTTGTTTGAGCATCCCGAACGTTTTTTCAAAACAAGCCCCGCCGATTGGCATGTAGCAATGGATGTTTTGAATAGCGCGGTCGAATTTTGGAAACAACAGCAGATTCCGTTTTATGTGTTGCTGCGCGGCGGTGAAATAAAGGGCATTCAAACACTGTAACCGCGATTTCCAATTTGCAACTTTTATTCTCTAATCTCCAACGTTCCCACTTGGGTCAATTCCCCCAGCTCGTCCCCGCTCGACGGCTCGTACACACGCAGCATGATTTTGTAATTGCCTGCTTCAAGATTCGGCGGCAATTCGATTTCGAATTGGTCTTGAATCACTTGGCTCACGCGCCATTTAGACGAAGGATATTCCACATCGCCCGGAATATGGTCATTGCCCTGCGCAATCTTTGCGTCGTTCGTGTTAAACAACTGCACGCTCGTCGTGTAATTGCGCGTCAAAGGTTTGAGCGGTTCGTATTGAATGCCGAGCACAACCTGTTCCCCCGCGCGCGGTTCGCCCTGCAAAACCGAATAGCCGCGCACACGCATAACCGCGCCGAGCACAACATCGCTCGCGTATTGCGGCGCGCCGGGCGTGACGGGATACACGCGCCACAGTCCGTCCGACATTTCCTCAATCGAGTAGCGCAGCATCAGCGCGGGAATCGGCTTGAGCGTATAAATTGGTCGCTGCGACGCGGCAACGCGCTGTACGAGCGCAATGACATTTTCGTATGCCGCGCCTTGCGCGATTTTCGGAAACAGCCCGCGCCAATTTGGTTTTTGCTTTTCCACCCATTGCAAATAATACAGCGGTGTCATTTCATCGCGGTCGTTTGAAATCAAAATTGCATCTTCGGGCAAAGGCGATGCGAAAATTTTTGCCCACGTGAGGCGCGTTGCATCGCGCTGCGCCGCATCCAAAGCGAAAAAATTATTGAACAAATTTTGCGTCGGCAGCAGCGCGAAACACGCGAGCAGCGTAATGGTCGGCAGCGTGCTGGCGCGCGTGAACGCGTGCGCGCGGAGTTGCTGAACCAAAAATGCAATGCCTGTCGCGACGGCGATGCAGAAAAAGAAAAATATCGGCGTATAGTAATCGGCAATGTCGCCAATTTGGTATATGCTGTTGAATAACAAAAAAGTGATACTTCCGAACAACACAAACGCGGCGACGGCGAATTTCCTTTGCCAGACCAGTACGACGAAACCGAACACGGTGAGCAAAACGCCGAGCGCGTTCAATTGCGCGAGCCACTGATTTGGAAACGCGCCGAGCGCGGCGAGCGACGCGCTGTCGAATGCCAACGCGCCGGAAAATCCCGAACCGAGAATGACGCTCAACCAGCCGCGCAGAGAATTTTCAAAAACAATAATCGGCGCGGCGGGGGCGAGGTCAATCGTCGCATACGGCGTCGCGCCCGCGCGCAAGGGAATGTACAAATACAACAGGAGCGGAACGGCCGCGACAACACTGTACAACAACGCACGTTTCGCAAGGGCGCGCGTGAACCTTAAAGAAATGACGCGTTCCGCAAAGAGCGCGGCAAACGCGGGGAGCAAAAGGATTGTGGTGCGATGATGCGTGAGTGATAATCCAAAGGTCAAGGCAAACGCAACCGCGTATTTTCTTTCCGTCGTCTCGCGCCACAAAATTCCCCACAGCGCGAGCAGCGCCACAAACAGCGAGTTCAACGCATACACTTCGGCGCGCGTCGCTTGTGACCAAAACAGAGGTGTCACCGCGAACGTCAACGCTGCGATGAGCGACGCACCGCGCGCCCGCGTAATGTTCCAAAAAACCAAAAACGCGACGCCAACAGCGAGCGCGGCGGCGAATGCCGAAAACAGATTCATGCGAAACGCGGGGTCGCCGATTTGGACAACGTGCTGCCAGATGCCGCCGAGAATGAGATACAACGGATAGCCCGTCGGATGCGCGAGCCAAAAACCCCACGCCGCGAATTGCAGCTCGCCCGAATCGCCGGGCAGGACTGTCGGTGCGGCGGTGCGCCAATACAAGCCAAACGTAGCTGCGCTCAGCGCGATTGCCAACACAGGAACGCGCGCGGCAAACTGCCACGCGCGCTCAATGGGGTCCCTTTGAGACGGCTCTGCTTGTAATTTCATGCTCGTTCTACGCGCCAATGCACTATTTTACGCGCTGATTTGCACGGAATCGCGCCGAATCGCGCTTTAATTCAGTCAACCTTTGCATATTTTACGCGCTCTTGCGCGCTATTATTGTACGCGCACCCATTCGATGGCGATGCTCAAGGGACGCGTATCCAAGTTCCGCCCCACACTCACCGCACTCGCGCCCTCGCCCGCTTGTTCGAGACCGCCGGGTTTGCCTTTGACCGCGATGAACGCGTGTGTCATGCCTTCATGCCCGCGCACATTCGTTTCGAGCCCGAGCGCTTGAATGGACGCGGCGGCAGATTCACCCAATTGCGCGGACGCGTCTTCTTGAATTGCGCCGGCAACGATGGTGCCCGGCGTAACTTTATCCAGATATTCGCGCAGCGCGCGCGATTCCAAAATTGTGCGTCCGCCGGTATCAAAATTTTTTGTTTCCATGACGCGTCCCGAACTTGCATCAATCAGCGCGAAATTATAGCCGCGCCGTAGCGGCGAAACTTCTTGGTCGTTCACTTTAATAGAACCGAATTGGGGCGTACTGGTCACGGCAATATCTACGGGGCTTTTGACGCCGGTTGCGCCAATTTCAAAATTCGCCGGCAGCACATCGCGCGGACGTACCACATACGCGAAATCAAAAACCAATTCGTTCAGTCCCGCATTCACAGCATCACGCGGCAGGGTGATGCTGTATTCTTGCCATCCCGCGTCCATCGTCACGCGCGGCAAGGGTTTGCCGTTCACGGTAATGGCGAAAGATTGCGGCGAGCTGTGCGGGTACGCGAACGGCAGCGCGCGCAGAGTCAAAGTGTAATCGCGGAGTTCGCGCAACGGCAAGTACAACGTTGCGCGTTGTTGATTCGCCCACATCGCCGTCGCGCCCCCAATCTCTTCTTGGGGCAGCCAGCCGAATCCTTGCATCAAACGCGCGCGTTCATTTTTTACTTGAATCGTGTACGGAATTTGCAGCGGCGGTTGATTGATACGATATGCAATCAAGCCGTCTGCGTCCGCGATTTTTTCGCCGAGCGGGAGGACCGTTTGCAAAAAGTCAAGCACGCGGTCGCGATTGTCAGGATACGGTGGGCGTCCGGGAATTGCGGGGTTCACCACGACATAGCGCAAATCGAAAAAATTGACGACATCATCGGCGAGGCGCTTGTCGCGCGCGAGCGTTGCATCGTCAATCGGTTTATAGTCTTCGAGCGCGAGGAGGGTCGAAATCACCGGCGCGTTTTGGAAATATTCAAACAGATATGGCGCGTTGCGTTGAATTTGTCCCGAGAGCAAAAACTTTTCATGCGCGGATTGATAGTACTGCGTGCGCGTGTCCTCTGCGCCTACCTGCCCAAATGAATTACGCAAGCCCAACGGAATAGAGAGCACGGTGAAGTTGCCGGGGTCTTGACGAATCTGCGAATACACGTCGGGAATGCGCGCATCCGTAAGCGGCAGCGGGAGCGCGAGATGTTCAAAAATTAGGACAAAGGTGACGAGCGCGCAAAACGCGGCAGGTAAAAATGTTTTGGCAAGCGGCGATTCGCGATGCGCGATTTTTGCGGAAATCCACCACACCGCGTAGGCGACGAGAACGGCAAGCGCGACGACGACGAGAATGCTGTAACGATTCGGCACGCGATTTTCGCGGATGATGGGAATGTAATGCAAAATCAAAAACGGCATCGGGAAATTGACTTCTAACCCGTCGAGGTCAAAAACGGATTTGCCGTTGATATGCAGCAGCGGACCGAGCGCGAGAATGGCAAACCCGATGGCGATGCCGAGCCACATGCGATTGCGCCGCGCGAAAACGATAAAGCCGAGCAGCGCGAACGCAAGCGTCGCGTATCCGACAAAAAATGTGTTGATATCGCTGAAACGCGAAGTCTGCTGACGCACCGCGTCCAGTTCCTCAACCCAAAAACGATTCAGTGGATGCAGACTCGTCGGCGCGAGAAAACCATTGAGGTCCACCAAGAGATTTTCGGAATGCCCAAAGCCGGGCAGGGAATAGCCACTGGTAAAAATTTCGAGCGCGGTGGGAATCAAGAGTGGCGCAAATAACAACCCCGTCGTGCCCGCGAGCAAAACAAGCCGCGCAAGCGTCGCGCGCTGCAAAACCAATTTCCATTCAAAGAGGAGGATGGCGAGCGTGAGCAAGACGAGCAGCACGCCGTCCGTCGTTTCCGTGTATAACGCCAGCGCGCCGAACAGTCCCGCCATGAGCGCGTTTTTCATTTTTGTTTCGAGCAGCGTCTTGAAAAGGAACAAAAGGAAAAAGGGAATCCACTCGCTCGCGACAATATTGTAATGTCCGAGTGAAAGATACACATACCGATTCGACGCAAAGGCAAACACGACGCCCGCGACAAACGCGGCGAACATTTGCAGATTTGCATCGTACGCCATCGCGCCAAGCCCCGCGTTGTATTTTTCGTTCCAGATGCGGAGCGACGCGCGCAATAAATATGCGACGAACAAGTACATGCCAAACGCGGCGACGACAAACGAAAACATCACGGTGAAATTGGAGGCGGGAATAATCCCGAACGCGAAATGGAGCGGCAGCGCCAACATGACGTGCAGCAGCGTATAGGCGTACAGCACGAGCGACGAGCCGAGCGGATAAAACAAATAGTCCGTGTGGAACGGATTCGTCTGCAAATCAAACAGCGAATACTTGAACCACCAATGGTTCCACACATAGCCGTATTCGTCCAACGACCATGTGGTTGTGCCGGGAACATGCGTGCTGAATTGTGCCGCTAACGGAAACGTAACGATGAGGGTGATGAGAAAATACAAAGTGAGGACGATGAAATTGCGTCGCTGCATGAGGTTCTCCAAATTGCGGATATAGATTAGGATTGTATAATCGTCGGCGGTCCGATATGAAAATATACAATATTGATTTACGCGTGTGGTTACCGCGCGTCGCGTTGCTCGGCGCAGTGCTCGCGTGCTATTACTTGTTGGTGCGAATCGGCTGGCTGCCGGTCAATCCGTTTGAATTTCTGTTTGCGTTTGGCGAGCAAGCGCGCGCGGAATTGCCCAAATATGGCGCGCTCGCGCCGATTATGTACATTTTCCTTTACGCGCTGCAAATTGTGATTGCGCCGATTCCCGGCGCGGCGCTCGCGTACACCGCAGGATATTTATTCGGACCGATTGCTGCCGTGTATTCGATGCTCGGTATCTTGATCGGTTCCGCGTTGGGCTTTGTGCTGGCGCGTCGTTTTGGCATGCCGCTCATTGAAAAGCTTGCGCCCAAGAGTTGGGTCGAACGCTGGCACAATCTCGCGGCGGTGAACTCGTCTTTCACATGGTTCTTGTTGATGCTCGCGCCGACTGCTGACGTATTCTATTTTATCGCAGGACTCACGCGGCTCTCGTTTCGACGCTTTATGCTGATTGTGCTGCTGGGACGAACACCGGGCATTCTTCTTTCCAGTTATCTCGGCGCGAATTTTGAAGCGTTCGGCGTGCAGTGGGTTTTTATTTTGATTGGCGCCATGTTGTTGATTTCGCTCGCCGGCAATTGGCTGCGGCAGCGCGTCGAAAAACGCGCCCTGCAAGATGCGGTGCGTCGGGTCGAACCCGACGCATAACGGGCTCGCGTTGGTCGCTTTGTCAAAGCACCGCGTCGCAGAAATGTGACGCGGTGCTTTTTTTATCTGAATTAGCCTTTTCCGTCAATCATGTCATTGGCTCAAACTGATCTGCCTGCGCGGTCCACGCATGGAGCGGCAATTTCTCGAGCGCGCGCAAGAGCTCTTGCATATATTCGGGATGCGTCCGGCGTGACGAGGTTGAATCAATACAATTCGTTCGACATCCATAACCATAATTTCCTCTGTGCCAATTCATCCAGTCGCATGGCTCTTGACAAAAATTGCCATGCGAACCATGTTGCTTTGTTGCGAAATTCACTCGCGGATGCCAAGCATCTTGAGTGGAATGGAATCGGTACAAAAACAGGTACACACCGCAATCAAATTGTTTGCGGTGATGCGCGTAGCTAAAAGTTGATTGTGTTGCTTTAAGGAAAGGTGAACCCCTGGCATGGTTCATCCGAAGCGAGGATTTCTAAAAAGGCGTCAGGAGGGAGCGGCTTGACCCAAGACAGGCGGAAATCCATTTATGACGTGTGGGGGATAGAAACGCGCGAATCAACTTAGCATAGTTGAATGGTGGTGTCAACTGATTTTATGAAATTCCAACGCGGGCGATGGCAGCCGCTTATTGCCCAATTGCAAGTCCGGTGAGCCGAAACGATTTTGCGCTCGCCTCATTTCGTTTCGCCGTGCTCGCATCGTACTCGTACCATGTAACATCCGCGACATATGCTCCGTTTGGCGCGTTGTCCGCCAAAACTATATCATATACATCGCGATAGTATTCGCCCGCTTGCCAAAAATAGGTCGGGTAATAATCGCTGACCGGATGCTTTGACCAATAGCCCCGTGTTTCATCGCGCGGGTCGCCCACTTCCACTTCGGTCACGTATTCAATGCGCGTCGGTTGCATCACTTGATAATAGAGCGCCAGACGCGCGTTTCTCCCCGTCTGAATCCAATCGTATCCAATCACGCGCACCGCGTCGTTCAGTGTTTCTTGGAGCGCATGTTGCGGCTGTGGTTCCTGCGGTAATGGGAACGCAATCGCTTGGAGCGTCCGCACCTCTGGCGCAGAATTGTCGGCGCTTGAATTTTTATCTTCGGGTGAAAACTGGGCATAGTAAAACGGACGATGCAATCTGTGCGCCGCGTCCAAAAGTTTTTGGTATTGCGGGCGTACGGGCGATTCGTGAATGGTCAACACATCGGGACGCACACCTTCAACATATTGAAAATAGCGAATCGGCGTCGCCACTTCCCAGGGCGCGACGAGCACCGCGTTCGGCGCGAGATTGTCATTCAAAATGTTGCGCGCATACGCGTCGTATTTGGTATTTGCGCTCTGGTCCATTTTGGCAAAATTGAAATACAACGCGGTGAGCGGAAAAAATGCAAAATATAAAACCGTCGCGTAATACAACGCGCGCATCCACATCTCGTTGCGTTCGGCGGCGCGCGGCTGCAACGCGTTGAGAATCCAGCCGACGGCAGCCGCGAAAAATAACAGCATCACCAAATACGCGCCGCTGAAATAAAAACGCGTAGACTCGGCGCGCAGGACAATCGAAATCGCCGCGATGCTTCCGCCCGCCAACAGCAAAAGCACCGTCAACCCGCGTTCGCGTCGAAACAAAATCACAATGCCCAATAACGCGAGCGCAATCCCGAACGGGTCAATTTGTTCGCGTAATAAATTCCACGCGTTCTCCAAACGCGCCGCCGTTTGGTCTTGCCCGCTCGCGTTTTCAAACCCCAGCTTGTTGCGATTGTCGAGCGCGGTGATGAGATTGAAAAATCCCGCCGGCGTGTGATTATAGTATGCGGTGATTTTGCCGTTCACAATCGCCTCGGCGCGCGGATACAATTCCCAATTTTGCGGCGATTGCTCGGCGAGCAGCTGCGAGGCGCGTAATGGAATGTACAGATACAGCGCGAGAGGAAGCAAGAACGCGAGCGATGCAAAAACAATCTTTCGTATATCCAAAACGCTACGCCTAAACCAAACCAGCAGAAGCAGGGCGGGGAGAATAAAAAACGCGATGCGGTGATTCGCGAGCGCGAGCCCAAAACACAATGCCATCAAATACAAATCACGTACGCGTCCAGTGTCAAAAAATCGAATCGCAAAAAACAATGTCAACGCGATAAGCAAGGTGTTGAGCGCATACACTTCCGCAATCGTCGCGGATGCCCACAGCGTTGGCATGAACGCGTAAAACGTGGCAGACAAAATCGCCGCGACGCGCGAACGGGAGACGCGCTGTGCGAGCAAATAGGCCAGCGGAATGGTGAGCGCCGCGCAAATTGCCGAAAATAAATTCACGCGCCACGCGGGATTGCCAAAGGGAAGGAACGTGACAATTTTTGCAAGCAGGATGTAAAGAGGATAGCCCGTCGAATGCGGCACACCGAGAATGTTTGCCATGTACTGCCACTCGCCGCTGTCGCCGTCGAGAACGCTCGGCGCCAGCGTTCGCAGATAGACGCCGAATGCGGCGAGCGCGAGTCCGCCACAGATATAAAAATCAAAACGCGGCTCGATTTTTTCCCGGAGCCGCGTGAACGACTTGAGCACGTGTTCATTATAGCCGAGACGAGCGAGACACAAAATGTTTTTCGCGAATGCCCATTTGCTAAATCGCAAATTCTCATTACACTTGCACGACGCCTGCCGCTTCAGGATGAAATGATGCGACGTTTCTCGTTCGCTTGGCACGTATTTTTTGTTTCGGGTTGTTTGTTCCTCTCCATGGCGTGCGCGCCGCAATCCGCGCCTCTGGTTGTTCAACCTACGCGCGCCGCCGTTGTTCCCACCAATCTTGTTGATTCGTCAACCCGCGCCGCGCCGAATCCGCCTGCCGAATCTGACGCCGACCTGAGCACGCCTGCCCCGACGGCGACGCGAGTTCCGACCGCAACGCCGTCGCCGACGCCGTTGAATCTCTTGATGATTCAAGCGCAGCGCGCACGCGAATATCCGGGCAGTGAAATCAAAATTGAACAGACGCTCGCGCCCGGCGCAAATTACAACCGCTACATTGCGTCGTATCTTTCCGACGGATTGAAAATTTACGCGCTGCTCACCATTCCGCGCGGAGAAAAACCGACGAACGGTTTTCCTGTGATTATTTTCAATCACGGCTATATCGCGCCGTCGGTGTATCGCACCACCGAACGCTATGTAGACTATGTGGACCGTATCGCGCGGAGTGGTTATATTGTTTTCAAATCGGACTATCGCGGACATGGCAGTTCGGAAGGCGTTGCGCGTGGCGGTTACGGTTCGCCTGATTACACGATTGACGTATTGAACGCGCTCGGTTCGATGAAAAAATTTCCTGATGCGGACGCGAATCGTATCGGCATGTGGGGACATTCGATGGGCGGTTACATCACTCTGCGCGCAATGGTGATTGACCCCAGCATCAAAGCGGGAGTGATTTGGGGCGGCGTCGTCGCATCGTATCCCGATTTGCTGTCGCGCTGGCGGCGTCCATCGAGTGGGAGCGTGCCGAATGTGCCGCCGGGCGTGTCGAGCAGTCGCAGTTGGCGAAATCAGTTGACACAAGAGTACGGCACGCCCGCAGAGAATCCCGAATTTTGGAATTCGATTTCCGCGAATTCTTTTCTTGCGGAATTGTCCGCGCCGATTCAACTGCATCACGGGACTGCTGACACGTCCGTGCCGCTTTTATTTTCGGAATTGTTGTACGACGAAATCCGCGCGTTGGATGGAAATGTCGAGCTGTATAAATATCCGGGCGACAATCACAACATTTCTCAAAATTTTGGGACAGCGATGCAGCGTTCGATTCAATTCTTTAACCAGTACGTCAAGGGTTCGTGAACAAAAAATTCGATGGCGAATGTCATCGAATTTTTTTTTACGAGATGTACCCCAAATCTTTCAAGCGTTCCATCACTTCCGCTTCATCCTCTTCGGAATACGCTTCGCTGCGTTCACGTTCCAATTCCGCGCTGCCGCCGTATTCAATCGCGCGTTCATCCGAAAACATTTCACTCAACACGCGTCCGTCCATATCGCGGGGGATGGGAAGATTGAGGAGATGCAGAATTGTGGGCGCGAGGTCGGTGAGATTTGGAGACTGGAGACTGGAGACTGGGGCGATGGTTGAACCCGACGCGATGAGGATGCCATTCATGCGGTGAGAGGAGGAAACGCCGTAAGATGGTTCGAGAATTTTGTTTGAACCAAATTCAAAATCGCCGAACGCGATGGTTTCGAGATTTTTTGGAAAAAATAAAATGTCGGGCGCGTCGTCCAAATGTGCGCCGCGATAGATTTCTTCTTTTTTCCAAATCTGTTCAATCAACGGTTCGCCATTCGGCAATTTCAACTCGCGCAAATCGCGTATCAATTCGTCGCGCACGCGTTCGTATTCTGCGCCGCGTTCGACGATGCCGCGCGGTTCGCGTCCCTTGACGTTGATGTGGACTTCGCCGATATAACCAATTGAATACGCGCACGTGTTTTCCCAATCCACATCGTTGAGTGAAAGAAAAAAGCGTTTCAGTAATCCGCGTCCGCCGCGCCGCTTGTCCATCGTGCGCCGCAGTTTGCCGAGACCCATATTGAGCAGCATCCCATACGCGGTGCGCGGCGTGAGTCCTGCATTGAACGCGAGATTTTTGATTTGTGACGCGGGCGCGTTTTTGATTTTCAAAAAACCGCGCTGTTTCAAAAAATTGTTGACGTATAAAAAATTTCGCAATGGTCCATGTCCATGGTCGGACATGACAAGAACTGTTGTATTGCTCGGCAATGATGCAACGAGTTCGCCGATGTAGGCATCAATATCGCGATAGATATCGCGGATGCCATTTGCCAGAGGCGCAGCGGCGTGCGCTCCTACTTGTGCGTGTTGGTGATGCGTTTCATCGTACGCCCACCACAAGCCGTGACACACCGTGTCCGTTTCGGGAAAAACCAAAATCCCCAAATCCCATTCGTATTTATGCAACAGGTACGCGGCGGTTTTCGCGCGCTGTTGAATCGAGTAATGTAACGCGTTCAAAAAAATTTCGCCGCGTCCTTTGGAATACACTTCGTCGGAATAAACAATGTATTCGCCAATCGCATCCGCGATTTCGTTTTTCAATTCGGACGGATACGTGTAATCGTCCGCACCGCGCGGCGTCAACATCCCCGTCACCATCAATCCATTCAACGGCGTGGGCGGATACGTCACAGGCACGCCGAGCACGATACATTTTTTTCCATGCTCGCCTGCAATTTCCCAAACCGCTTTGCCGTCGCGATGGAAACTCGAAACCGGCGCGAGGTCGTACGAGTTTTCGCGGCGCTGCATGAAATCAAAGAGCCCATGTTTGCCGGGATTTTTGCCCGTCATAAAACTCGTCCACGCGGACGCGGTGACAGGCGGGATAGTGGAAGAGAGTTCGGCGGAGGAACCACAGGAGACTAGAGACTGGAGATTGGGGAGATAGCCCTGTTGGATGAATGGATGAATGAGGTCGAACGTTGCGCCGTCGAGACCGATGACGAATACTTTGCTCATGTGTTTATTCTACATCAAACCGAAATTTCCCCGCACAAATCTTGTTGCATCAATTCGCGTGTTTCCTGAAATGAATGTCCTGTGCTGATGAGATAGTTTAACTTTGTTAATGCCGCAATCGGCGTCATGTCTGCGCCGCTCACGACGCCAACATCGAGCAATGCCGCACCCGTCGCATACGCGTTGATTTTTACCGCGCCGCGCAAACATTGCGTACAATCCACAATCACAATACCGCGCGCACTCGCTTCTTGCAGCGCGTTCAGAAATTCTTTATCGTGATTTGGTGCGTTGCCTGTGCCATACGCTTCCAACACCAAACCTTGCAACGGTGGTTTCAAAACATTGCGTAAAAATTCTGCCGAGATACCGGGGAACAAGCGCAGTGATGCAACTGTCGCGTTCAATTCGTTCGGCGGCGCGGACAAATTTTTTTCGGATGCTGTGCGAATCAAATTCCACTGCACTTGAATATCCACGCCAACATTCGCAAGCGGCGGATAATTGGGCGAATCGAACGCGTCAAATCCCAACGCGTTCACTTTGACCGTGCGGCAGCCGCGAAATAATTTCGCGCCAAAGTACAAACACACTTCGGGAATCGCACAATTCGCCGCGAGCAAGAGCGCGGTGATGAGATTTTCGCGTGCGTCGTTCCGCAATTCGACGAGGGGAATCTGTGACCCTGTGAGAATGACAGGTTTATTCAATCCTTGCAAAAGAAACGGCAGCGCGGACGCGGTGTACGCCATCGTATCCGTGCCGTGCAAAACGACAAAGCCGTCGAACGAATTGTAATTTTCAAAAATATCCCGCGCGATGTTGAGCCATTCGCGCGGGGTCATGTTTGAGGAATCGAGCAGGGGATTGTATTCGTGCAAAATAATTTCGGGCATCGCCGCGTCGCGCAGTTCGGGCATTTCGCGCAAACGCTGTTCGAGAAATCCCGGCGCGGGCGCGTATCCTTCGCCCGCGTCAATCATTCCAATCGTGCCGCCGGTGTAGGCGATGTAAACGCGTTTAGGCATTTGGGCAATTAACGCGGCAGCGGAACGTCCAACTGTTGACAAATACGTTTCGCAGTAAAGTCATTGATTTCGCGATGGCGAGGAATCGAAGCACGTCGTCCGTTCGCGGGATTTTCCCAAATCGAATGTTCGGCACCTTCGCGCAACAAGCGACAGCCATGCTGTTGCAGGTGTCGCAGTTAATCGCGCCTTTTCATGCGAGAGTGTTTTGGGGGAGGATGGTAACGCGGTTTGTTGCTGTGAGCAAGAGATGAATAGGCTCTTCCAAGTCCGCGTCGGCATCTGTCGCGTTCGGATTAGGTTGAGGAATCGCTTCGCCAAGCATCAGATTTGTTTCTGCCATATCTGTCAAGGCGCTTGCTAACAGTCGGCGCGCTTGTTCCAAATTTTCGCCACATGTAATGACGCCGGGAAAATCCAACACTTGTCCATGCACGCCATCTTCTAGAAATTTGTACATTGCTTTGTAGGTCAACATGTGTTCACCTCACACCACATCCACAAAACTCACATTCGGCGTTCGCACTTGATCATTTTTCATTTGCGGCATTGGCGCGTCTTTCGAGCGGTCACTGACCGGACCCATCCACAATGTTTTCACAATATCGCCCGTATAAATCGCGTTAGGTTTCACTTCACAGCCCGCCCAGCAGCCGACGCATTTTTTTACAATTTCGCGCTGCGGCTTGATGGCATCGCCGTACCACACATCGCGTAACGATTGCGTTCGCAAATTGCCGACGACGTTCGGATAATACACGCACGTCATTACATCGCCGTTCGGCATGAGGCGCATGTGATTGTGCAATTCGATGCACGATGGTTTCGGCGACTCGATGCCGTGCAGCAAACGATTTTTCAAGCCGTGCAAATAATATCTCTGCACAATCCATTCGGGAATGTCGTGAATTGCATCGCGGCGGTCGAGTTGGTCAAAAATGTATTGCAATTGTTCGGGCGTGTAATCGCTCATCGAAACGGAACGCATATCGGGCGTTTCGTTTTCTTTGGTCGTGTTCATGCGATAGAGCGTGTAATGGTCCGTCGCAATCGCGTAATGCACGGGAATGTTCAATTCCGCCATCGCTTCGCGCAGCGGTTCGATTTGGTCCCAATTGCGGTCCGAAATCGTTTGATTGACACCGAGATAAAAACCGTACTGCTCGCGCAATTCTGCGAGTGTGCGTAACGTGCGAAGCGATTTGTTGTACAACCCGCGATAGCCGCGAATTTCATCATGGCGGTCGCCCACGCCGTCAATGGACATTTTGATGTGCAATTTTTTCGAGCCGAACGTTTTGGCAAATTCGACA
Source organism: Chloroflexota bacterium (assembly GCA_029778615.1). Lineage (GTDB taxonomy): Bacteria > Chloroflexota > Anaerolineae > UBA4142 > SHND01 > SHND01. The sequence goes on along the minus strand of JAKOPZ010000316.1, from coordinate 61,286 downwards.
ATGCGTTCGTACATCACGCCCGCCGTCGTGAGATGAATTACTGTGGGGTCAACATTTTCCAAAATGCTGCCGACGAGTTGGTCGAAATCGCGACGCAAAAATGGTTCGCCGCCGGTGAGACGCAGTGTGTCGAGTTTTGGAAATTGTTGAAAAATCTTGCCCGCTTCTTCGGGCGTCATGTCATCGTGGTCGGTTTTTTTCCAAACATCGCACATGAAACAACGCAAGTTGCAGCGCCACGTAACGATGAACGTGACCATGCTGGGAAGGTCAACGCGTCCGAGTTGATTGTTGACGACGGATTTTGCAATGTTGGTATAGGTGGATAAAGCCATTTTTGGAGATTGGAGATTGGAGATTGGAGACTAGAGATTGGGCGCATCCCAGTCTCTAGTCTCTAGTCTCTATTTGCTGTCTGCGAATCGCGCTCACTTGGTCGGCGAGAATGCCAAACATGAACACCATGATTGCAGACACTAAAAGAATCACTGCACCCGACGCGACATTCGCGCGTCCTAACGCGATGCTGTCGAGAATGAGATAGACCATGCCGATGAAAAATAACAATGCGCTCGCGGGCAAAAAAACTTTTAATGGGTCGAACAACGCAATGATACGGATGATGAGCAGCAGCGTATTGAAACCGTCCGCGACGCGCACGCTGCTTGTGCCTGTGTTGCGCGGATGAACCGTTATCGGCAGATACGCCACATTATACCCGTCTTTGAACATGGCGAGTGTTAAAGTTGTCGTAAAAGAAAAACCGTTCGGTAGCAAGTTCAAAAAACGTTTCGCGGTGTCCACGCGCAGCGTGCGAAAGCCGCAATTCAAATCGGGAATTTCAGTTTGTGCTAAATAGTTTGCAGTTTTTCCCAACAGCCATTTCCCCGGTTTACGAAGGGTTGGTGAACCGGCGCCTTGCGGTCTTACGCCCACTGCCATATCGCAATCGTTCAACGCGTTCACTAGTTTCTCAATGTCATTCGCGTCAAATTGTCCATCCGCGTCGAACGTCACAACCATTTCGCGTTCTGCTGCGCGTATCCCCGCTTTCAACGCCGCGCCGTATCCTTTGTTGTTGCGATGGCGAATGACACGCGCGCCATATTCCGAAGCGACGCGCGCGGTCTCATCTGTCGAACCATCGTCCACGACGATAATTTCCGCGCTGCATTCATGCCACGCGCGCAAATTTTTCAAAACGTCGGGCAATCCCTTTTCTTCATTAAACGCGGGAATAATGATGGAAACGTTCGCGTTCATCTATCCTGCTTGCCGCGCAATTTTTCGAGTTCGGCGCGCAGACGCGCGTTTTCGGCTTCGGCTTGCAGTCGTGCTTGGCGTTCTTGTTCGGCGCGCAGCTCGGCATGACGCGCTTCCTCTTCTGCGGCGCGCGCTTCCTCTTCTGCGGCGCGCATTGCCTCATCACTCTCGATGTAATTTTTCAGAATTTCTCGCGTTTGTGGATTGATGAGCCGCAGTGTCCCATCAACTTCTTGAAGGGCAAGTTGCATTTCTTCACTATAAAGCTCTCCATCCTCGTTCGAGTGCAAACGTTCATACTTGTTGCCCACCAAACGAAAACCACGCAGCGGCGGGTCAAGTTCTTCATGCTCGACATCATAAACAAAATATTCACGTACGCCGATTTGTGCATACAGTTCCATCTTGTCTCCCAAATCAACTTCCCAAGTTGCGCGCGAAGTGATTTCAAAAATGACGGAAGGCGCGCTTTTCTCTTCCCACAGCTTGATAATCCGACGCGGTGTTTTGTCCAGCCCGGGAATGAGATAGACATCGGGCGCGAACGACAACTTGGGAAAACCTTCGGCGTAATAAATCATATTGTTTCCGCCGACGTACATATCCGCGCGGTCTTTGAACCAAGCCATCAACACATCCAAAAGATAGGTGATGACAAGAATATGCTTCATCGTTTCTGCCATAGGTTTGCCATCCGATTCAGGATAATGAACTTGAGTTTGTGGTGGAAACGGAACAATTGTCATAGTTCACCTCACGCGCGCAACACAATACCGATGATGCGCCCAAATGCTTTTGATTTGCCATGGCAGCGGCGCGCGTTCCAAAAACGCGTAACGATCCATCTGCCCTTTCAATTCCGGTTTCTTGCCCAAATAATAATCCATCGAACTCCAATTCCAACCTTCGCCTTCAAACCGCGATTGCATCTCTTTCGATTGAATCCCAAGTCGCTTCAACACTTCCGTTGCAGGCATCACCGTATCGGGCCACGGCGGTACATCGAGAACACCTTCGTCAATAATTTCGCAGTCCCAATCGCGCAAAATATTTTTCACGCGGTTGATGTTCGCCCACGCTTCATCTACATAATTCACGAAATCTTTTTCCAAAACATATTTTCGCATCAAGTATCCCACCTGCGCGCGATTGGGCATCGCGATAAAAATCAAGTTGCGCGAAACGCGCACGAGTTCGCCGATGAGTTTCTCTGCATCGGGCAGATACCACAACGCCGCCCAGTTCCAAGCAAGGTCAAACGCTTTGTTCGGAAAAGGAAGACTGGAGATTGGAGACTGGAGATTGAAATTTGCGGGTAGATTCAATTCACCCCAGATGCGTTGAATGTGTTCGAGACGTTCCGCGTTGTCATCAACGAGCGTGACGGTTGCGCCGTTGCGCGCGAGGATGACGGAATTGATGCCGCTCACGCCTGCCATCCCATAAATCGGCGCTTCGATGACAGTTTGGATGCCGTGTTTTTTTTGCAGCGCTTGCAAAAAATCATTCAACATCAAACGTTCATAGACGAGCCCGAGTCCTTCGTTATAATCGGTTAGATTTTTTCGCCAGCGCTCAGGCGGCAGTGGTTCGAGATGCGGTTTTGCAGACATGGAAATAACTATACGCGCAACGCGGGATTTGTCGAAAATCTCGCCCCCTACGCAAAACTCACCACCAGTTTGCCTTCTTCCATTCGCGCCTTTTTCACTTCGAGCGCGGCGAGCGCGCGCGGCAGAATTGCATTGCGGCGAAAATTTCCGACGCTGATGGCGAGTTCGTCGCCCGCGCGCGTGAGATGCACATCGCTTTTCGCGGCGAACGGGAGTTTCATCTTTAGCAGATAGCCCTTGCCATTTTTGACGATTTCTTGCGGGCTGCCTTCATAAAAGACTTGAGCGGGGTCCGCCTTGCCATACAACACATCTGCCATGTGCTTGAGCATTTCCACGCCAACAACCTCTTGGGCAAAAAATGGGACCTTGAAAATTGGCACCGGCGCAAAGGATTCTTCAATCATTTTGCCGTAACGGGATTGCGATTCCTTGAGCACGTCAAAGTACGAATCGGTAATCGCATCGGGCAGTACGCGATTGGAGACAATCAGGTCACAGGCAAAACCGTACAGATTGATATACGTGAAAGTGCGTTGTGCCTCCTTTATCACCATCTTTTCAGGATTCAGCACCACGCGCACCGAAGATTTTTGCGTATCGCTCAAGAGCGCTGCCATGCGGTTCAACTGCTGAATCAGTTCTTTGATGGTCTCGAACAATTGGTCATCGGGCATGGGAATATCGGTCATGGCGCGCATGATGGGCGAGGCAAACCGCGCCGCCATGCGTTCGACGGGAAAAATGTGGGTGAGATACCAGCGCGCCACTTCGGGGAGCGAAAGAAGTTTTAGCGTTTCGCCCGTTGGCGCACAATCCACAATAATGACATCGTACTTGTTGGATTCCGCGAGATAGACGATTTGCAAGAGCGATGCCAGCTCATCCATCCCGGGCAGGATACTCACTTCGTCCGCAATCAACTCATCCACCCCGCGCCATTGCAGGAGCGAACGAAAATATTCTTGGACCTTGCCCCAGTACTTTTCCATCTGGTACAATACGTCCACTTCTTGCGCGTGCAATCGCGGCGCGATGGCAACCGGCTCTTGTCCAATTTTCAAATCGAACGAATCCGCCAGCGAGTGCGCCGCGTCCGTTGACAATACAATCGTACGATAACCCAGTTCCGCGCAGCGCAGCGCCGTCGCGGCGGCGACGGACGTTTTGCCTACGCCGCCCTTGCCTGTGTATAAAATAATTCGCATATTGGTTACAATATCCTTTGCTCTATCTATTTGCAATTTTGGAGCGAGACCTGACTTGCGAGTCAATCCCCTGTGTAAGCGGATGTGACTGTAGTTTAACCTAATTCTGCAACCGATTATAATACGCAGGTTGTCCCATCCTCGTTCTTGGAATCGAACATGCTCAACACGCGGATTACGCTTTTGTGCCTTTTCTTGTTCCTTGCCGCCTGTGGTCCGGCGCGACCAACGCGCGTGCCGCCGACGCCAACCATCGAAGCCGGTGTGCTTGTGCCGCGCGCGACACCGCAACAGCCGATTCCGGCGGTAGCGACGCGCCAAGTGGAGGTGGCGAACGCGCTGCGCACGGGCAGTGTGTTGGCGCTGCGCGGTCTGGATGCGGAACGCGATTTCGCACAGCAGTTGGCTCTGCGTGACCCGCGCTTTTTGGAAACGACGCGCGCACCGGACGGGAAACCACTGCGCGCGGAAATTTTTGGCGTTGTCCCGCTGCGCGCGAGCGATTACGTGGGTGAGACGGCGGTGTGCCGAGCGACGAAATGCTATCGCGTCGAAATGTACAATTACGCGCTCAATTTGATGACGACCGCAATCGTAGATGTGGATAACCAACGCGTGCTGGCTATCAATCAATATGAGAATACGCAACCCGACCCGCCGCAGGAGCTGGTAAATTTGGCAATTGACATTGCCAAAAATTCGCCGCAGGTCCAGCAAGCTCTGGGCTATACACCCGAAAGCGTGCAGGCGATGATGGCGAATACAAAAACGTCATTGAAAGCATCTCAATGCGAACGCTCTCTGCATTATTGCCTCGCGCCCACTTTTAGAGTGGGCGACCGCGCGTTGTGGGCGATTGTGGATTTGACCGACAATGTTTTGGTTGGCACGCGCTGGACAAATCTCGGTTCGCTCAATGGTCCGCCTGTCACCGAACGTTCTTTGCAAAATGATGTCGTCGCCGCGAATTTTTGCGACAAGGAAACGGCGTTGACGAATGGCGCGTGGAAAATGGATTACATTCTCACGAGCTCGGATGGCTTGCGCGTGAGCAATGTCACCTATCAAGACCAAAACGTTTTGACGAGCGCCAAAGTGGTGGACTGGCACGTGAGTTATTCCGTCGGCGAGGGCTTTGGCTATAGCGACGCGATTGGCTGTCCCGTTTTTTCGCAAGCGGCTGTCGTCGCATTTGGCGGACCGCAGGTTTTGGATTTGATGCAAGACAATCAACGCATCGGGTTTGAAATTGTTCAAGATTTTTTCAGCGAGTTCTGGCCCCTGCCGTGCAATTATTATTACCAACAGCGCTTTCAATTTCACGATGACGGAAGTTTTCGCATCATTGCGGCGAATCTCGGACGCGGTTGTGGGACGGAAGGCACGTATCGTCCGGTCACGCGTATCGAGTGGGCACAGCCGTTTTCGTTCGCCGAATGGTCAAATGGAAATTGGACGACGTGGACGACCGAGCAATGGAAACTCGCGAACCAAGTTTCTCCGAACGACGCGGGGTATTCGTTTCGAATCGCCAACGCGCAAGGTGCGGGATACTACATGGAGACCGGACGCGCACAATTTTCGCCTTATGAACGCGGCGACAATCCGTTTGTGTATGTGACGCGCGCGGACGCGCAGCGTGATGAGGGCGCGTCCGATTTGCCGACCATTGGTCCATGCTGTAACACCGATTTTCGTCAGGGTCCGGAAAAATATTTGAATGACGAATCTATCACGGACACGAATTTGGTCTTGTGGTACGTCGCGCAATTAAAGAATGATAACACACCGGGCAAAGAGTATTGTTGGGCGGATGTGGTGTTGCAAAACGGAATGTACAATCCGCGCGCGTATCCTTGCTACAGCGGTCCGTACTTTGTGCCAATAGCGCAGACAAAATAAATGCCCAAGAAAAAACGCTCGTTCATCCCCCCCCCCTCACCCCCCCCCACGCGCGCCGCGACGGAAATGCGCGCGTCAGATGCCGCGCCCGCGAATCGTCTCGGCTTGATGGTCGCGGTGCTTGGCATTGTCGCCGTGCTGGGCATTGGTGGAATTTTCGTTTGGCTGAATAACCAGACCGCGCAAACCGAGCCCAAGCTCGCGGCGAACTGGGTTCCGGGTCCGACCAATTCGTGTCGCGGCGCGCCAAAATTCCCAACTGAAAAATTGGGCTTTTCGCGCGCGGTGGTGTTTAGTACTTCGGAACGCTTGAACAAAGGTCTGGAATTGATTGAACCCGGACCGAACGGCGATTTGGCAAACGGAAAAAAATATCAGGACCCTTCGTGGACGATTGGCGGGTATCTTGGTGTTTTTGTGGTGGACCGCGAAGGAAATGTCTATGTCGCACCCAGCCCGCGCATCAGCTTGCTCGATAATCCGCCCGAAAAAGCAAACATCCTCTATCGCGTGGATACCAATACCGGCGTGATGAGTGAGTTTATCAATTTGCCGTCCGCTGCGCCGCCGTCACCGGAAAACGCGTATGGCATTCTCGCGCTGGCATACGATTGCGATACGAACAGTTTGTACGTGACGAGTGTGATGGGTTCGACGCGGACGCAACAGGTGGGACGCATTTATCAAATTGATGTCAGGACGGGCAGTGTGGTCAATCAATATGATGATGTGGACGCGTTCGGCGTTGCGGCTTTTAACTTGTCCACAGGCAAGCGTTTGTTTTTCGGTTCCGCGCGCACACCGGAAATTTATTCCATTGCGTTGGATGCGAATGGAAATTTTTGGGGTGAGCCGCGCCTCGAAGCGACGTTGAATGGAACGTTCAACAAACCGCGCCGCATTGATTTTGACGCGCGCGAGCAGATGCTCGTGCGCGGGATTGATTTCAATTTTACCCTTTCCGCGACGAGCGAAGACCGCCGCACCGATTATGTGTTTAGATACGACGACGCGACTGAAAAATGGATCCAGACGGCGCCATAGGTTGCGAATTTGGAATGCCCCGCATCAAATTTCCCCCCCCGTATGCCAAGCTAATCTTCTCCTTAATGTTTGACTGGTAGAATCTGCTCACCAAGCGAATAGACGGAAGCGATGAAACTCTACTGCACGGCGCCGGACCCGCTCGTGTTTTGGACGCTATGGGTAGAGTGGTGATGCAACATCACACATGTTGCTCACCGGGCGCATTGTCTGTGATGATGCGTCAGGAGCTAGTGGCGTAACCCACCATGAGCGGCGCATGACAGATGCACAGCCCGCGGTTTTTTTTCCAAGGCACCCTATTCAACGGACGCAATGAAATTCTGCCGCAGTCAATTGGACGCCTAGGCAGAATGGAGCGAGTGGCGTAACCGACCGCGACGTGCCGAAAACGCACGCGCGGTTTTTTTTATTCACCCAGTCAATTCAACTAGGAGTTTATAGTCATGAGTGAAAGTCGAACAATTCCTCAATCTACGCGCAAGCTCCTGCTCGGGTGGGCGCGCACTGTTGGCGTGTTCGGTGCGCTGTTGGTTGCACTTGTTCTGCCGGCTATTGCGCGCGCAGACAGCGTTGGTCAAATTATGACCACCAAGTATTTTGCGCCGGAAACGGTTGCGCTCATCCAGAGCCGCGCTGGCAGCGGGTCCCCGGGACTGCGCAGCGGCGACATCGTATCGTATATCATCGAGTTCACGCCGATTGCAAACACCAGTGTTAATGGCGCAATGGGGTATGTTACCGATTATATTCCCGCCAACACTCTGGTAGTCGGCGCTTCCATTGTCCAACCCGATGGCAGCGGAGGATTTGTGGATATTGCACCGGACTTACCGGGCGCAGCTCCGGACGGCTGGGGGAGTCGCAACCAGAGGACGTATGCCGCGCCGTTCAACGTAGGTTCGTACACCACCGGTTGTTCGCCCACCTACACCAACAATTGTAACGGCAGAATCGCAGAAATTTATGCCGACACGGGAATCTTTTATTCGACGGATTCGCGCACGGCGCTGGTCGTTACTCCCGATACGGACGGCATCATTCGGCAAGCGACCAATGGCTATAACATCAATCCGACGGCTGCCGGACAATTGAATCCCATTATTGGACAGACGAATGCGACTACGCACAATCTGTGGGATGCCAGCAGCACGAATGCGTTCGGGACTTCAGGCCTCCCAGGTCCAAGCGGCGGGCGTCCTGTCTCATCTCAAGGAATCATTATTAGCACCGGTACCGGTGCAACTCCCTTTAACGCGGGTTCTGCCGTTGCCGGACCCGATTCGGGTTACAAACTCGATTACACCGGCAGTACCGGACCCTGGAATCGTATTTCCTATCCCGGCTCACGCATTGGTTCGAATCCGGGTTCTCCCGCGTCCAGCCAAAATGGCGCAGGTGTGGGTTCAATCGTTGGATCCTATACGAGTGCGGGCTATACGCTCTCGACCTCGAATCCATTGCCTTCCAATACCAACGCTGTTCGCTGGGCAGTTGGAGGTCTTTCAGTAGGACAGGTTCGCTACGTCAAGCTCAGTCTCCAATTGACGGCAGACCCACCTGCATCCGGACTCATCAACAACTGCGAAGTGTTTGGTGGCGATACGGCGACCTATTCGAACAAGAACGCCAAGGACAATCCGTGGCGCTATCATGTGCCGTCCGTTTGTACCACAAACTCGAATCTCTATATTCTCAAAAAGATTGTGGCAGTCAATGGCACGGCTTCGGACGGCGCTATCATCCCGGCGACCAATCCGGGACCGACCGTTACCTACCGAATTACGTATGCGAATACCTCGACGGTTACACAAACGAATGTCGTGCTTACGGATACATTGCCGTCGCAAACAACCGGAAGTTGTATTACTGCCGTGACGGTCAACAGCGGACCCATCGGGACACTCTCGGGGGGCTTTCGCTATACGCCAACAAGTAACCCTTGCAATTCGCCAAGAACAATTACATTTATTCCTTCGAGCGGGGTCACTCTTCAGCCGGGCGAAGGCGGCGAGATTGACATCACAGTGCAAATGCCGCGCACAGACAATATCACCGGCGACCCGATAACCAACTCGGCGAAAATTTGCAGCACCCAGACGACAACGTGTGCCAACTCGAATGCGGTCACATCGTCCGCATCGCAATCGAACCTGACGATTTCGAAATCAGGGACACCTTCGAGTGTTGCCCCCGGCGGCACAGTCGCTTATACACTCACTATCAAGAACAACGGAACCGCCACCGCCAGCAATATGGTTGTCACCGACATTTTGCCCGGCATCGGGAATTCTCCTTGCACGGACGCCACGCGCTTTAAATTTATTTCCGGCAGCAGCACGTTTGGCGGAAGTATTACAGGAGTCACGCCCGTCGTGACCTGTGCGCCGACGCTTGCGGGCTTTACTGGATTGAATCGCGACCAAGTCGTTTGGACTTTTACGGGACAAACGCTCGCGGTGAACGCGAGTTTCACTATCACATTCAATGTGACAGTGGGCGCGTCTGTTACCGCCTCAAGCACACCGTATGTGAATTACGCCCAGGTCGTCTATAACGCGGGTACGGCTTCGACAACTGCCAATACCCGCGTTTCGACTCCTACGTCAGCCGAATTGACCAACTTTTCGCTCAAGGCGCGTGCGAAACAAGTTCAAGTGCGTTGGAGCACCGGGACGGAAATGAACATGGTGGGCTTTAACATTTGGCGCAGAAAAGGCAAAGACACAGAATGGCATCAGCTGAATGCTGATTTGATCCCCGCCACAAACATTGGAACGGTGAATGGCGGCAACTATATCTACAAGGACAAAGCCGTAAAAACAGGCAAGAAATACATATACAAAATCGAAATCGTGAACGCCATCGGCGAATCTACATGGAGTGATGAACTTGCGGTGCGCGTAAAAAAGCCAAACTAGACATTCTCATCGGGGGAGAGGGGTGTATCGTCCGGCACGATACGCCCCTTTTTTATTTTTACCTTGCGCAATTCTTTTGACGCAATGCGTTATCGTATCTATAATCCTTCAGTCGTTTGAACCATGAAAGTTTATTTGCAAACGCTCGGCTGTAAACTAAACGAAAGCGAACTCGAAAGTTGGGCGCGCGATTTCACCGCGCGCGGCGACGAGATTGTCAACGACCCGCGCGCGGCAGACACGATTGTCTTGAATACTTGCACTGTCACCGCGCAAGCCGCGCGCAAATCGCGGAACCTCTCGCGTCACCTTGCGCGCGAAAACGCGAACGCGCAAATTGTGCTCACGGGCTGCTATGCTGCCATGTCGCCTGAACAGGCGCGCAATTTGCCGAACGTCGCGCTCGTGGTTCCGAACGCGGACAAAGACGCATTGGTGAATTTGACGCGCGAACGGCTGGGCGATTTTCCGTACACGCAACATTTTGCGGACGCGGAAAAAATGCCGGGCAAGGAAATGGGGCTGCGTACCCGCGCGTTTGTGAAAATTGAAGACGGCTGCAACATGTCTTGTACGTATTGCATCATTCCGCTCGCGCGGGGCAGGGCGCGCAGTCGTTCGCAAAACGAAATCGTTGACCAAATCAAATCGCTCGTTGACGCCGGTTATCAAGAAGTGATTTTGACCGGCGTGCAAATTTCGGACTATCGCTTGGAAGAAAGAGAAAACGGCAGCGGACGTTTGCGCGGCTTGTGCGATTTGGTTGGCGCAATTTTGCGCGAAACCAATTTGCCGCGTTTGCGTCTCACTTCGATTGCGCCGTGGGATTTGGACACAGAATTGCTCGACATGTTTTCCGATGCGCGTCTGTGTCGCCATTTGCATTTGTCATTGCAAAGCGGTAGCACAACCGTTTTGCGCCGCATGAGACGCCCGTACACGGCGGAACAATTTGCGGACGCGGTAGAAATGGCACGCGCAGCAATTCCCGATGTCGCGATTACAACGGATGTCATCGTCGGTTTTCCGGGCGAAGCCGATGTCGAGTTTCAAGAATCCATCGAATTTGTGGAACGCATGAATTTTGCGCGCGTGCACGTGTTTCCGTATTCGGCGCGCGAAGGAACCATCGCCGCGAAATTTCCACTGCACGTTTCTGATTTCGTCAGAGATGCGCGCACCAAAGCGATGCAGCGTGTCGCAGATGCGAGCCAACAAAAATTTGCACAACAAAACATTGGGCGCACGTTTAACGTTTTGTACGAAGAACAAACGAGTGACGCAGGGATTTTCTGCGGCTATACGGACAATTACATCCGCGTCGTCACGCGCAGCCGCGAAAATTTGAGCAACCAAATCGTGCCAACGCGGCTCGCAGAATGCGTTGACGACGGCGTGCGCGGCACAATCTCCAATCTCTAGTCTCCGATCTATGTGTATCTTTTGCAAAATCGCCGCGGGCGAGATCCCCGCCAACATCGTTTACAAAAACGAACACGTCACCGCGTTCAAGGACCTCAATCCGCAAGCGCCGACGCATATTCTCGTCATCCCGAATCAACATCTTGAATCGGTGAACGACATTGTTGACGACGCCTCCGCATTGGTCGCGGGCGAATGTTTACGCGCCGCGCGCGAAATCGCGCAACAGGCGGGCTTGAGCAGCTATCGGATTGTGACCAACATTGGCGCGGACGCGGGACAATCCGTTTTCCATTTACACTTGCATTTATTGGCAGGCCGAAAAATGAGTTGGCCCCCCGGATAGTATTACCCATGCTTGAAAAACTGATACGCAATTTCTCTATTGTCGCGCATGTTGACCATGGCAAGTCCACATTGACGGACCGCTTGCTCGAATTGACCGGCACCGTTTCCAAACGCGATATGGTCGAGCAAGTGATGGACCAAATGGACCTTGAACGCGAAAAGGGCATCACCATCAAAGCCAAAGCCGTTCGCATGTTGTACACCGCGCGCGATGGCAACGAATACGAACTGAATTTAATTGACACCCCTGGGCACGTAGATTTTACGTACGAGGTTTCGCGCGCGCTGCAAGCGTGTGAAGGCGCCGTGCTAGTCGTGGACGCTTCGCAAGGCGTCGAAGCGCAAACGCTCGCCAATCTGTATCTCGCCCTCGAAAACAATCTCGTCATTATCCCCGTCATCAACAAAATTGATTTGCCCGCGGCGCGCCCCGACGAAATCGCGCAGGACTTGGAAAATTTGCTGACGATTCCTGCAGAGGAAATTATCCGCGCGTCTGCCAAAGATGGAACGGGCGTCGCAGATATTTTGGAGGCGGTGGTCGCCAAAGTTCCCTCGCCGCGCGGAGACCCCGACGCGCCCGCGCGCGCCCTCGTTTTCGATTCGCACTATGACGCATACAAAGGCGTGGTCGCCTATGTGCGCGTAGTGGATGGCGAACTCGGCAAAGGCGACAAACTCCGCATGATGTCCAATAATCGCGAGTTGGACGCGCTCGAAGTCGGAATCTTTCGACCCAAACTCATCGCGACCGATTCGCTGGGTGCGGGCGAAGTCGGTTATGTGGCGACGGGGTTAAAGAGTGTGCGCGAAGTGCAAGTGGGCGATACACTCACGCAGGCAAATCGTCCCGCGCAGCATCCGCTGGCAGGATTTCGTCCCGCCAAACCGATGGTGTTTGCAGGATTTTATCCGGTCGCGACGAATGATTATCCGCTCTTGCGCGACGCGCTCGACAAATTGAAATTGAACGATGCCGCGTTGACGTACGAACCGGAAACATCTGCCGCGCTCGGTTTCGGTTTTCGCATCGGCTTTCTCGGTTTGCTTCACATGGAAATTATTCAAGAACGGCTCGAACGCGAATATGATTTGGATTTGATTGCCACCGCGCCGAGCGTGGAATATCACGTTTTGAAAACGGACGGCGAAATCATTACCGTAGACAATCCCGCCGCGCTTCCCGAGCCGGACCGCATCGAAGAAATCGAAGAGCCGTGGATGAAAGTTTCAGTGTTTACCCCCGCGCAATATATTGGCACGGTGATGGATTTGGCGCGCTCGCGGCGCGGCGAACAAAGCAAAATCGAATATCTCGACCCCGAACGCGTGCGAATGGATTTTCTCTTGCCGCTTTCGGAACTCATCATTGATTTTTATGACCAACTGAAATCGCGCACGCGCGGTTACGCTTCGATGGATTACCAGTTCGATACATATCGCGGCGCGCCGCTTCAAAAACTGACCTTGATGTTGAATGAAGAACCGGTGGACGCGCTCGCGATGATTGTGCACAAAGACTACGCGTACTCGCGCGGCGCGGCGCTCGCGAAAAAATTAAAAGAAGTGATTCCCTCGCAAATGTTCCCCGTGCCGATTCAAGCGGCGATTGGCGGACGCATCGTCGCGCGCGAAACGATTCGCGCATTGCGAAAAGATGTTTTGGCAAAATGTTACGGCGGCGATATTACGCGCAAGAAAAAATTGCTCGAGGCGCAGAAAAAGGGCAAGAAACGCATGAAGCAATTGGGCACGGTGGAACTGCCGCAAGAGGCGTTCATGGCAGTCTTGAAATTGGGCGAAGAATAGCGGTTGGGTTTGGAGAAAGGAGTCACGTATGCCATCCCCATTTCCCGGAATGGACCCCTATCTCGAAGGGTATCTTTGGCCCGATGTACATCATCGTTTGGCGACACAGATTAGCGACCAACTCGCACCCGGGCTCGAACCCAACTATGTCGCGCGCATTGTGTTGCGCACGGTGATGGAAACTTGGGATATGGGGGAATCCATCGGCGTTGTCTTGCCCGATGTGGAAATTTTTCGCGGACCCGAAACGCGCGCGACGCCCACGCGCGAAAGCGTAGCGGTGGTGGATGCGCCCATCGCGCCCGCGCCGATTATTGCGCCGCAGCATTGGGAATATGAGGTGGAAATTCCTTCGGTGGAGATTCGTACGGTAAAGGGCGGCGTACTCGTTGCAAGCATTGAAATCATGTCGCCGACGAACAAGACCGGGCAGGGCTGGAACGAGTATCATATCAAGCGCACGCGCGTTCTCGAACCCGAAGCGCACTTGCTCGAAATTGATTTGTTGCGACGCGGACGGAGACCTGTGCCGCTCGGACCTGCGCCGCTGCGTCCGTATTATGTTTTTCTCACGCGCGCGCGCCATCGCACCCAAGTCGAAATCTGGCCCATCTCATTACGTGACCCTTTGCCGACGGTGCCGGTTCCCCTGCGTCCGCCGGATGCCGATGTGCCGCTCAATTTGCAATTGGCATTGACCACCGTGTACGACCGCGCACGCTACCATCTGAGTATTGACTATCATCAACCCGCCGAATATCCACTCGAAGAATTTGAAGCAGAGTGGGCAGCCACATTAGTGGACCAGAATCGTCAATGAACGAATACAAAAACCTCAAGCTACAGCTCGACCAAGAAATTCTTACCGTTTCGCTCAATCGTCCGCACAAGTTGAACGCGTTTTCGCCGGAATTGTTCGACGACCTCTCGGCGCTCTGTCAAGAGCTCGCGGACAACGCGCAAATGCGCGTTGTCATTTTCACGGGCGCAGGCAAAGGTTTCAGCTCGGGTTTGGATTTGGAAGTTTTTGTGCAGGGTGCGGCGCGTTGGACGCCCGAAGAATTGCGCGTCGTGATTCAGCAGTGGCAAGAAACGTTCAACCGCATTGAGGCGCTCCCGCAAATTACCATCGCGGCGGTGAACGGCGTTTGTCTCGGCGCCGGTTTGGAAATGATTCTCGCGTGTGATTTTCGCATCTCTTCGTCGCGCGCCAGTCTCGCATTGCCCGAAATCAAATTCGGCATCATTCCGGATTTGGGCGGCATCACGCGGCTCACGCGCATTGTCGGTCCCGCGTGGGCAAAAGAAATAATTTTGCGCGGGCGCAACGTCAGCGCGTTAGAGGCATTGCGAATTGGATTGTTGAATCGCGTCGCCGACCCGGGCGACATGCCCGGGATTGCGCGCAATTGGGCTCAACAATTTTCACACTTGCCCTTCAAAGCATTGTCACACGCCAAGCGACTCATCAATACGAGTTTTGATACACAGTTGCCCCAAGCCCTTCAAGCCGCCGGATACGCGCAGCTGCAATTGATTGCGTCCGACGATTTTCGCGCGGCGATGGCGGCGCTTAAAGCCGAACACGCGCCGCCTGAAACGAATGCCCCGCTTCAAGAACCCGCATAGGCGTCACCCGCTATGCGGTTTTTTATTGCCGCACCCCCGCGTTTTTAGAAAATGCAATGAACTGGCATAGAATCGGCAGCGTGATGTTGCGGACGCGCCTTGCCGAATTTTTCTGTCTCGGCATCCTCTTGCTTGTCGCCGCGTATTTTCGCTGGAATGGTTTGGCGTGGGATGACGGTTATTTGTTTCATCCGGACGAACGCCAAATTATTCTCGTCGTTTCTGCGCTCGGGTTCCCTGCCTCGCTCTCTGAATTTTTTTCCCCCCTCAGTCCGCTCAACCCCAAATTTTTTGCTTACGGCTCATTTCCGATTTATTTACTGCGCGCGCTCGCGCCGTTTGCGCCACCGACGAATGTGATTGGACCCTGGGCGGACGACGAACTCGCGCGCTGGGTGATTTTCGGACGCTCGCTTTCCGGACTGTTTGATTTGGGGACCATTGCGCTGACGTACGCGCTAGCGCGCAAAATGTTCGAGACGCGGACGGCGTTGATTGCGGCGGCTTGTGTTGCTGTCACCGTACTGCACATTCAGCTCTCGCATTTTTACGCGGTGGATACGCTGCTCACATTTTTTACGGTGGCGACAATGTATAGCGCCTTTCGCATAGCGCAAAAGACTATTGCCTCTGACAACAGACAAACAACACGCATTTGGAAAATTCTCTGCGGCATTTCTTTTGGACTCGCCCTCGCAACAAAAATTACCGCGCTCCCGCTGGTGTTTCCAATTTTGTATGCGTTGATGCACGCGGCGAACGCGCCGCCTTGGAAATTTTCGCGCGCGCGAATTTTGGAAATTTGGCGCGCCGTGCGCGCGCCGCTCCTGCAAATCTGCGTCGGCGCGCTCGCAATATTTGTTCTCACACAACCCTACGCGCTGCTCGATTGGTATGCGTTTGGGCGCGATGTACTTCGCGAGGCGTTTGTTGCGCGCGGCTGGTTGGACTATCCGTACACGCGCCAATTCGCGGGCACGCTGCCGTTCGTGTACCAAGTTACGCAAGGTGCGATTTGGGGCATGGGCTTGCCGCTCGGACTGTTCGCGTGGGGCGGGGGCGCGCTCTTTGTCGCGCAGTGGTGGAAAACGCGCGCGTGGCGCGACGCATTCTTGTTGTCCTTTGCGTTGTTATATTTCATCCTCATCGGACTGCAATATACAAAATACTTGCGCTATCTTTTGCCGCTCCTGCCGTTCCTCTACATCATGGCGGCGTGCGCGTGGATGCGCGTGTTGGCAAAACAGCGCGTTCTGCTTTTCATTGTCACAAGCAGTGTTCTCGCATGTTCGTTTCTCTACGCGCTGGCGTTCTCGCAAATCTACGCGCACGAACACCCTTGGCTCACGGCATCGCGTTGGCTGTACGAAAATGTGGCGGTTGGAAAAACGCTGTTGGTGGAAGAGTGGGACGACGCGCTGCCGACGCTGATTCGATTCGGACAGAACGAACGCCGCGCGTCCGATTACACGCAGATTCAGTTTCCGATTTTTGACGACGACACGGACGCGAAACGCGCCGACCTCGTACGCGCGTTGGAACGCGCGGATGTTGTGATTCTCGCGAGTCAACGCGGTTACGCCGGTATCGGCAAGTCACCCGCACGCTATCCTTTAATGAATCGTTATTATAAAAAATTGTTTGATGGCGAATTAGGGTTCGAGCCGATATTCACCGCGCGCAATGACCCGCAACTAGTTGGTGTGACGATTCGCGATGACCCGTTTGCCAGTTTGTCGTTCGACGTTTCGCGTGTGAACGCACTGCTGCCGCGCGCCGCGTCTGTAGATTTTGGTTTTGCCGATGAAAGTTTTTCCGTATACGACCATCCCCAACCGATTGTATTTGAAAAAGCTCGCGCACTGAGTGCGGACGAAATGGATGCACTCTTGCGCGAATAATTCAACGCGTCACGCGCAAGCCGATACCGTTTACGCCCAGCGCCGCCGCGATGGCGAACGCGTACGTAATAGGAATCGGCAGCGCGGTCACGCCAAAACCAATGACGATATAAAACGCGACCGTCGCAAACATTCCCACAATGGCGCCGCGCAGCCATTCAATCACTGCATCCGCGCCTTGAAACCGATGCGCAAAGACCGAGAGCACGGTTGCAAAAATGGGAAACGTCGAAGCGAGTCCGCCGAGCTGCGGTCCCAAAATTTCCCCCAACGCCGTCATGCCCACCACAAATCCTGTGGCGACAATAATCCGCGCGGGCAAATCCCAACGCCCCAGTCGAATGTTGGCATCGCCGGCATTGTGCGGCGGCATTCGCCACAAGAGCGCGAGCAATGCCAATGTGGTAATGAGAATGGTCGGCAATAACGCGAGCGCCAGAGTGTTCAGTACGACGACGATACTAAAGTAAGCGAGCTCGGCGCACACAATACAAATATGCCATGCAAAGCGGCGCGCCAAACTCGCATACACAAATGCAAACGACGCGACCGCAATCATCCCGCCCATCGAGCCGACAGCAGCTTGCGCCGCAAACGGGGTTCCGTATTCGAGCGCAAACAAAAATGAAATCGGTCCCGAATTCAGCGGCAGACCCGCAAACAGTCCGCTGACGGTGTGTCCCCATTTGCGCCCCGCCAAAGTGAGCGACAACATCAAAATGGGCGTCATGATCAATTTCAGTACAAGAATCATTTTCGTCTCGGTTCAGTGAAATAAAAAAATGCGCGGACATCCGAGTCCGCGCATGGATTATACGCAAGTTGCCAAGGCATCAAGTTAGCCCGCGCCCAATTCTTGAATTCGCCGTAGGAGGAAAGCGCGCTCCGCGCGTGTTTGGGCGAGGTTCAACGCGCGTTCGTACGCCGCGCGCGCAGCGTCCAATTTTCCGGCGCGGCGCAGTAAATCCGCACGCGCGGCGTGGTACAAATGGTAATCTTGCAACTGCGCGCCCAACTGCAAATTTTCCATGACCATCAAGCCGATGAGCGGACCGCGCGCCATGCCGAGCGCCACCGCGTAATTCAAAGTCACCACCGGCGTTTCCTGCATTAATGCGAGTTGTCCATACAAGACCGCGATTTGTGTCCAATCCGTCTCGGCAAAACTTGGCGCTTGCGCGTGCAGCGCGCTGATGGCAGCTTGAATTTGATATGGACCCGGCGATGCAAGCGCGAGCGCGCGTTCCAACAACGCAATGCCTTTTTGAATTTCCGCCTGCTCCCACAGTGAACGGTCTTGGTCTTGCAACAAGACGATTTCGTTTTTGGCATCGGTGCGCGCCGCGCGGCGCGCGTCGTGCAAGAGCATGAGCGCGAGCAGACCCAACGCTTCGGCATGGGGCGTCAAACTTGGTTCTTGGTCAATCAGTTCGACCAAAATCTCGGTGAGACGAATCGCTTCGGCACACAAATCGTGACGAATCAAATCCTCGCCTGCGGTGGCAGAATATCCTTCGTTAAAAATCAGGTAGAGGACATGCAGGACCGCGTCAAGGCGTTCGGAAATCCGGTCCGCACGCGGAATTTCGAAAGGAATGCGCGCCTGTTTGATTTTGTTTTTCGCGCGCGTAATCCGCTGATTCATTGTCGGCACAGGGACCAGAAACGCGCGCGCGATTTCGTTGGTCGCGAGACTGCCGAGCGTGCGAAGCGTGAGCGCAATCTGCGCGTCGAGCGCGAGCGCGGGATGGCAGCACGTGAACATCAATTTCAAGCGTTCGTCAGGAATGGGGCGCTCGTCAAAATCAATTTCGTTCGGTTGTTCGAGTTCGGCTCGAAATTGCAACTCTTGCTGCTTTTCCGAAAATGTCTTGTCGCGACGCAAACGGTCAATCGCTTTGCGGCGCGCGACCGTGGTCATCCATGCGGCGGGATTTTTTGGTATGCCATCGCGCGTCCATGTTTCCAACGCCGTAACCAACGCGTCCTGTAAAACATCTTCCGCCAAGGCGAGGTCGCCAAGTTGTGACACGAGCGCGCCGACGACTTTGCCGTGCTCGGCGCGAAAGGTTTGTTCGACGGCGCGCGCGATTTCGCTCATGCGCGCAAGATAACACAAGGGCGACGCTTTTTCAAACGCCGCCCTTGCTATTTAATCGTACGCAGGCATGAGAATTTATTGGGCCGTGTGTTATGGCATTTGGCTGAAATCAATCACGGGACGCACTTCGATGGTGCCGGTTTTGGCGCCCGGACATTTTGCTCCGTACGCGACGGCTTGGTCCATATCCTTGCAGTCAAGGATGTAGAACCCCCCCAGCGCTTCTTTGGTTTCCGCAAAAGGTCCATCGGTGACCTGGATTTTTCCATCACGCACGCGCACCGATTTTGCGGTATTGGTCTCGTGCAGCGCTTCGCCGCCATCGGTGTTGACGCCTGCATCGTTGAGCAATTTGGTGTAGGCGTTGTATTCTGCCATGACCTGTCCCCATTCTTCCGGCGAGACCTGTTCGGCAGGGACCTCTTGGCTGTAAATCAAAATCGCGTATTTCATTCGGGCTGCTCCTTTGGTTTGATTCAGAAAGGGTTTGAGAATTTTTCCCATTCAAGAATACGACGAAGGAGAAATTGATTTTTCGACAGGACAAAAAAAACCTTCGAGGTTTTGCAAAACCTCGAAGGTTTTTTGGATTTAGAATTGGCTCCACAGATATTGATTCTGGACTTCGTGATGGAACATCACTTCGGCGCGTTTGATGCGCGTGCCCAATGCTTTGGGACAGCGTTCGGCGGAAGCGAGCTTCAATTCGGCAAATTTTTCGCACACTTGGTCGCCCAATGCGCTGCGCAAGAATTTGCTTTCTTTGAAATGCGCGATGGCGTCATAGATATTATCCGAAAGATACCGTTTCTGGCTGCGCAATTCACCGGCATTTTTCGCGAGCGGACCCTCGAGTCCCGTTTTGAGAATCGCATAAATTGCCATGTATGGATTCGCGTCGGGCGCGATGGAACGGACTTCGATGCGCGCGGATTTTTCGTTCGCCAACGGAATGCGAATCATTGCGCCGCGGTCAATCGGCGACACTTTGATTTGGTTCGGCGCTTCAAAGTGCGGGTCGAGACGGCGATAGGAATTGACGCTCGAATTCAGCACGAGACAAATTTGTTCGCCGCTGGTGAGAATGCGGTCTACAAAGTTCCACGCGAATTTCGAGAGGTTCTCTTCGCCGTTCGCGTCCCAAAACAAATTTTTGCCTTTGCGCGAAACGGAAAGATTGGTGTGCATGCCGTTTCCGTTCACGCCCGTTACGGGTTTGGGCAAAAATGACGCGCTCATGTCAAAGCGACTCGCCACTTGGCGGCAAATCAATTTGTACAATTGCACCTGGTCGGCGGCGATGGACGCTTCGGTGTGCCCGTAATTCATTTCAAATTGTGCCGGCGCGACTTCGGGATGGTCTTTTTCGTTGGCGAAACCCATCGCGCGCTGCACTTCGGCGGCGGTGTCAATAAAGAGGCGCAGGGGGTCGCCGGGGAGCGAATGGTAATACCCGCCCGTGCTTACAAACTCGAATTGTCCCGTTTCATAGTAACGGCGTTCGGCATCGCGCCCTTTGAAAATGAATCCTTCAATTTCATTTGCGGCATTGCATGAGGTGCCGTCTTTTTCATACAACGCTTGCGAAAATTGTTTCAGCATCGCGCGCATGTCCGCCGAATAGGGCGAACCATCGCGTTCCAAGACATCCCCAAAGACCAATACTTTGCCGGGACCAAAAATGTCGGCGGGGAGCCAATAGAACGCGTGCCAATCAATGCCGAGCCGGAGGTCCGATTCGGCTTGACGCGAAAAGCCGCGCACGGACGAACCGTCGAACGTGAGATTGTCTGCCGATTTCAACAAAAACTTTTTGTCGTAATCGAGCATGTGGAGGCGACCTTCGAGGTCGGTGAAACAAACGGTAACGGCTTTGATGCGCGTTTCGTCTGTGAGGTATTTCATGCGTTCCTCGGCGACGACATCGGCAGGAACGCGTTCAAGGCGCTGCGCTTTGGCGGCAGTATTCATTTCCTCGAGTTGCGCGTACGGGATTTCGAGGAAATCGCGCAGTTCAGTGCTGGACATGTGGAAAACTCCTCAATGTGGGCGGGTCTGCGTCGACGCGCAAAAAGTTTTCACATCGCGGTGGGGCAGTGCAATTATATGCAGAGCTGGCAAAAAAAGAAATCAGCGGGCCCGCGTGCGATGGATTTTTATATGCGGCGCGCGAGTTTTTTCCTTGACGCCATCGCTATTATAATGGCGACGTTGCGCGGATGTCGCCCATCCAAGTGGCAGGCATCTTGGAAACAGGGAACATGACGCGCGCATCCGAGCCGGTTCGCGGAGGGGGATGGTTACACATTGTTAAAATCAAAACGCTTTTGGGTCGGTCTGGTCATTACGGTTATTTCGCTTGCGTTGGCTTTTCAAGGCATTCAATTGGACAAGCTGGCGGAATCGTTTGGTAAATTCAATTGGCTTTGGCTGCCGGTTTTGCTTGTGACATTTTTGGTCAGTTATATCGGGCGCGCATTTCGTTGGCAAGTCTTGTTCGAACCGTTCAAACCGCGTTGGCTGCAAGTCTTTGCGGCGTTGAACGTCGGCTATTTTCTAAGCAACATTACGCCCGCGCGGCTCGGCGATTTCGCGCGCGCGTATCTGCTGGGAACGATTGAAAAAATTCCGGTGGCGCGCGCGCTTTCCACTGTCGTCGTCGAACGCGCGTTGGACGGTCTGACCGTTGTCGTATTGTTGCTGGCGCTCCTGCCGTTTATTCCCAACATGCCGCCCGAATGGGTCAGCAGTGGAGTGATTTTGGGCGGTGTTGGCATTGCGCTTCTCATTGCGCTCGGGATAATTTCGCTCCAGCGCGAACGCGGCGTGGCATTTTTGCGGAAACTCGCGTCGCCGTTCAAATTTTTGAATCGCGAGGGGTTGTGGCGTTTTGTTGAAAATTTGATTGATGGGTTTGCCGTTATTCGCGCGCCGCGCCCTTTGTTCCTTGCAAGTTTTTGGTCACTCGAAGTGTGGCTCGTCGCGTCGCTGTTGGCGTGGCTCACCATGTTTTCATTGGACATTCATTTGCCCTTTGCGGCAGGTGTGTTAATTCAAGTCGCGGCGGCATTGGCGGTCACGGTCGCGCCTTCGCCGGGTCAGTTGGGCGTGTTCCACTTGATTGCGGTGAGCGTGTTGAAATTGTACGGCGTGGACCCAAATCAAGCGTTGGCGTACGCGTTCGTGCTGCACGGCATCACCTACATCATGTTGATGCTGCTCGGCATCGGTTCGGCGTGGCGCGAAGGATTTGATTTGGCGAAAATTCAAGACTTGAGCGCGCAGAATCGCGCGTCAGCATAACGCTCTGGCGGAGTATAGCTTGAACATTCTAGTCACCCTCACTTATTATTATCCGCATTGGACTGGGTTGACGGCGTATGCGAAACGCTTGGCGGAAGGGCTGGCGCAGCGCGGACATCACATCACCGTTCTCACTTCACAATTTGAGCCCGAGTTGAAACGCGAGGAAAGCTATCATGGCGTTCGCATTGTGCGCTTGCCTGTGTTGACGCATCTGAGTCGCGGCGTGCTCATGCCGGGTTTTGTCGGCGCGCTGAATCGGCTCGCCCAAGAGCACGATGTACTCCAAGTGCACACGCCGATGCTGGAAACGAATCTCGTCACGCGCATCGGCTTGCTTCATCATAAACCAACGGTCATCACTCATCATGGCGATTTGGTGATGCCAAATAATCCGCGTGACCAATTCATCGAACGCGTAACAACAGCATTGATGATGCAGGGCGAACGCGAAGCGGCACGCATTACCGTTCACTCGTGCGATTATGCCGACAATAGCAAATTCCTTTCTCCGTTTCGCTCCAAAGTCGAATGTATTTATCCGCCTGTCGAAATTCCCGAACCGAATTTGCAAGCTGTCGCAAGCTGGCGCGCGGAGTTGGGGTTGACGCAAAACAAGTTGGTCGGTTTTGCCGGACGTTTTGTTGAAGAAAAGGGCTTTGATTATTTGCTGCAAGCGATTCCGCTGGTGCGCGCGCAAATTCCCAATGTGAAATTTGTGTATGCGGGCGAAATCAATGTTGTGTACGAACACTTTTTTGACAAGTGGAAACATTTGGTTGACCAGGAGCGCGAAAGCATTGTCACACTCGGCTTGATTCGGGACCCGCAGCAGCTCGCGAATTTTTATGCCATGTGCGATGTCTTTGCACTGCCCAGCCGCACCGATTGTTTTCCGAGTGTGCAAATCGAAGCGCTCTTGTCGGGAACGCCGCTTGTATCCACAAACATCCCCGGCGCGCGGCAAGTGGTGCGCGTGACGGGAATGGGCAAATTGGTGACGCCGCGCGACCCGCGCGCGCTCGCTGACGGATTGGTCGAGGTCTTGAACCACCGCGACGCGTATGTGAAACCGCGCGCGGAAATTCGCGCCGTATTCGATACCGAGAAAACGTTGGACGAGTACGAAGCATTGTTTGCATCGTTGGTGAATCAATCGTGAGTGTTGACCAAGCGCGGCTCGCGCGCCTTGTACAAAATGAAGCGGACATGGCGTTCAAACGTCGCGTTCGTTTGATGTTCGATGCGTTGAATCTGCAACCGACGGACCGCGTGTTGGATGCGGGCTGTGGGCGCGGCTTTTTTATGAAATATGTGACCGAACTCGCCCCGTGCAAATTGACCGGTGTGGATTTGGATTTTGAGCATCTCGAAATTGCTCTCGCGCAAAATCGCGCGCGCGGTGCAAGCGTCGCGCAGAGTTTTATTGACCCGTTACCGTTCGCTGACGCGACCTTCGACAAGATTATTTTTAGCGAAGTGCTGGAACATTTACCCGATGACTGGGGCGGCTTGTTGGAATTAAAGCGCGTGCTCAAACCCGGCGGCTTGATTTTTCTCACCGTACCGAATCACAATTATCCCTTTTGGTGGGACCCTATCAATAAAACGCTCGAAGCTGTTTTTCACACCCACATTCAAAACGGAACGTTTGCAGGAATTTGGGCGAATCACGAGCGTTTGTATTACCCCGACGAAATCAAAGCGCTCGTCACGCGCGCGGGTTTTGAAATTCGCGCGTTTTTTCCGATTCTCCATTACTGTTTTCCGTTCGCGCACAATTTGGTTTATGGTCTCGGTAAACCATTATTTGAAAAAGGAATGCTGCCGCAAAACATGCGCGCAGCGGCGGACCGTTTTGGCGGGGAGCAAGCGCCGACGAGCGCATTGAATCCGGTGCGGCTCGGATTAAATCTCTTTAATTGGATTGACCAGTTCAATGATAATTTGGACGAAAAGAATTCATTCATGATTAACGCGCTTGTCCTGCGGAAACCTTAAACTCACAACAAAAAAATGTCCACTATCGTAAATGTGCGAGTCCGTTTGGTCGAGGTGCACCGCCGCGCGTGGGTGAATCTCGGCTTGACAACGTTCGGCTTGCTGTTGGCATTGTACGCACAGCGCGCCATCTACAACACCGAGCGCTGGACCGACGGCGTGGTCTTGTACGCAATCGCGTTCATCGCGCTGGTCGCGGGCTGGCTGCGCGGCGACGCGTCCCTCGCGCTGCCCCTGCGCGCAGAGGAAACGCCCAAGCCATTGGCGGAACGTTCGCGGACGCGTCAAATGCTCGCGCTGCCCGCCGCGTTGTTTGCGGTGATTGCGTTTGCGACGCTCGTGAACAATGAGTTTACTCCGCTCGGCACCACCGCGTGGCTTTCGAGTTTAATTCTTTTTGTCGTTTCGTTTTGGGATGGAAATTTTTTGGAAATTTGGAATCGTACGCGCGCGCGGGTCGCGGCGTGGGCGAGTTTGGACGCAATCGTCGCGCGTTTTTCGTGGGCGAATGTGTTGCTGCTCGGCATCCTGCTGCTCGGCGCGTATTTTTATTTCTATCGGCTCGATGCGATTCCTGCCGAAATGACCAGCGACCACGCAGAAAAAATTTACGATACGTACGACATTTTGCAAGGCAAGCATTCCATCTTCTTTGAGCGCAATACGGGACGCGAACCTTTG
This sequence comes from Chloroflexota bacterium, assembly GCA_029778615.1. Classification (GTDB taxonomy): domain Bacteria; phylum Chloroflexota; class Anaerolineae; order UBA4142; family SHND01; genus SHND01. The sequence continues at coordinate 36,140 of JAKOPZ010000316.1, read as the reverse complement.
CAATTTTACGCGAATGCCACCGTCGTCGCGCTGGGCATTGCACCGCTCGACCACATTGCGCTGAAAATTGTGACGGCGTTAGCGGGACTGCTGACCATTCCCGGCGTGTTTTTGCTCGCGCGCGAATGGTTCGACAGCGAGACGGGCTTGTACGCCGCGTTTTTTACGGCGGTTAGTTTATGGTCCGTCGGCATTGCGCGCGTCGGACTGCGTTATCCCCTTGCGCCGTTGTTTGTCGCGTACGCGTTGTTTTTTCTCGTGCGCGGTCTGCGGCGCGGCACGCGGAATGATTTTTTGCTCGCGGGCTTGATGATGGGGCTCGGGCTGAACGGTTACAGTCCGTTTCGCGCGGAAATTCTTTTAACGCTCTTTGTGCTCGCGCTGTGGGCGTTCACGCATCGCGGCGAACTGCGCGCGCAGTGGTCACACTTTTTGATGAACGCGGGCTTGATGTTTGGCGCGACGTTTTTAGTTTTCTTGCCGCTCTTTCGCTACACGCTCGAACATCCGGAAAATTTCTGGTATCGCGCGCTCACGCGTCTCTCTTCGACCGAAACGCCCATCGAAGGCAATCCGATTTTGATTTTTGTTGATAATGTTTGGCGCGCGCTGCAAATGTTTAATATCACCGGGGATGTAGTATGGGTGAATACACTGCCAAATCATCCGATTGTGGATTACATCATCGGCGCACTCTTGGCGCTTGGCGCGGTGTACGCGGCGTATCGTCTGCTGCGCCATCGCGAATTGACCTATCTGATTTTATTTGTCGGAATTTTTATTTTGCTCTTGCCTTCGACCCTCGCGTTGGCGTTCCCATTGGAAAATCCGAGCGTGGTGCGCGCAGGCGGCGCGATTCCGTTGGTGATGATTTTGGCGGCGCTTCCGCTCACGCTTTGGCAGCGTCAATTTCGCGCGTTGGGGTCGCGCGGGTTGGGACTTGTCTTGGTGGTTCCTTTGCTCCTCTGGTGCGCCAAAATCAATTCCGATTTATATTTTATCGCGTATGATGACCAATATCGCCGCGCCGCATGGAACACCACCGAAGTTGCCGCCGTGTTGGGAAACTTTGCCGAAACGCAAGGCGACAAAAAACATATTTACGTTGTGTTGTATCCGCATTGGGTTGACCATCGCGCGATTGGGATTCATTTGGGCGAGATGAATTGGGACGACCATTTGGTTCAGAATCAGGACACACTGCGCCAACAAGCAGCCGACCCCGCCGCGAAATTGTATGCGCTGCGCCCCGAAGATTCGCCTGACCTTGCCCTGTTGCGCGCATTATATCCCAACGGTGTGCAGCGTCTGGTGAAATCCAAAACGCCCGACCGAAATTTTGTTACGTTCTTTGCGCCCGGCACTGCACGCAATGACGTTGCGACACAACCACAATCACCCGTGCCGACGCCCGCACCCGCCGCCGAACAGTTGGTCAAAGAAAATTTCGACCTCGACGGTGAAACAATTCAGATTTCACATTCGCGTTTTGATTCCGGACGCGTGAATGATTTGTTTGACCACAATCAGGAATTTTTAGCGCGGGGTGCGCAAGACAATCCGCTCGTCCTTGACATCGAGTTTCCCAAATCGCGCGCCATGTCCGGTTTGGGTGTGAACCTCACCAACGGCGAATACATGTTGCGCGTTTTGTTGTACGATGACCCTCAAGGCGAACCTGTGGTGTACGAGCAAACATTTGAGAAATTGCCGCCCGACCCGCGTCTCGATATGCAATTTGACAAAGGTCCCGCGCAGGTGCGGCGCGTGCGGCTTGAAATCACAATGCTGCATCCCCCAGACGAAGTGCATATCCACGTTCGCGAACTTGAGTTCAAATAATTCCCGCGTCATTACCTTCTCATGCAAAAGCGCTCTATCAATATCGTGCGGATGATGATACGCGTCGCGCTCGTTGCGCTCGGCGTTGCGGTTGGCATATTCATTGACCGCATGATTGCGCCGGGGCTGACGCGTGACGCCATGTCAATCCTTGCGCTGCTCGTGCTTGTGACCATCGCGTTCGCGCTGGTTCTCTTGGTTGGTATTTTGCTCGGCGCGCGCGCGGGAGCCAATGCGCCGTTGAACGCGACGCGACTCGATTCGGGAGAGCTTGTCTCTGATATTATCGGAATACAGTCCGCCTCCGCTCTCGTGCCAAGTTTAACTGTGCCCCCCAACCCCATTCGGCGCGTCGCGCAACGCTTTGCCGCGTGGAATCGGTCCAGACGGGCTCAGCAGGAAAGCCAAGAGAATCTTGTGGTGCTCGGCGACGAGGACCGCAAGATGCCGCCGACGGCAGCAATGCTTTTTATTTTCGGCTTGGGACTTGCGCTGATTGGACAGATAATTTTGTCCGTTGACGAGCACTCGGCGAATTGGGGACTTGTAGTTGTTGGCGCCGCCTACGTGCTTATCTTTGCGGCGCTGCGCGCCGCGTCACGCACAACGGCGGGGAGATTCGATGCGCGACTTGGAACTCTGCGTCTCACGCGGACAACGCTTGGGCAAATTGGGTTGGCGCTCGCGGCTGTAGCCGCAATTATCTTTTGCACCTTTGCCTCACAGGGACCGCGCCCGGATGATAATTATTGGGTCACGTTCTATGCTTGGCTCGCGGCAATCGCTGCTTTAACGATTGCGTTTGTGCTGATTCCGGCATGGGGGAGTTGGAAAGGGCTGCGCGCGCGATTGTGGAGGTCGCGCGCCACGATATTAATAGTGGGCGTGCTTACACTGCTCGCGTTTGCGTTGCGCGCGTATGATATTGTTAACATTCCTTTTCCATTCGGAGGCGATGAAGGTTCAATTGGTCAAGAAGCGATTCGGATTCTCAACGGCGAAGTGAGTAACATGTTCCGTTCGGGCTGGTCGTCTGAGGCGTCCTTGTCATTTCTCGTGTGGGCAGTATCGGTACGGATTTTTGGGGACTCTATATTTGGAATCCGTATTCTCGCTGTCATCTTTGGGACGCTCACGATTCCTACGAGCTATCTCATGGCGCGCGCGATGTTCAACAAGCCCATCGCGTTGCTCACTGCAACGGCGCTCGCGGTGATGGCGCTACATATTCACTTTAGCCGCCAAGTTTTGAACAATGTTGAAGCGCCGCTGTTCGCCGCGCTTTCGTTTGGCATAATTTATCGCGCAGTGCAAACGCGCAAATTGTATTGGTTTGCGGCAGGCGGAATTGTTGCGGGCTTGAGTGTCTATTCTTATGCGGGCAGTCGTCTGGTGTTATTGCTCGCGGGCGCCTGGCTTTTGATTCAATTCGTCTTTGACAAAAAGAGGTGGCAAGAGTGGCACAAATACGCGCTGTTTGTGGTGTGTGCGACATTGGTGGTGCTGCCGATTGCGTATTATTTTGCGATGCACTTGGATATTGGTTTCTCCAGAATGAACCAGATGGGCGCGTTTCAGACAGGTTGGGTGGAGCGCGAAGTCGAAGCGACCGGTGAACCAATCCCACTGATTGTGTTTCGCAACATGGTTCGCACCTTGCTGATGTTTGTTTCGATTCCCGCGATTCATGGGTTCTACAATTCTCCCCAGCCACTCTTTGATGGGATGTGGGCGTTTTTGCTCGCAATTGGTCTCGCGCTTTCTATGTTTGCGGTGCGCCAAGGACGACACCTTTTGCTGCAAATGTGGTTTTGGTCGGTGGTTTTTTTCGGCGGTGCGTTGATTATTCCTCCGCCTGCTGCCGAGCGGATGGTCATTCTGTTACCCGCCGTCGCTGTATTTGTCGCGTTGGCATTGTGGAAGCTCGCCGCGTTCTGTGGTGACTTGCTAAATTGGAAACCTCTGGTTCGCGCGGGGGCAATTGCCGTTGCCGTGACAGTGTTGGCATTTCTCAGTCTGAGTTTTTATTTTTGGGAATATACGCCCAAGTATTATTTCACCTCTGCAAATGACGAAGTCGCGCTCGACTTGGGGCTGTACATGGGTGAGGCGCCGCGCAATTCCATTGTGTATTTTGCGGGGCAACCGCGCATGTTCATTGGCTTTCCATCCATCCCGTATCTCTCGCACAATCTAAAAGGGTTCGACTTTACGGACGTGAATGAACTGGACGAGCTTGTGAAAAGAGGGCGCCCCGCAATTTTTGCTGCAACGCCGGACCATAAACGTTTGATGCAGCGCATTCGCGATAAATATCCGGGGGGCGATTATCAGGAGATTTGGCGTGTTACGAATCCCGGAGAAATGCTGTATTTGCGGTATACCGTCACTCTAGACTAACCGCAGGGAGAAACTCATTTGTTCGTTAAGCATTTTTGTCTTATATTCATTAACCGCCTCCGCATTCCTGCAAAATTAGACTTATGGAATCGCAATCCGACCAAGCATCTCTAATCCAACCTCACCCTGTTGACTCGAGTGCGCGCCTGCCGCGTTTGGCGGGACGTTATGGCGTCTATCTTCTCCTCGCGCTCATTTTGATTTTGGGCGGCGTCTTTCGATTTACCGGCGTCAACTGGGACGAAGAACAACATCTCCATCCTGACGAACGTTTCCTGACGATGGTTTCGACGGCGATTCGTTTGCCCGATTCGATTGGCGAATATTTTGATACCGACAAATCGCCGATGAATCCGTACAACAACAATTTCGGTTCGTTTGTGTACGGCACGGCGCCATTGTTCATTGTGCGCGTCGCCGCGCAGTTGGTAAATCAAGCCGAGTACTGGAACATTTATATTGTCGGACGCGTGTTGTCGGCGCTATTTGATTTGTTCACATGCGCGATGGTGTTTGCGATTGGGCGCCGCTTGTTCAACGCGGGCGTTGGTTTGTTCGCCGCGTTCTTGTATGCGTGCGCGGTGCTGCCGATTCAGGAATCGCATTTCTTTACGGTGGATGCGTTCGGCAATGTGCCGATTGTGCTCGCGTTTTGGTTCACGCTCGACATCATGCAGGGCAAACGCGGCTGGCTCGCGTACGCGCTCGCGGGCGCGGCGCTCGGGCTGGCGGTGGCGTCGCGCATCAATTTCCTCACGTTCGCCGCGATTATTGTGATGGCGGCGCTCTTGCGTTTGGTGACGCTGCTCGGTCCGGTGAAACGCATCGGCTTGGCGCGCGAGCCCGCGCCAACGCGCACTTTGGCAATGGATGCCGGCGCGGTTGTGGGCGATGACGCGTTAGGAACTCAAGCAAGCGCCAACGCTGCGGACACGAGCACGCGGACGATTACGATTGGTCCGTTGATGATTGAAATTGAAACGCGCCCGCGCACCTTCACGGCGCGCGAAACGGTTGCGCCTCAAGCTGCGACGACGGAATTTTGGAATGCGCTCTTTTATGTCGGCGCGGGTTTGGTGATTTCCGCGATTGCCGCGCTGCTGGTGTTTCGCATCGGACAGCCGTATGCGTTTGAAGGACTGTTCGGACTGAATCCGAAATGGGTTGACGACATGAAATTTATCAGTCAACTCATCAGCGGTGAAATTGATTATCCGCCGAGCCATCAATGGACGGGACGCGCGGCGTATCTGTTTCCGCTTTACAACATGTCCATGTTCGGTATGGGCATTCCGTTCGCGTTCGCCGCGTGGGCAGGATTCTTTGTCGGCATTTATCAAGTTTTGCGAGAGCGCAAATGGAACCACTTGCTGCTCTTGCTGTGGATTGGCGGATTCTTTTTGTATCTCGGTCAGCAGTTTGTTTTGGTCGTGCGATATTACTTGCCGCTGTATCCGTTCTTTGCTATCTATGCGGGCTTTTTTGTTTTCTGGTTGTGGGAGCAAGTTGTGAAACTCGCACTCCCCTGGAAGACGATTGCGCGGTTCGCATTCGCCGCCGTCGTTCTCGTCATTGCGGGCTATACCGTTTTCTGGGCAGCCGCGTTCACCACGATTTATACGCGTCCCGTTACGCGCATCGCCGCATCAAAATGGATTGTGCACAATATCCCGCCCGGTTCCGTAATTGCGAACGAACATTGGGATGACCCGCTCCCGATGCGCGTGGAAGGGCTCGACCCGTTCGGCGGCATGTTCAAAGGGCTGTCTTCAAGCAGTGACGGCATGATGCAGAATTATGGCGAGGACGACCCGAGCAAACGCGATGACTTGCAGAATTGGTTGGACGAAGCGGATTACATTGTCCTTTCGAGCAATCGTTTGTATCAATCCATCCCGCGCTTGCCTTGGCGTTATCCGCTCACGACAAAATATTACGAATGGTTGTTTAACGGACAACTCGGATTCGACAAGATTCAAGAATTCACATCGTACCCGCAATTGTTCGGGATTGTCATCAACGACGATTCATCGGACGAAGCGTTCACTGTATACGACCATCCCAAGGTCTTGATTTTCAAAAAGACTGACCGCTATTCGTCGGAAAATACCGCGAAACTGCTAAACAGCGTTGACCTTTCGGAACTGGAAAAACTGAAACCGATTGACGCCGTCGCGTCCAAAAATGGTTTTCGCATGTCGCCCGAACTCCAAGCCGCGAACTATGCAGGCGGCACATGGTCTCAGATTTTCAATCCGAACGATTTTGTCAATGCGATTCCCGTCATCATTTGGATTCTCACCATTTGGGGACTGGGCGTGCTCGCGTTTCCGTATTCGTTCGTCGCGTTTCGCAAATTTGCAGACCGCGGATACGCGCTGACGAAAATGGTCGGCGTGCTTGCGTTTGCGTGGTTGACGTGGACGCTCGCGAGTTACCAAGCCCTGCCGTTCGAACGCACGACGATGCTGTTGGTGTTGGCGCTGCTGCTCGTCGGCGCGCTGTATGTGGTGTGGCGTCAACGCGCGGAAATGTTAAATTTTTTGCGCGCACGCTGGAAGCTGCTCGTCGGCATCGAAATTGTGTTTCTCGCATTTTTTGCGCTCGACCTCGCCATTCGGTACGGCAATCCCGATTTGTGGCATCCATGGTTCGGCGGCGAAAAGCCGATGGACTTTGCGTACCTAAACGCGGTCATCAAGTCAACGTATTTTCCGGCGTACAATCCGTGGTTCGAAGGCGGATTCATCAACTATTACTATTTTGGTCAAGTCATCAGCGCGACACTGGTGAAATTCACGGGCATCGTTCCCGAAGTCGCATACAACTTGTTGTTGCCGATGTTTTTCGGCATGACCGCTGTCGGCGCGTTTGGCGTTACATATAATCTGGTCAGCCAAATCCGAAAAACAGAGACCGAAGACTCGCGTCCAGTCTCCAATCTCCAGTCTCCAATTTCTTTTCGCGCATTCCTCGCGGGCATCGTTGCCGCGTTCCTCGTTCTCATTATCGGCAACCTCGGGCAGGTGGGCGTACTGTTCAAAGGGTTGAGCGACTTGGGACAATCGAACGGCGCGTCGGGCGGCGTCACTTCGTTTTTGGTCGGACTGTTTGCGTGGCTGGTGGATGGCAAAGAGATTCCGGTGGCGATTGGAAATTGGTATTGGACGGCGACGCGCATCATTCCCGATACAATTAACGAAATTCCATTTTTCACTTTTGTCTATGCCGACCTGCACGCGCATTTGATGGCGCTGCCGTTCGCGCTGCTCGGTTTAGGTGTTGCCGCGCACGCCGTTTTCAATCGCGCGAAATTACAGTGGTACGATTTGGGACTCGCCGCGCTCGTGCTGGGCGCGCTGCGCGCAATTAACACATGGGACTATCCGACGTATCTCGCGGTCATTGGCGGTGCGATGGCGATTGGATTTTTTGTTGACTATCGTTCGTCGAATCCGGACGGCGCACCGTTCGACTGGAGCGAATTCATTCAACGTTATTTGCTCTTTGTCGTTTTGGTGTTTGTGCAAATTTCGCTCGCGGTCATTCCGATTAACGCGGCAGGATTTCGCATCACCTTTGACATGGCGATTTATGTGCTGGTCATTTTGTTTGCGCTTGTGCTCGGCATTGTCACCGTCGGTTTTTCGTTTGACCCGCGCCGTATTGGTTGGGCATTGGGTTGGCGCATGATTGCGCTGATTGTGTTGGGCGTTGCGTTTTACTGGCCCTATATTGCCCATTACGGCACGGCGTACACGAGCGTCGAAATTTGGAAAGACGCGCGCACGGTGTTGAGCGATTACCTGGTCGTGCATGGCATCTTCCTTTTCCTCATCGCGACATATTTGGTGATACTGCTCGCGAATCGTTCCGCGCGCACCCTGAACGCGTCGAATGATGTAACGCCCGCGCGTTCGCTGCTCGAAGGTTGGACAATTTATTTGCTGCCCGCGCTGCTCGTGCTCGAATTTGGATTGTTGTTTTTGTCACTCCAAGTGTTCGCGGTGGTAGTGCCGCTGGTTGCCGCCGCCGCGTGGATTCTCTTGCAGCGCGATACCGCGCCGCTGCATCGCTTTTTGACATTGATACTCGCCGCCGCGTTGTTGTTGACGTTGATGGTGGAAGTGGTCACGCTCAAAGGCGACATCGGACGCATGAACACCGTTTTCAAATTCTATCTGCAAGCGTGGGTATTTTTCGCGATGGTGAGCGCGGCGGGACTTGCGATCGTATTTCATTCACTCTGGTTCCGTGACCCGCAAACGGACGCGACCACCGGACAAAAAGTTGGCGGCGATGCCGGCGCAATGCAAACACTCAAAGCCGCGTGGTGGGGGATTGCCGTGCTTTTGATTCTCGCAGGCGCGCTGTATCCCGCGTTCGCCGGTTGGGCAAAAGTGAACGACCGTTTCGTCAAAGAAATGCCGCCGGGACTGAACGGGCTCGATTACATGAAGCAAGCGTCGTACAACGAAAACAATCACGAGTTTGCGCTTGCGCCCGATTACCAAGCGATTCAATGGCTGCGCGAAAATATTCTTGGCTCGCCCGTTATCGTCGAAGGGAACGCGGGGCTGTATCATTGGGGCAATCGCGTATCCATCAATACGGGACTGCCGACGGTTATCGGTTGGGACTGGCACACCAAACAGCAGTATTCGCTCTTGCCCGGCAACATTGTGGACAATCGCCTGCAAGATGTGCGAACAATGTACGAATCGGCGGACACAACCGAGACGTTGGATTTGTTACATCATTACGGCGTGTCGCTCCTCTACGTCGGTCCGATGGAGCACGCGGTGTACAGTGACCGAAATTTCAACAAATTCGACAAAATGGTGAGTGAAGGCACGCTGCGAAAAATCTATGACGCGGACGGCGTGCAAATTTACGCGCTGACGGATAAAGTAGCGCAGGTGGTCAAATAGCGCGATTCTGTTAACGTCAAGTTCACACGCTGTTAAGAAATGTGCGATAACGATATCTTGAGCGTATGAAAAGCTTTGAGCAAAGACGCCATGCGAATTCCGGTCCAACTCGAAAAACCACTTCGGCGCGTCGTCCGCGTCCTCGAAAAAAATAAGGTACGCTATGCAATTGTGGGTGGCATCGCGTTGTCACAATGGGGTGCCGGTCGCGCAACGATGGATGTGGGTTTCAAGGTCCTTGTGCCGAACTATGATTACGAGTCCATGCGAGATTTGCTTGCGCGCTTTGAATCTCAATATCAGCAGGTGAAAAGGTTAAAAAGGAAAAAATGATTTACCTTTTCCTCTGGTGGTTTCTCCTCATACTCGTTTCCTTTGCCGCATTGCCTGTGACAATGCGTTTTTTGCGTTTCCTGCCGGACCGCGGGTATGCGTTTGCGAAACCGCTCGCGTTGTTGTTATGGGTGTATCCGTTTTGGCTGCTCGCAGTGTTCGGGTTCATTCACAATACAATGGGCGCGCTCGCGGTTTTGCTCGTGCTCGTCGTGGTGTTGAGTTGGGGTTTGCTGCGCGGCAAAGGCAAGGATTCGGTGCTCGCGTGGCTGCGTGAAAATTGGAAATATGCGCTGGTTGTGGAAATTGTGTTTGGGGTCGCGTTCCTCGCGTTCGCATATTTCCGCGCGTTCAATCCTGAAATTTCCGCGACGGAAAAACCGATGGAATTCATGTTCCTCAATTCCATCTTGCAGAGCGACACGTTTCCTCCGCGCGACGCGTGGCTTGCCGGTTATGCCATCAGTTACTATTATCTCGGTTACGTGATTGTCGCCGCGCTGGCGAAATTGGGAAACATTCCGTCGGGGTATGCGTTCAATCTCGGACTGATTATGACGTTCGCGATGGCGGCAGTCGGCGCGTTCGGTCTTGTTTTCAACGCGGTGACGTACGCGCAGCAAAATGATTCTCCGCGCGCCGCGAAACGTTCGCCTTTTGCGTTTGGTGTGTTGGCAGTTTTTCTACTGCTCGTCATTGGAAATTTGCAGGCGGTCTTTGAAGTCGCGTACAACGCCGAAATCGGTCCGCGCGATTTTTACGCGAGTTTGAATTTGCACGGGCTGGAAGAGATTCAGCCGTCAGGCACCGGGATTCCTGAAGACAATTGGTGGTGGTGGCGCGCCTCGCGTGTTTTGAACGACATCAATCCGACAGATGGCGGACACCTCGAAGTGATTGATGAGTTTCCCGCGTTCAGTTTTCTTTTGGGCGATTTGCATCCGCACGTGTTGGCGCTGCCGTTCGGTGTTCTCGCGCTGGCGGTGGCATTGAACCTTTTGCTCACGCCGCACGTTCCAATCACCGGTCTCCAATCGCTCCAGTCCGTTTTGCTCACACCGCGCGTTCTCTTGGTTGCGCTCATCGTCGGCGCACTCGGCATGTTGAACACGTGGGACATTGTCACCTACGGATTTGTGATTGCCGCCGCGTTCGCCATTGCCCAAAATCGCGTCGCACAAAATTTGTCGCGCTGGATGCTTGCGACTGCGCTTGGCTTTTTGCTCGCGATATATGTGGGTGGTTATATTTTGTTTCTGCCCTTTTATCTTGGCTTTGCTTCGCAAGCGCAAGGCATTCTGCCGCAATTGACCAAAACGCCTTTGCATCAATATCTCATCATGTTCGGATTGTTTGTTTTTGTCATGGCAAGTCTTGTCGTGTTCTTGTTCCTGCGGCAAAATGACAAGCGGCGCGTTTTGGTCAGCGCGTTGGAATTTGCGGTGCCGCTCATTGCCGTGCCGATTGTGATTGCGTTGGGCGGAATGTTGGCGCTCGTGCTCCTGCCGAATGTGGGCGAACAAATTATTTCGCTCTTGCAGCTTGACGCGCAAAATCCCATCGCCAGCGCGGCGAGTGTCTATTTTGGCGCGCTGCGCGCGCAACCGTGGGTCTTTGTGTTATTGGTCGTGTTGATTGCGGGCATCGCCGCGTTGGGGCGTCTGGAACTTGAAGAGACGGGAAATTCCAATGCGCGCACGATGATTGTGTTTGCGTTGTTGCTCGCGTTGATTGGTTTCACCCTCACGTTCGGAACGGAATTTCTGTTTATTCGCGATACGTTCGGCTACCGTATGAACACCGTTTTCAAATTGTATTATCAGGCGTGGGTGCTGCTCGCGATGGCGAGCGCGTTTGCCGCATATTATATTTGGAGCAACTCGCGTGCGCTTGGGCGCGGGGTCTGGGGCGCCGCATTTCTTGTTTTGTTGGCGTTGAGCCTCATTTATCCCGCGCTTGCCTTTCCAAGCAAAGCAAATTTTTTCAATGCTCAGGAAACGCCGCCAACACTTGACGGTTGGGCATGGGTCGCGCGGGCGTACCCGGATGATTACGCGGCGATTGAATGGGTGCGCGCGAACGTGCCGCGCAGCGCGGTGATTTTGGAAGCGGCAGGCAGTCAATATTCGTTTGACAATCGCGTTTCGGTCGCGACAGGCATTCCAACCGTGCTGGGTTGGGGTGGACATGAATTGCAGTGGCGCGGCAATTATGACCAGGCGGGTCCGCGCGAAAATGATATTCAACAAATTTATCGCTCGCGCAATTTGGATGAGACGCGTCAACTGCTGGCCAAGTATCACGTGGACTATGTGATTGTCGGCGGCAGTGAACGCAACAAGTATCAATTGAACGCCGCGCTGGCTGACAAATTTGGAAAAATAGGCGAAATGGTTTTTGAACAGGGACAAACGCGTATTTATCGCGTTGGACAAGCCAACGTCTCTTTGCGTGTGCCCTGATCTTTTTTGTGTGCGTATCGCTCATGCCAAAAAGTCGTCGTCGTAAGCAAACAAAAATTTCCAACGTCGCGCTGGGTCCGAATATCCCGGTCGTCGAGGAATCCATCGCCGCGCCCGTAAACGGGGAACTCGTTCTGGTTGAACCCGCGCCGCGTGTGACGGAACGCGTTGTTGCCCCGAACGGAAACGCGCCCACACTGCGCTCGCTCACGCACGCAGTAACTCTCGAAAGCGCAGCATACGTAATTCTCTTTATCGTCGCGCTGCTCTTGCGCGTGGTGAATCTCGACGCGCACCCGCTCGCACCCGCCGAAGCGCAGACTGCCGCCGCAGCATGGGCATTCCTAAACGGCAGCAGCGTTGGCGCGTATACAAGCCCGTTGTTGTTCACACTGGATTGGGTGTCATTCCTTTTATTTGGCGCGTTCGATTTAACTGCGCGCATGATTCCTGCCATTCTTGGTACGGGCATTGTTCTGGTGCCGTTGCTGGCGCGCAGTGCATTGGGCAAGACGGGCGCGTTCATCGCCGCGCTGTTGCTCGCGTTTTCGCCGGCGGCAATTTTTTTCGCGCGCACGCTGACCGGCGCGGATTTGGCGGTGGGCGCGGCACTCGGCGCGTTGGTCATTTTTTACGGCTATCGTCAATCAGGCGACACGCGTTGGCTCCGCTGGGGCGCAGCGCTCGCCGCAATTGCGTTCACGGCGGATGCGACTGCGTTCACCATTCTCGGCGCGGGCGGAATTTTTCTCGCGATTCTTTGGGCGATGAATCAACGCACGACGAGTGAACGCGAGCGCAAAGAAAACGCGGCAGAAGAAAATTCCGCGTTGGCTGCATTACAGAAACCGTTCGTGCGCGCCGCGCTCGTTTTTGCCGCGATGTACGTTCTCATCGCCACAACCTTTTTGTTGAACCGCGATGGTTTGGGGATTGCTTTCAATCTGTTTGGCGAGTGGCTGAACGCGTTTTCGAGCGTGGGCGATTTTGTTTCGCCGTTGAATTGGTTGGTGGTGTACGAACCGCTCGCGTTGATTTTTGGTTTGGCGGCACTCGCACTTTTTGTGAGCACGCGCGGCGAATCAAGCGCAGCCATTGGTCTATTGCGGCTCGTCGGCTTTACTGCGGTCACTGCGTTTGTGTTTTATACCTTTGCGGGAAACAAAACGCCCGCTGTGGTGATTGCGGTTACGATTCCGCTCGCGCTCCTTGCCGGGTGGTTCGTCGGAAATATGCTTGAACGCGCGCGGGATGACATTGCGGCAACGGGCGGAACGAGTTCGATGCTTTCGGGAGAGATTCCGGTTTTTGTGATGCTCATGGTGCTCGCCGCGTTGGTCTATTTGCAAAGCGTTACTTTTTTGCAGCAGACGCAGTTTTCGCCCGCGCTCAACGCGTTGTATCAAGTGCTGACGGGGAACACGGCAGAACCTTCTTTGCCCGCCGCCGCTATTACGCTCGCAATGGTTTCGCTGCTGCTGTTGGGCGTATTCATCGGTCTCAGCGTCTTGCTCGTCGGTGTGGCGCGCACGACTACACTGCTCGCGTTTGCGATTTTGATTTTGTTGGCGTTGGGCATGCTGCGCGCCACGTGGCTCTTGAATTTTTCGACGCAAGAGCCGCTGCGCGAATTGCTTGCGCCCGCGCAAACGCCGCTTCAGGCGCGCGATTTGGTGCATGATTTGGAATTTGTTTCGCAAGCGCGCGCGCGTGATTCGCATATCCTGCGTGTTGTTGCCGACCCGCAGCTCGGTCCGGTGGCGCAGTGGTATTTGCGCGTATTTCCAAACATTAGCTGGTCAAATCAACCGGCGGCGCTCCAAAACGCCGAAGCAATTGTTACGCCCGCGACAACGCCGCCGCCGGGTAATTGGATGGGACAGCGGTATCACGTGCGCGTAAATTGGGAGCCGGGAAATTTGGACGGGCTCGCGCTGTGGCGCTGGTACATTTTGCGTCAAGGTGGCAGCGACACATGGCAAACGACTATGGTGTGGCTGCCGACAGAACAACAATAAGCGACCGGAGACCGGAACGATAGCGTTGGAAAAAAATTTCCGGTCTCCCGTCTCTAGTGCATCCTTAACCAACTTGTTGCAAGTGCGTGTTAGGGCAAGACCGATTTCTAAACGTGTTCTTGCGCTTGACGTAAAAGAGCTTGTTTAATGATGCACTAGTCGCTCATCACAAATGTCAATTCAAGTTCAAGAACAAAAACAATCTCTTTGGGATACACCGCTCACAAAATTATTCGCCGTGAATTGGGACGTGGTGATTCTGGTCGCGATTTTGTTGGTCGCGATTGTCACGCGCTTTTACGATTTGGGCAGTGCGGCGTGGAGCCATGACGAAGCGATTCATACTTCGTGGTCAAACGATTTATACACGGGCAAAGGATACATTCACAATCCGATTTATCATGGTCCGTTGTTGTACCACATGACCGCGCTCGCGTTTTTCCTTTTGGGCGACAATGATTTCTCCGCGCGCGCAATGCCCGTACTCTTTGGTTTGGTGTTGATTGCCGCGCCGTTTTTGTTTCGCCAATGGTTGGGGCAGCGCGGCTGGGTGTTGACGAGTGTGATGTTTTTGATTTCGCCCGTCATTGCCGCGTACAGCCGCGTAGACCGCCACGACATTTATGTCGAAGTGTGTGTGGTGTTGATTGCGCTGGCGATTATGAAATATCTCACCACACGCCGCGCAAACTGGTTGTACTTTGCGTCCGCGATGCTCGCGTTTTCATTTACCGCGATGGAGACGACGTTCATCTTTATGGCGTTGTTCGGTTATTTCCTCGCCGCGATTTTTACGTACGATTATTTGCATCAACGCACGCCCAAGGCGACATTGACCAACGCGCTGCTTGCCGCCGTTCTCGGTTTGCCGTTCACCGCTGCCGCCATCGTTCTCTATTTCATTGACAAATTTTCCGGCGGACGCCCTGTGGTGGAAAACGCCGACGCACCGCAGACGAAAAAGCGTTTCGATATGCCCACGTTTGATTTGCTCCTCGTGTTTGGCACCTTTATCGTTCCGCTCGGCGCGACGCCGCTGTTTATCAAATATGTGTTGCAGCGCGACCCAACCGATTACGCGTCCGTCCTTTCCATTTCCGGGAGCGCCGCGACGCTGGTGATTTTTTTGCTCTTTTCCGCCGCCATCGGTCTCTTGTGGAATTGGCGCAAGTGGGCAATTTGCGCAGCATTGTTCTATCCCATCATGCTTGTGTTTTTCACGACCGTGTTCACCAATCCGGCGGGTATCGGTTCGGGCTTTATCGGCTCGCTCGGTTATTGGATTTCACAGCAAGCAGTGCAGCGCGGCAGTCAACCGCAATATTATTATTTGCTCGTGACGATGCCGTTGTACGAATATCTGCCCTACCTGTTCGGCATGCTTGGCGTCTTTTATATTCTCGTGCGGCGCAGTTGGAAGCGCGCGGGAATTTTTGGCGCGGCGCTGCTCGCGCTGTTGGCAATCGAGTTTTATATTTGGTTCACCCCCGGCGTCATCGAGTGGTTAATTCAAAACATCTTTTTGTTTCGCGGCAAAGACAATTTGCAAGCGGCGAATTACACCGTGCTGATGCTCGCCGTGTTGATTCCGCTCTTTTTCGGACTGGCGTACAACCCGGATGATGAATCCACGCGCTTTCCAACGCTGCTCGGCGTGTGGACGCTCGGCGTGCTCGTCCTCTTTTCATGGGCAGGCGAAAAAATGCCGTGGCTCAACATGCACCTCTCGATTCCGCTCGCGTTCGTCGCGGGGTATTTCATGGACGATGTGTTGAACGTAGATTGGCGCGCGTTGTTCAAACACGGCGCGCTGCTCATGGCGCTCGTGGTGACGCTCGGCTTGCTCGTTCTCGCGTTCCAATTCTTTTTCGGACCCGCGCCGCTGTCGGGAACGCCGCTCGATGAATTGGCACAGCGCGCCAGCACCATTGTCGCGATTGTGATTGTCGGCGCGTGCGCGGGCGTCGCAGTGTATTTCGGTCTCTCGCTCGGCTTGAAAAATTCTCTGCGCGTGTTGGCAGTGACCTTTTTTGTCATACTCGCGCTGTTCACCATTCGCACCATGGCGAGCGCGGCGTATTACAACAAAGACATGGCGACCGAAACGATTGTGTACGCACAAGGCAGTCCCGATGTTCCGAACACGATGCGCGAAATCGAAGAATTGTCGCGGCGTTTGTGCGCGCAACAAAACAATGACCCGAAACTCAAATTGAATTGCGACAATGGCACCATCAAGGTCGCGTATGATGATGATTCGTCGTGGCCCTTTGTGTGGTACTTGCGCGATTACAAAAACGCGCAGTTTTATGGCAAAACGCCCGGCGGTCCGTTTGATGCCGAAGTGGTCATCGTCGGCGACGCGAACGAAGCGGCGGTGAAACCGTTTCTCGGCAACCGTTATTTCAAACGCCAAATGCGCCTCGTGTGGTGGCCCGACGAATCGTACAAAGATTTGAATTGGTCCAAGTTGTTTGGCGGAACGGACGAAAACGGGAATGAGGTGCAAGGCGCGTTCCAGCCGGAGAATTTCAAAAAGATTCTGCGCGACAATTGGTTCTTTCACAAGTACGACCACAGTTTGAGCGATTGGCCCTTTGTGCATCGTTTTTCGCTCTATGTCCGCAAAGACATCGCAGGGCAATTGTGGGAATACGCGGGCATCGCGCCTGTCGCGACGACGAACGAACCTGACCCGTATTTGGAAAAATATGTGCCGGACGTTCAAGCGAAAGCGGTACTGAATTCGTCCGCGTCGCCACTGGACGGACCGAAAAATCTCGCGCTCGCGCCCGATGGCTCAATGTATGTGCTCGACACAAATCACCATCGCGTCCAACAGTTCGATGCGACGCGCAAATTTGTGCGCGAGTGGGGCCGTCAAGGCAGTGACCCCGGACAATTCAACGAGCCGTGGGGCATCGCCGTCGCGCCGGATGGCACCGTGTATGTGGCGGACACGTGGAATCACCGCATTGAAAAATTCGACAAGGACGGCAATTTCCTCGCGCAGTGGGGCACGTTCGGCGATGTGGGCACGGATTACGAATCGAACTTGCTGCAAATGTACGGACCGCGCGACATTGCTGTTGACAAGCAAGGCAACTTGTGGGTGACGGATACGGGCAACGAACGCGTGTTGGAGTTTAGCCCGAACGGCGAACCGTTGGCGTCGTACGGCGGCACAGGTGGCGAGATTGGACAATTTTTGGAACCGGTCGGCATCACGATTGACAAGGATGGTAATTTCTATGTCGCCGATACGTGGAACCGCCGCATTCAAAAATTTGACGCAAACTTTGAGCCCGTGCAGCAAATTGATATTGACGCGTGGGATTCGCAGTCCGTTGTCAACAAACCCTATATCGCGGTGGACGTGAACGGCAACATTTTTGTCACCGACCCCGAAGGTTCGCGCATTATCGAGTTTGGCGCGGGGGGCAAAGTGAAAGCGGTGTGGGGCATTCCCGGCAGTGACCTCAAGGGAATGAATTTGCCGACGGGTATCGTGCTCGATTCCGAAAACGAAATTTTCGTTGCCGACGCGGGCAATAACCGCGTGCTGATTTTTGACCCCGTGAAATAATCACAGCATGTTATAATGAGTCCTGAAAAGAGAAAGAGCAATTGCGTCTCTTTCTCTTTTTTTTGCATCCATGAACAAACGACGGACGCTTGGCACCCTTTTCGGTTTTGCCATCTCTATTCTTTTTCTGTTCCTCGCGCTGTATCGCGTTAATTTGCCCGAAGTGTTTCAGGCGCTCGCGCGCGCGGACTACCGGTTGATTCTCATTTCCGCCGTCTTTACCTTGGTGAGCTATGTGTTGCGTTCACTGCGTTGGCGGAGATTGCTCCTGCCCCAGCGCGCCATTCCCACCGCGCGCTTGTTCCCGATTTTGGTCATCGGGTTCGCATTGAACAATGTCTTGCCGGGACGACCGGGTGAATTTGCGCGCGGCATTCTGTTGGGGCAGCGCGAAAAATTGTCCAAGACGTTGGGCATCGCGACAGTGGTGCTCGAACGCGTTGCCGATGGCTTGACGCTCATTGCCATTCTCGCCGCACTCGCGCTGTTTATTGATTTACCGGGATGGGGCGAGCAGGTGGAAACGATTTCGTTTTTGATTTTTGGCGCGGGGTTGTTGTTTTTGATTTTGATGTTGTGGCGCGAAAAATGGATGACCCATCTGCTTCATCGCGTCATCCATATCATGCCGCCAAACCTCGCGCATCGCATCGCCAACATGTTTGCTTCGTTCGTGATGGGTCTGCATTCCCTGCGTTCCGCGCGCGATATTCTGGCGATTCTCGCGTATTCGTTTGCCATCTGGTTGTGCGAAGCGGCATCCTATTTTCTGGGCATCACCGCGTTTGGGTTGCTGCCATCCGTACCGGAAAGAATTCTTGCCGCGCTCTTTGTCATGGTGATTGCAAATCTCAGCATTTCCATTCCCGCCGCGCCGGGAGGCATCGGTCCGTTTGAATACGCGGGCATGTTGGCATTGAGCGCGTTCGGTGTGAGCAACGACGCCGCGCTGCCGGCGGTGCTCGTTGCTCACATGATGCAGTATGCGTTGATTACGGGCTTGGGTGTGGTCTTGATGGTGCGCGCGGGCATTCATCTAACGCAAGCGGCGCAAGCGGTGGAGGCGGAGCGCGCGGCGGAAGCGTGAGTTCAAGGCGCGATGACGACGAACGAAGTGGCGATTTGGCGCGCGCGCGGCATGAATGCGTCCGCTTGGCTTGCACTGCCGGTGACCGTCACGAGATACGCGTCGCCGGATTCGAGTACATATAAAAATTGCACCCCGCGCAGCGTGGTCAATTCCCCGTCCGTATTTACAAGCGAAACGTCGTACACAAACGACGCCGCATCCATTCCATTCACGCGCACGCTCGATTGAACCTCTATCACCTTTGAACCGCGCACCACGTTCGGCAGTGTCTCGGCGTACGATTTTGCATACGCTTGCAAATCATTTGTGCCTTCGAGTCCGAGACGCGCAATCGAAACGCTCGGCGCGTTCGGTGCGCTTGTGTCCACCGCGTAAAACACAAAGGCGCGGTATTGTCCCGACTCGAGTAAAACGCGCAGTTGCTCTGCGAGCGGGGGATTATTCTCTTGCGCGGACGCGATAGCTGTTTTGATTTCGCTCTCGCCCAATTGGATGGTCTGCCAATTCGGCGGCAGCGCGATTTGGAATGTGGAACTGCGATACGCTTTCCAATTCGTGGGGAGCGTGGGCACAACGACCGGACGACGCGTCGGCGCGAGGGTGGCAGCCGGTGGGGGCGTCGGCGTGGCGGTTTCATTCCCACCGCACGCGGCGAGAAACAGTAACGCGCCGAAACACACCACGCCGAAAAAAATTTTCAAGCCGCGTTCCACGTCAAACCCATCGGTCCCACATATTCGACATCGGGGCGAATCAGGCGATTGTCTGCCGCCTGCTCCAATACGTGCGCGCTCCAACCTGCCGTGCGACTCGCCGCGAACGTCGCCGTAAACAAATCGCGCGGCAAGCCCACCGCGTGCATCACCGCCGCCGAATAAAATTCTACGTTGGTGTACAAACGTTGGTCGGGTTTTGCTTGATGCAAAAGTTCCAGCCCCGTGTCTTCGACCGTTTGCGCGAGGCGGAAAATGGCGGGGTCACTGTACTCGCGCGCAATCTCGCGCAAAATTTCCGCGCGCGGGTCAGTCGTTTTGTACACGCGATGCCCAAAGCCCATCAAGCGTTCTTTGCGCGCGAGCGCGCTGCGAATCCACGTTTCCGCGTTTTCCGGCGTGCCGATTGCGTCGAGCATGTCCAAGACTTTGCTCGGCGCGCCGCCGTGCAGCGGACCTTTTAGCGCGCCCACCGCGCCGGTAATTGCCGAATACAAATCGCTCCCTGTCGAAGTAATCACGCGTGCCGTAAAGGTGGAGGCGTTCATCCCGTGGTCGGCGAGCAGGACGAGATACGCGTTAATCATTTTGCGTTGTGCTGCCGTCGGCTCTTTGCCCGAAATCATGAACAAATAATTACTGCCATGGTCGAGGTCGGCGCGCGGCGGAACAAGTTCCAAATTTTGCCGCAGGCGATGAAACGCCGCAATCACCGTGGCGACTTGTGCGGTGAGCGCGAGCGCGTGTTCCAAATCAATGTTTGTGCCGGGCGTTGCCGCGCCGATGGCGGAAACGCCGGTACGCAGTGCGTCCATCGGTTCGGTGTTCGCGGGGAGCGCGCGCAAAACATTCAACGCATCAGCGGGCAACGCGCGGTGGCGTGCCATATCTTGGCGCAAAGCGCGCGTTTCCGCGTCCGACGGTTGTTTGCCGTGCCAAAGTAGATACGCGACTTGTTCAAACGTTGCGTGTCGAGCGAGGTCTTGAATTTCATAGCCGCGAAAAACGAGCTGTCCTTTTTCGCCTTCGACCAAACTCAAATTCGTCGTGCCAATGACGATATTTTGCAAACCCTTTGTGACCATGGTGTCCTCTCTGGAAAATGTATGACAGCTTGCAAATTTGTCACACCAGACTTGCGCTTGGTGCGCGGGTGCGTTGCACCGGAGCGCGTCGATTGTGATTGATTTTAACACAAACGACCTTGTGCCCCTCTGACAGGTCGG
This sequence comes from Chloroflexota bacterium, assembly GCA_029778615.1. Classification (GTDB taxonomy): domain Bacteria; phylum Chloroflexota; class Anaerolineae; order UBA4142; family SHND01; genus SHND01. The sequence continues at coordinate 15,539 of JAKOPZ010000316.1, read as the reverse complement.
GTATAATCTTGCCGAAATTATTTTTTTGTGGAGCACAGCTGTGAAATTACACGAACATCAATCCAAAGAAATCTTTGCGCGCTATGGCATCCCAACGCCGAAAGGCAAAGTGGCGTACGATGCGGAATCGGCGCGCGAAATCGCCAAAGAAATTGGCAAGCCCGTCGTCGTCAAGGCGCAGGTGTTGGTTGGCGGACGCGGCAAGGCGGGCGGGGTCAAGCTCGCCAAGACGCCGGATGAAACCGAACAACACGCGGAAAATATTTTGGGCATGACCATCAAAGGATTGCCCGTACGAAAAGTGTTGATTGACCCGGCAGTGCCAAACAAGGCAGAAATCTATTTGGGCATTGTGGTGGACCGCGCGCAGGGCGCGCCCGTGATGATGGCATCATCTGCGGGCGGCATGGAAATTGAAGAGGTGGCGCGCGTCTCGCCCGAAAAAATCAAACGCGAAACGATTGACCCCGTTCTCGGTTTGCAAGCGTATCAAGCGCGCGCGCTCGGCTACCGCATCGGGCTCGATAAAAAACTGGTCCCCGAATTTGCAAAGATTGCGATGGCATTGGCGCGCGTGTTTGCCGATACGGACGCCTCACTCGTCGAAATCAATCCGCTGTTCATTACCGCCGAAGATTCGCTCGTCGCCGCCGACGGCAAATTGGTTTTGGACGACAGCGCGTTGGACCGGCATCACGATTTGGAAATGCTGCGCGACCCCGACGAAGAACAGGATGCGGAACGCGAAGCGCGCCGCGCCGGACTTTCCTTTGTCAAGTTAGACGGCAACATCGGCTGCATGGTCAACGGCGCAGGTCTGGCGATGGCGACGATGGATGTTATTAAATTTTACGGCGGCGAACCCGCGAATTTTCTCGATATTGGCGGCGGCGCCAAGGCGGACAAAGTCGCGGCAGCGCTGCGTCTCATTCTCGCCGACACGAATGTTAAAGCGGTGCTGTTGAATATTTTTGGCGGCATCACGCGCGGCGATGAAGTGGCGCGCGGCATTGTGGAAGCGTTGAACCAAGTGAAAACGGATGTGCCAATGGTCGCGCGCATCGTCGGCACCAATGCCGAAGAAGGACGCAAAATTCTTGCGAACGCCAACATGCAGACCGCGTCGTCGCTGGAAGAGGGCGCACGCATGGCAGTTGAAATTGCGAAAGGTTCAAACTGATGGACTGGGACACCCTCCGCGATGAAGCAGTAGGGTATTTGCAGGAACTGCTCCGCCTCAACACCGTCAATCCTCCCGGCAACGAAATCATCGCGTGCGAGTACCTCGCCAAAATTCTCGCGCAGAATCAAATTGAATCCACCATTTTGCAACCCGCACCCTCGCGCGGCAATTTGGTCGCGCGTCTCAAAGGCGATGGACGCGCCGCACCGCTCTTGCTGATGGTGCATGTTGACGTAGTAACGGTGGAGCCAAAACGTTGGACGCACGACCCGTTCGGTGGGGAAATTGAAAACGGTTTTGTGTACGGACGCGGCGCGTTGGACACCAAAGAACTCGCGGCAATGGAACTCGCCGTTTTGGTGTGGCTCAAGCGCAACCATGTTCCGCTCGCGCGCGATGTCATTTTCATGGCGAACGCGGACGAAGAAGCCGGCGGGCATCTCGGCGCGAAATGGATGGTCGAGCATCATCCCGATTTGATTCGCGCGGAATATGCTATCAACGAAGGCGGCGGTTTTGGCAGTACGATTTTGGGCAAACACATCTACGGCATTCAAACTGGCGAAAAGGGCACGGCGCGGTTTACCATGCGCGCACATGGCAGACCGGGGCACGCATCGGTGCCGCAGCGCGAGAACGCCGTGTTGAAACTCGCGCGCGGCTTGGACATTTTGGGGAACGCTGTTTTCCCCATGCACATCACAAACACCACACGCAACTATGTGCAAGGATTGTCCAAAGCGGTTGGCAGCAGCGCAGGCAGCGCCATTCGCGCGGTGTTGGATAATAAAAACAACACGCGTGCTTTTGACAATTTACCATTGGATGAAGGCATGCGCGGCATGTTGTACGCCATGCTGCACAATACCGCGACGCCGACGAAATTGAACGCGGGTTCCAAAATCAACGTCATTCCCTCTGTTGCCGAAGCGCAAGTGGACGCGCGGCTCATCCCCGGCGAAACGCCCGAAACTTTTTTGCGCGAGCTGCGGAGCGTGCTCGATGATTCGTACGAAATCGAATTTCATCAACCCACCATGACCGGCATTGAAGCGGACCCGCAATCGCCGCTCTATGATGCGATGGTTCACGCGCTCCAGCAATATGACCGCGACGCGATTGTGCTGCCCGATTTGGTTGTCGGCGCGACAGACGCGCGCCATGTCACCAAACTCGGCACCAAAGTCTATGGCTTTTGTCCCATGTTTGATAACGCGAGCGAAATGGAACGCGTGCACGCAGACGACGAACGCGTTTCGGTTGCGAACGTGGGGATGGGCGCGCGCGTGTTGTATCAAGTGGTGAGCGATTTCGCGCAGCGCGTCTGACGCGATTTTATAGTTGGACGTATTGACCACGCACAACCTCTTTACCGTTCTCACGTACAACATTTGCGATGGCGGCAGCGAGCGCGTCGAACTCATCCGCGAGGTGATTGCGATGACCGGCGCGGATGTCGTTCTCCTCAACGAAGCGGACCATCCGGCGACGCTTGACCAATTGGCGCGTGAACTTGGAATGCAGTCCATTTGGGCGCACGGCAGCGGCACCAAACATATCGCGCTTTTGTCGCGTCTGCCGATTCTAAATTGGCGAATCTACAATCGGCGTCCCATAACCCAAGCCCTGCTCGAAGCGGAATTGCAGATTGGCAAACAGACAGTACGCATTTATGGCGTTCATCTCTTGCCGTACTTTATGCTGCTGCAGTACGAACTCGCGCGGTGGCGCACGGTATCGGCAATTTTGCAGGTGATAAAGCGCAACCGCAGCACGCCGCACCTTGTTATGGGTGATTTCAATGCCGTCCTGCGCGGTGAGCGCGCCGACCTCTCGATTTTTCCTCCGCGTATTCACCGGCGCTTGCGTTTACAGTTCAATCACACATTTCACTTTGCGCTCACTCCGCTTGTGCGCGCCCGGTACACGGACGCGTTTCGCGCACTGCATCCGAACGAATCCGGGATGACATGGATGACCACACACGCAAGCGCGCGGCTCGACTATATTTTTGCCGACCCGTCTTTCGCGGCGCGCTTGCGTTTTTGCGAATGCGTAACAGCAGCGCCTGCCGTGCGCGCGTCAGACCATTTTCCGCTGGTCGCGCGTTTTGATTTGCAAGACGCGCCGAATGATGCGATGCGCGAAATCTGAGTTCACATCGTATACGTATATTCTTTGAATCCAGCGCGCACACGCGCGGTCATTTCCTACAAAATTGATTGACAGTCCGTTTGCTGGATGGTATACTCGCCCGCACTCATTCTTTACCGTGTGTTCCGGCAATGTTATCCCGAGGAGGCGCGCTATGAACACCGGTCGCACTGGCTAGCCAGCATCCCATCAGGAGGACCAAGTGAAAACATACACAAAGCCCGCGCTGAAAAAACACGCGACGCTCAAACAGGTCACCTTCAGCAGCCACTAGGCGCTGATTCGCGATTTTGCCTTACCTCGATACACGCTCTGTTGCTGCGCGCCGGGCAGCCCGCGCAGCCGCAAGCACCACTCGCGCAGAATCGCTCACTTTTCCGGTTGTCCAACCAAACTGTACGTCCCGCAAGATGTTTTCAGGATTTTGTAAATCAGACCGGTTTGAAAGAGCAGGAACATGCTCCGGCTCTTTTCTTGAATAGCGCGCCTCCTCGGGATAATTTCTAGTGCATCATTAACCAACTTGTTGTGAGTGCGCGTTGAGGCAAGACCGATTTCTAAACGAGTTCTTGCACTTGCGCAAAAGAGCTTGTTTAATGCTGCACTAGGTCACTTGCGCCAATCGGTTTCATGTGTTTGAACTTTTAGCGAGCGCGTTTCAATCAACCCAAACGCGAACGGAATGGCAAGCGCAGCTGGGGTCTATTGACCAGGATGCGCTTGCCATTTCTGCAATTGTGCTCGGACTCGCGCCGCTGCTCCATTGGCGATTGGGGGAATGGAATCTCTCACTCGAACCGCGCGCCATGGCAAAGCTTGCCGCCGCACGCGAAACGGCTCGGCAGCAACGCGCTGCCCTCGACGCTCAACTCGAAACCATTCTCTCTGCTCTCGCCGCGCGCCGCATCCACCCCCTCTTGCTCAAAGGCAGTTATCTTGCCGCAAGCGTTTATCCCGAACCTCACCTGCGGCAAATGAACGACATTGATATTCTCGTTCAACCGGACGACCTCACCGCGACGGAAAACGCGCTCACCGCGTTGGGTTATGTCGGCAGCTATAAATCGTCCACACGCGGCGCGGGCGTCACCAAACACACTTCAACCTTCCGCCCCCCGCGCGCCGATGACGCAACGCCGAATCCGTATCTCAGCTCGGCTGTGGGTCGCACGATTGAGCCGCACACGTTGCTGGAAGAGTCGTGGTACGGACTGCGCGCGGATATAACACCGGGCGTCTGGGCGCGCAGCATTCCCTTCCAAGTGCATTCGCACTCTGCGCGCGCGTTGTGCGCGGATGACCTCGTTTTGCATCTCGCGGTGCATCTCACCTTTCATCTCATCATGGGTTATCCTTCGATGGTGCAACTATTGGACTTGGTGTTTGTGACCTCACGTTTGGATTCAGAAATTGATTGGAACGTTGTCGTTGCGCGCGCTAACGCGCAGCACACCGCGCCGTATGTCTATGCCGCGCTGGCGCTGGCGCAAAAAACGCTGGACGCGCCGATTCCTTTTTTTGTTTTGGAAAAACTCGACGGCGCGTGCTCGGCGCGCGTGCGCCGCTATGTGCGAACCTTGTCGCTCGCGCACATCGTCGCGCGCAGTCAACGCGCACCCGTATCCACTTTTGGGCAGCGCGTCCAACGCGGTTGGCAAGACCGCGTTGAGGTCGCGCGCTGGGCATCTTCGCCGCTGGAGCAGTGGCGCGTATGGCGGACGATGCTCGACATTTTGAACACGGACACGGGCGAATTGATTATGCAGCGCACCCGCGCCGCTTTGCTTCGTCTTCAGCCGAAAAAATCCTCCGCAGGTTCTCATTCACATTGAATTCATGAAACCGAGTCGTCTCTTGGCTTGGGCGCTGGTCGCCGCAGGCGCGCAAGCCGCAACGCGCACTCTCGTTCGTCGTACGCGTTGGGAAAAGGAAAACAAGCGCGTGCATCTTGTCGTGGACTATGACGACGCGCGCGCGGCGGCGCTGCGCGCGGGCACTTCACGCGCCGAGTTGTATGAGCAGTTGCGCGAACACGGCGCAACGCACATCTCGCTGCCCGAGCTCTCAATCCGGCGTTTGCTTGACGCCGGACGCGTCATGCCAATTCTGCCGCACACGCCGCGCACGGGCGTGCCGCCGGTAGGGCAGTGGGTGTATTTGGCGAGCGCGGAACCGACATTGGTGGAAACGATTCTGCGCGAACTGCAAGCGCGCGTGCCGTTTCTCCAAGCCGAACGCGACCCACATGATGCGCGCGCGTTGGCGTACGCGGGTGATTTGGAAACAATTGGTGAAATCGGTTTGGGGTTTGAACGCGCGCGCGCGGACGAAATTCACGCGGCGGGTTTGGGCGTGGTGCCGCGTCCCATCAGTTACGCGTGGGCAAACCGCCCGTTGATTGAACGCACACTTGCGCAAGCGGCTCAAAACGGCGACGGCATTGTCGCGTTCGACGGCGATTTGATTCTCGGACACGAGATGTATTTAAAAGAAACTGTCGCCGCCCTCGCGCAAAATAATTTGACGTACGCCTACTTTGCCGAATCGCGTCATCAACGCGGCGATTGGTTCATTGCCAAATCACGGATGCCGCATGTCATTCTCGCCGACCGCATGACGTCCGCGCAGATGATTCCCGAAGATTTTCATTCCGCATCGCATCGCTGGGCGATGCTCGTGCGCGAGCGCGGGATTCGTTTGGTGTACGTCAATTTTTTCCGCGTGGTGCACGCCGCCGAACCGCTGGAATGTTTGCATTACATCGAGCACATTGTAAAAGCGCTCGAGCATGATGGTTTTCAAGTGAGTGCAGAACCAACGCGCTTGGAGTCGTTCACAATTTCGTCCACAGAAACCGCGCAGACCGGTTTGATGAGTGCAGGAATGACCGCGCTGGCGTTGAACGAAACCTTGCGCGTTCCCGAACCGTTTGCTTCGGCAATTACTGTCGCGGGTGCCGTGGCGCCGTTCGCAATGCAGCGGTTGGATAAACCGCGCAACGCGTTGGAAGAAGCGTATGCGCCTTCGTACTTGACCAAAATCTTGGCTCTGACCACGGCAGTGTCCGCGCCGTTGGCGGCAACGCGTCTGGCAGCAAATGGTGATTGGTTTGGGGTTGCTGCTTCAGATATGGTGGATGTGGCTGCCGCCGCATCGCTCGGGGCATTGACGACCGGCGCGGATTACCAAATGCGCGTCGAAGAATATCGCGGCTATGGGCTTGATGTTTGGCTGCCGTTTCTTGGGATTGCGTTCGGGCTGCGCGACGCGCGTGTGCGTACACTGGCGCTCGGCGCGTGTATTGCCGGTTGGCTTGCGACGCGCAACCGCGACGTGTTGGAACCATTCGACCGCGACCACGCTTCGGGGCACACGCATCACCTTTCTACGAGCGCGCGTCTCTTCGGCGATTTGAAATTGAAACTCGGTCCGCGTCCCGCGCGCAAATGGGCATGGCTCGCGCCCGCAGGCATTGCATTGGCAAAATTCTTGCACACGCGCAAAAAGGAAAACGCGGCGGCGCTTGCAGTGGGCGCGAGCATCTTGGCGCGCGAAATGCTCCTCGTCGGTTTTCGCAAACCCGAACGCGCCATCGAATTGACTGCGCGCACCACCGTGCCCGGTTACGCGGCAGGCACGGCAATTGCATTGGCGCTCCCGCTCGTCCAACAAATCACAGATAACGAATGACGAATGTGCCAAGCGGATTTGTCCGCGTGTCCGCCGGTCCCTTTGTTTACGGTCCCGAAGAAACGTACGAGCGTCTGGAAAAATGTCCGCCGCCAAAACCGCGCCAGACGATTGAGCTGGATGAATTTCTCATCGCCATCGCGCCCGTCACATATCAGCAGTGGAAACATTTTCTCGACGAAACAAAATTCGCGTGGCGCGGAAACTGGTGGGCAACCGGCGGTGATTGGCGGCGGCGGTATAGAATTGTGAACGAATATCCGCGCGAGCTGGCGCAGTATCCGATTGTGGATGTGAGCCAAGGCGATGCGTTCACGTATTGTGAATGGTTCGCGAAAAAAATCGGACGCGCGTGTACGCTGCCCACTCAAGAACAATGGGAAAAAGCCGCGCGCGGGACGGATGGGCGAACGTATCCGTGGGGCGAGCAACACCCGCGCCCTGAATTGCGCTGGCAAAAAAAATTTCCGGTCGGTCCGGAAACGTATCTCTATAGCTTGTTTGTAAAACCGCGTCGTGAATTGGCGCGCTGCGGTTGGTATTGGCGCAACGGGACCCCTTTGCCCGTTGGCGCGATTCGCGAAAATGTTTCGCCGTACGGCTGCTTGGACATGGCAGGCAACATCTGGGAATGGACGACCAGTTTGTATAATCCGAATCTCGCGGGCTTTCATGTGGTCAAAGGCGGTTCGTGGGGCTATAGCGTTCATCACACAAAACTGTTTGTGAAAAGCGCATGCAGTATCACGACGCCGAGCGCGGACTATCGCGCGCAGGGAACGGGATTCCGCGTTGTCATTTCAAATTGAGCAAGGGATTTGTGATTAGCACGGTTGACAAGTACGCGCAGTCCGCCGTCGTGCAATTTTGGCAAGAATTTGCGCGGCAAGGTTTACAAGTTTGTGAACAAGAAATGCTCGCGCGCTATGCGCCGCCGCCGCCCGCGCGCATTTTGGATTTGGGCTGCGGGAGTGGGCGCGCAGGAATCGCGCTCACTCCGCGCGGATACGCGGTAACGGGGCTTGACCTTGCGTGGAATATGCTTGCCGCCGCGCGCGAATTGTCGCGTGACGCGCGTCTGGTGCAGGCGGACCTGCGACAAATTCCGCACGCGGAAAAAAGTTTTGACGTTGTGTTGATTTTGATTGCGGCGCTCCAGCATGTCCCAACGCGCGCGGCGCGGCGCGAGGCGTTCGCGGACATTGCGCGCGTGTTGAGACCGTACGGCGTCTTGGTGCTGGCGCTTGATAATCTTGCGCCTGCGCTCACATGCTACGCGTGGTGGGGCTGGCACAAGTTGACCTCTGCGCGCCGACTTGCAAGTAACGGTGCGAGCGAAAAAGCACACGCGCGCGCGGATGCTCTTTTGGAATCGAATCGCGGAAATACCGCCGCGTGGCTTTGGCACACGCGCGGAATTCTTCGCACATTGCGTTGGCGCACGTTGAACGGTTGGCTGGATACCGCGCGTCGCGCGCACATGCTGCGCGGCGAATTGGGTGATACGGCAATCGAGCAGGTGAGTTTGACGCCGACGCCGGGACGTGTGTATTATCATCTGTATCGTCACACTGAGCTCATAAGTGACGCGCGCGCGGGCGGACTGGAATTGCGCGGCTATCATTCGGGTCGCGAATTGAGTGAAGCAAAAACGTTCTCGCCGCGCGTGCGCCAATTGGACAAACAAGTGTTGTACGCGTTTCAAAAAACGGGAGCATGAATTCCCGAATCGAATGTCAAGGAAAGCGACTGACACGCATGAGCAATCAAATAATCCTCATCAACTTTCGCAATCATCGCGACATGTATCCGCCGTTCGGTTTGATGTATGTTGCCGACGCGCTGCGGCAGGCGGGCTACGAGCCAAGCATTTATCACGAGACGGAAGATTTTCTTCAAGAATTTGTCGAACGCGTCCGCGCGGCGAAACCATTGTTTGTCGGTTTTAGCACCGTCACCGGTCCCCAGCTCAAACCGACGATTGACGCGTCACGCGCGGTGCATGCACTCGGCATTCCCGTTGTATGGGGCGGCGTGCACGCAACCATCATGCCCGAAGATTGTTTGCGCGAAGAATATATTGATTACGTTGTGGTGAATGAAGGCGAAGAAACCGTTGTCGAACTCGCGCACGCGTTGCGCGACGACGCGGCGGCGGAAACCTTTCAGAAAATTTTTGGCTTGGCGCACAAACGCGGCGGCACAATTCAATTTGTCGGCGAGCGTCCGTTCATCGCCGACCTCGACCAGTACACGCCGACGTGGGACTTGATACCGGTCGAGCGCTATTTGATTCAGAGCGGCGCGTATGACCGCGCGCTGCCCGTTTACATTTCGCGCGGCTGTCCGTTTCGCTGCGGTTTCTGTTACAACGAAGTGGTGATGAAGCGCACATGGCGACAGCATTCGGACGAATATGTGGTGCAGCAAATTCGTTGGCTGGAAAAAAATTATCGCATCAACGCGGTGGATTACGCGGACGATTATTTGTTTGGACGCGTGACGCCGATGAAGCGGCTCGTCGAAAAAGTGGGGCTGCCGTGGTCGGGACAAGTGCGTGTGCATCTTTTGAAACCGGATTTTGTAAAATGGATGCGCGACACAAATTGCCAATGGGTGAACATTGGCGCGGAATCGGGCAGTCAACGCGTGCTCGACAGTATGCACAAAGACCAAAAAGCGGAACACATCGAAATGGCGGTGCGGAATCTCACAACGTACGCGCCAAATATCGAAGCGAATCTTTCGTTCATCGTCGGGTTGCCGGAAGAAAATATCGTTGAACGTCAAGTGACCTTTGACCTGATTGAAAAATTGTGTGACCTTAACGAAAAGGCGCGCTGTTCCGTTTGCGTATACATGCCGTATCCCGGAACGCCGTTGTGGGAGGACGCGTTGGCGCGCGGCTTTATTCCGCCCACGCATCAAGAGGGCTGGTGCGATTTTGATTTGAATCGCGGGAACACGCCGTGGGTGAGTGATGCGGAATCACAGGTGTTGAGCGAAATCAATGATATTCTGTTTGTGGGGCGCAGTCGCGGTAACGCGCTGCTCGCGCCGTATTACGCGTTATTGCGTTGGCGTTGGCGCAACATGTATTTCAAATATTACTTTGAGGGGAAACTCAAACACGCGTTTGAAGATGTTGCCGCGCGCGGCGGAATTTTGAAACGGATTCATCGTTGGCTCGTGCCGTACAACAATACGCAAACCCACAAGGGACCGGCGATGGAAAGTATTTGAGGTTAGCGACTCACCAACAATTTGCCAAGCAGCTGTGGAACGGTTTCGGTATCGGGCGCAAGCAACAATTGGTATGCGGGAGTTTGCGCGGCGACGCGGTTGAGCAGCGCAAGATGCTGTGGAATCATTTCGGTATCCCAACGTTCCACCGCATGCGGCAGGAGCAAGCGCAGGGTTTCCGGCGCGGTCAAGCGCACCGCGCGATGTTCTGAAATTTTTTCAACCGTTGGAAAAAGAATGACACCGGGCGCGGCGGCTCCGCTCCACACGTCGCGATAAACGGACTCGGCGGCGAATGAAATTTTGCGCCGCGCGTAGGCGTCCGTTACTAGCGGATGCAATTCGGGGAAACGGCGCAGCGTTTCAGGGTACGCGCTCAGCAGACCGGGGTAACTTAAAATGTTTGAGGTTACGGCATCAATCAACGGGGAATCATTCGAGAGCAATCGCCAACCGGCGCGCAACAGTGCGATGCCGGTTGTTGTTTTTCCCGCGCCGATGCTGCCGACGAGTAGCGCGCCGCGTCCGTTGCGTTCTGCCGCGAACGCGTGAACCAAAAATTTTCCGCGCCGCCGCAAAAGGGGCGCAAGTCCAATCGCGACCAAATCTTCAAATACGCCATACGTCGTCAGCGCTGCCGCAATAATCTCGCCCTCAATCCGCGCGTGTGCCAAATCAATTTGTAATTGTCCATAACGCGGAAAATGCGCGACGACGCGCGGCGGTGTAACGTAATAGTGAATCAAGTCGCGCTCGGCGTACGCGGGTTCACCGGATGGCGGCGCGGGAATGGATTCGGTCAAGTCAAGTTGAAAAAAAATGTCGGGACGGCTTTTGTGCTGCGCCAGCGCGCGATGGGACGCAAACGTTTCACGCGTGCGCGCGCCAAGCAGCGCGTCGTTTGAATTCAATTCGATTTCGATTCCGTGCAGGTCGAAACGCATTGCGCCAGTATAGACAAAAAACAGATTGCTCGCAAAGGAGCTGTGCTTGTGGATACGCAAACTCGTTTGAAACATTCCGCCAACGCCACCTATCAAGTCGTCGCCGACGAAGCGATTCTGATTCACATCAAATCGGGCGTGTACTATTCGCTCAATCAAGTGGGGACATCCTTTTGGGAAATGTTGGATGGCACGCGCTCGGTAGCCGATTGCGCCGCGCTGCTGGCAAAAGAGTATGACGCGCCTCTTGAAATGATTCTATCGGATTTAACCGAAGTGGCAGACGATTTGGTGCGTGAGGGACTGGCAGAGGTGGTCAAATAATTGGCGCAGAAATTTCGGCGCGCGGCGGACGCGCTGTGGTGGATGTTCAAGGGAATTTTTCTCGCGCCGCGTCTCGGCGCGGAAATGTGGCGTTTCGAGCGCACGCTGCCCGCGCGGCTGAACAATCTGCCGCTGCCTGATTTGATGGCAGAGTTGACACCCCGCGCGCGCGATATTGCATTGGACCCTTCCACTGTGCGCGAACTGGCGGACGCGGTGGCAGCGCTCGATGTGCGTTCACCGCTGGGTATTTGTTTGCGGCGTTCGCTGCTGCGCTATCATTTTTTGCGGCGCGCCGGTTTGCCCGTGACCATTCGTTTTGGCGCGCGGCTCAAAGAATCGCGCGACATTGGCGGACACGCGTGGTTGATGCACGATGATGCGCCATTTCACGAAGAGAGTGAAAATTATTTGGGGTTCGCAGTGATGTATAGTTATCCGTAAAAATGTGTGGCATTTGCGGCATTGTTAAAGCCAATCACGCGCTGCCCGCGCACGAGACGTTGGTGGCGATGAACGACCGCCAAATTCATCGCGGTCCGGACGACGCGGGTTATTATCGCGCGCCCGGCGTCGGACTCGCGATGCGGCGTTTGAGCATCATTGATGTCGCGGGCGGCGCGCAGCCGCAAGCGAACGAACAAGAAACGGTATGGGTCGTCTATAACGGCGAAATTTACAATTATTTGGAATTGAAACGCGAGTTGGAATCGCGCGGGCACACGTTTCGCACGCACAGCGACACAGAAGTGATTTTGCACGGTTACGAAGAATGGGGCACGCGTATGGTGGAACGATTGCGCGGGATGTTTGCCATCGCGTTATGGGACGCGCCGCGCGCGCGCTTGATGCTCGCGCGTGACCGTTTCGGCGTCAAACCGTTGGTGTATGCGTTTGCCGACGGACGCCTCGTGTTTGGCTCTACCGCGCGCGCGCTTTTGGCAGAAGGCAGTCTCACCCCGCGCGCGAATCTGCACGCGCTCGAAGCGCTGTTCGCCGTTGGATTCATTCCATCGCCGCTCACCATGTTTGAGGGCATCTACAATGTCCCCGCCGCGCATTGTTTGCTCTATGAACGCGGCGAAATCAAATTCGAAAAATATTGGGATATTGATTTTACGCGCGCAAAATCAAGTTCCCTCTCTTGGGTTGATGCCGTCGCAGAATTTCGCGCACGGTTAAGTCGGGCGGTGGAAATTCGACGGATGAGTGAAGTGCCGCTCGGCGCGCTGTTGAGTGGCGGAATTGATTCGTCGGCGGTAGTTGCGTTGCTGCAAGCCCGCGCGGCAGAACCGCTCCACACCATTTCGATTGGTTTTGAAGCGGATGGCTATGACGAGTCTGCCTATGCGCGCGCGGCTTCAGAACATCTCGGCACACAACATCACACGTTCACGTTCACGCTTCAAGATTTCGAGCGTTTGCCGCAAGTGATAGAGCATTTGGAGCAGCCGCAGTGCTCTGCCACGTCCTTGCCCATTTATTTGTTGTACGAAAAATGTCGCGCAGTGGGTTTGACGGTGGTGTTGACAGGCGAAGGTTCGGATGAAATGCTCGGCGGCTATCATTGGTATCGCGGGGACGCGCAAGCGCGCGCGCTGCTGCGTTTGCCCGCGCCTCTGCGTTCGTGGCTTGCCGCGTCGCCGCTCAAAATGTCTGCGCCCGCGCGCCGTGTGCTGCGAGCGGCTCCACACAACATGGCGGAGCGGTACGCCGTGTGGCAGATGGTCGCATCGCCGCAACAACGCGCGGAATTTTTGAACGTTCATTCGCACAACGGGGGTGCTGTTACGGGCGTCTGGCAAAACGCGTTTGGCTCACCGCTTGACGATGCGCCGCCGTTCCATCAAATGCAGTACATTGAAAGCCACACGCGCCTGATTGATTTTATCAACATGGAAGTTGACCGTTTGAGCATGGCGCATTCCATCGAGGCGCGCGCGCCTTTCCTCGATTATCGGCTGTGGGAGTTTTGCGCATCATTGCCGACGGAAATGAAAACACGCGGTGGGTTGGAAAAAAGTTTATTGCGCGCGGCAGTGGGCGATTTGCTGCCGAAAATTATCACGCAGCGACGCAAGCAAGGACTTGGCGCGCCGCATCGGCTGTGGTGGAAACGCGAACGCTTGCCGGATTGGGCAGAAGCGCGTTTGACGCGCGACGCGCTGGTCAGGGCGGATTACTTTGTGCCCGCGCACGTTGCGCGCCTCCGCGCCGAGCATGTTTCGGGTCACGCGGACCACAGTCGAATTTTGATGGGCATTCTGACCACGCAGTTGTGGCATGATTTGTTTCAGGTAAACAAGAGTACGGACACGGCTGATGTGATGCCGAGCGGACCGATTTTGGAAAGGGTGCCATGAAAAATAAGCGGGTCGTGATTACCGGCGCAACGTCGGGGATTGGCAAGGAAATCGCGCTGGGGTTGGGCGCGCAGGGTGCGAATTTGGTTCTCGCGTGTCGTGATGTGGCGCAGGGCGAGAAGACCGCGCGTGAAATTCAGGAACGCACACGCGCGAAAAACATTGTCGTGCTTCATCTGGATGCGGCAAGCCAAAAATCCATTCGCGAATTTGCCAAACAATTTCGGAAACAGTTTCGGCGTCTCGACGTGCTCATTAACAATGCTGCCATGAATCGCGGCGCACTCCCGCGCGCGACGAACGCAGAGGGAATTGAATTGACGTTTGCGACGAATGTCCTCGGTTATTTCTTGTTGACCCAACTTTTGCTTGATGCGCTGACGGCGAGCGCGCCGTCACGGATTATTAATGTCGCGTCAGAGTTTGCAAGCGATTTGGATTTGGATGACCTCCAATTTGAGCGGCGTCCGTTTGTTGGGGCAAAAGCATACGCGCAGTCCAAAGCGTGCGACCGGCTTTTGACATGGGCGATGGCGCGCAGACTCAAGGGCAGCGGTGTGGGGGTAAACGCCATGACGCCGGGACTGGTGGTGGACACCGGACTGTATCGTCATTCTCCGCCCGGATTGGTCGCGCGACTGCGGACCTACAGCGACCGCACGCTGGCGGATGGCGCGGACACGGCGATTTGGATGGCGAGCAGCGCCGAGCTGGAAGGCGTGACCAATAAATTTTTTGTGGACCGAAAACAAGTAGCATGTGAATTTCGCAATCGCGCCGCCGAAGAAAAACTGTGGCGCATTTGCGAACAGCTTACGCGGACGACCTGATGAATCCGGACGATGTAGTATTGGTGGCGTTACTCAATCACGCGCGCGACTGGGACTTGGTGCAGCGCGAGCATTGGTATCGCATTCCCGCGCAGCACGCGCCAAAACATTTTTCCGGCGCGCAGTATTTGGCGTTCTATTTCAGCCGCGCCTTCGGGGAGGACAAATGGCAGATTTCAAAATTTGCTCAGGTGCGCGGGCATGAACTTGCGCGGCGGCGCGACCTGATTCCCGAAGAACCCGAACATCCGCGCGCGAACGCGCTCTATTACAAAATGCAGCTCGGCGAAATTGAATCACGCGTCCCGCCCATCATCTCGAAACGCGGGCGGCGCATCTTGTTTCTCTGGACAACGTGGGAAAAATTTTCTGCCGCGCAAGAACTGAACGACCTCTTTCACAAAGGCGCGGCGCAAGACAAATTGTGGGAATCGCTCCAAGCCGAACATCTGGATGTGGAGCGCCAAGTTTTGGTGCGCGAAGGCAGGAGCCGCTATCGGGTGGATTTTTTGATTTATTGCGCGCGTGGGCGCGTGGCGGTCTCGATTGGACCAACAAAGGTCGGTGTGCCCTCCACGCCTGATTTTCGCGTCGTCGCCATCCCCGCAGAGGAACTGGAAAATCACTTGGGGCGCGCGGTAAAACAAATTCGTTTTCAGGTGCGCGAACTGGGCGCAAAATATGGCTGACGCTTTGAACTCGCGCCAACACGAACGCCAAGTCTGCCTCGCAGACTGCCGCGTCACAACGTCCGCAGGGACGGTTCGCGTATTGGTTGGCGCGAATTCCATTCGCCCCATGTTCCTAG
>JAKOPZ010000060.1 GCA_029778615.1 Chloroflexota bacterium | reverse complement strand
TACGGCAGATGAAACAGCGCTTCCGGAAGCGCGATGAGCAAACTCGCCGCGAGCGCGGTGTGTTTTGTTTGCAGTCGCGGCAAGATAAAACCGCGCCACGCGATTTCTTCGGTGTTGAATAGGATGCCGAGCAAAACCGTGACGACGAATGCGAACGCAACCGTTGTGAGCGGAACGGTGGCGGCGGGAATTTTCGGCAGCGCGCCGCCGAACAACACGTACAACGCGATTCCGCCAAGAATCACAGCTGCCATTCCGAACAGCGCAATGAGATACCAAACCACGTTCACTCGTACAATCAAAAAGCGTCGCAGTAACGCGCCAATTTCTTTTTTGCCGCCGATGATTCCACTGACGAGGATGGCTGCAATGGCAGGAGTCCATCCAACCAGAAACTCGATGGCACGCGGCACTTGCATCGGAATCAGTCCTTGTGAAGCGAGCGCCTCGGGGATTAGTCCTGCCCACGCCAGCGCGAACATGATGACCAACACGCTCGCAATCGGATGACGCTTGACGAGATTGGATTGTGCGCGTTGCGACGGGACTGCATTGGATGAAAGTGGAAAAGTGTTCATGTTACTCCTTTAATGAATATAAATTGCGTGCCACACGATATAAAACGCGACGCGCATGAGATACGACGAGAAATATCCAAAGCGGCGAAAAAACACCACTTGGACGAAATTGAGCGCGTAGAAAACGACAGCATAGATGGGCGCGAGATTCATCGGCAATGCAAGAACGTCGCGCGATTGGAGAAATGGTTCGAGTCCCGACAGGAGGATTGCCAAGCCCCAAAAGATTTGCGTTTGCCATCGTCCGCGCAGTACCAGATTTGAAATCACAAATAACAACAGCGGAATGATGAACAACCGATGCACCACTTCGACGATGATGGACGCTGCCGAGAACGCGAGCGTCATTGGCACCAAGCCGGTGTACTGCTGCGCGACGCCGTGCGCGGCAGTGATATAGTGCGTAAAGCCCGTCGTCATATCGAGCGCGACAAACAGAATGCCAAAGCCAATGCCTGCGCCAAGCGCGTACAACACACGAATGGGTTTTGCTTTGAGCGTGTCCCACGCGTCGGGGAAACCGGTGTGTTCGCTCAAGACCACGCCGATGAAACCGACGACGCCAAAAATCGCAATCGAAAGCCATTGAAAGAACGCGGCTTGGTCGGGGTCCGCGAACGCGTTGGGAAAGAACGCGTCGAGGAGCAATTTCACCAACACGAAATACGCCATCAACCCGAACCAAACTTTTTTCGACCCGGACAGATGAAACAGCGCGTCGCGCAAATTGAATGATTTGACGTTCGCGGCAGACTTGTCGAGTGACATTTTCGTTGCTCCTTTCGTGAATCGTTTATGCCAGACCCAATACGACGCCGAGAATGATGAACGCAAAGAACACGCTTTGTGCCGAGTGCGTGATGATGCTCATCCACGTGCTGCGCCAGCGCCACGCCGGAAATGCCATGAGCAAGACACCATCCACGACGATTCCCAAAATGCTCCAGGGCTGGTGAAGATGGTAGAAAGCAAACAGCACGCCGTTCGCCACCCAACTCCATCTGCCAAACACGCCCTCCATCTTGGGCAGAAGCACGCCGCGAAACAGAAATTCCTCTCCCAGAATCGTGTTAAAGACCGCGTTGACCAAGAACAAGCCCAAGAACCACCACGCACCAACAAGATGACTCATGGTCTCTTTCGAGCCAAAGACGGCGGCAAAGCTGTAACCGGGCGGCTCGGCAAGAAACGGCAAGAGCGACACCCAAAGTTTGTCCGC
>JAKOPZ010000059.1 GCA_029778615.1 Chloroflexota bacterium | reverse complement strand
CTAACTAAATCCTTTGCGTGACAGGATGGCTGCGGACTTGAACCGTTTCCAAAACTTTCTAGTTCGACTCGGTCTTGTATCCAATCCGGAACCGGAACCAAATCCTCTTTTGGAAAAAATCGCATCGCTCGAGGATGCGCTCGCCGAAACGCGTCTGGAAAATGAATTGCTGCAACAGGAAATCCAAGAACTGAAATCCCTGCGCCTGGAGGAATTGCGGAACAAAGACGCAGAAACCAAAGAATGGGTCGCGACCTTTGAACATGAAAATGCGCGGTTGCAGCAGGAATTGAACGCGCTGCGCGGTCAGGTGGATGCGCTCGGTGCGGAACGCGATGCGATTTCCAACCGCTTGACCAAGAGTGAGGCAAAACAAGAGCAACTCGAACGTCATCGTCAGGCGCGGCGTCTGGAAAAAGATTTGGAAATCACCATTGCTACGCTGCTGCCGAATGTGGAATTGATTCACGGGTCGGGCAATATTTTGGTGGATGGAATCTATGATTTGCGTGATGTGCTCCAGCAGCTGCGCTTGATCAGCACGCGCGAAATTTCGCGTTCGACGCGCGTCGAGGGCGCACCGGCTTGGCGCGAAGTCCACTACAGCACCGGCGCATCCAACGCCGGGCGGATTTACTACAGCGACGTTTTCGAGGACGGCAAAATTCGCATCTTGATTTCCTCCAAAACTTTGCAAGCGCGTGACATCAAGTATCTCGCCAAGCTCAGACGTCACTAATCCCATAACCCTGCCGCAAATTGGCAGAGAAAATTGCAGAGCACATGACGATTACAGATTTGCGCGCCGCTGATACGGGACGGGTTGAACAGGTTGCGGTACTGCTTCGCGAGGCGTTTCAGCACATCCCCGCCGCTTGGGAAACTCTGGCGGATGCGCGCAACGAAGTGGGCGAATCCTTCGCGCCGGATCGAATCAGTCGCGTGGCGCTGGATGACAAAGGAGACGCGGTCGGCTGGGTCGGCGGGATTCCACAGTACGATGGGAACGTGTACGAACTGCATCCGTTGGCAATCAAACCATCGCATCAAGGACGCGGCATCGGACGCGCGCTCGTCGCCGATTTGGAGGAGCAGGCACGCAGGCGCGGCGCGATAACTGTCGTGTTGGGAAGCGACGATGAATTTGACGGAACGAATTTGTCAGGGCAAGATTTATATCCCGACATTGCCGCGTGGATTACAAACATCAAGAATATCCGCAATCATCCGTACGAGTTTTATCAAAAATGCGGCTATGTGATTTACGGCATCGTGCCGGATGCGAACGGGTTTGGGAAACCGGATATTATGATGGCGAAACGGGTTGGAGAAAAACGGAGGAACACTCATGGTTAGTGTGATGGTAAGAGACAAGTATATTGAAACGCTAAATGCGCTCGGCGACGTGCAAAGCGCTGTGGACGAAGCGCTGGAACGTTATACGATTGAGCAGATTGCAAGCAAATTGCATTCACTTCGCGCGCGTCAAGCCGAATACCAAGCTAAATATGAAATGGAATATGAAAGGTTTGCAATGCGCGTGAGCCAAGACGAAGCATTCGTTCAAAGGATCGAAGCAGAGGGGAAGCGAATGTGGGAAGCAGACCTCTTGGACTGGGAATTTTGCGTTAAAGGAATACAAGATTGGAAACAACGCCTTCAGAGCTTTTTGCTCGAATAGTTGAACTTGCAAAATCCATTTTTGAGCAAGTTGAGTATTCGACCGACTATACCCCCGCGCGGGCAATCTTGCGGCTTGAGGGAGTGTACAGCAAGCATCGCGTTTTTGTGATTGAATTGATTGCGGACAACTCGCGCAAGTATGCTTATTACGTCTTGCGCGGAGAATGGGTCGAAGCGGGTTTTGATAACACTCCAGACCCACGCGCCATTCGACTCAAGTACGGGAAAATCGGCGCGGAACACGCGAGGGAACTTGTGCCACACTTGCATCGCGAAAACAAATCTGAACTTGTGTTGACGGAAGAAATGACGTTTGAAAAATTTGTGGATTGGCTCAAGGCAAATTTGACGGAATGAGTTGCAAAGGAGCAACGGATGTTGAGTAACGAAAACACAATTCCCACCACCTGCCCTTTTTGCGGCGTCGGCTGCCGACTCGATTTGCATGTGCGCGGCAATCAGATTTCGCATGTGACAACGCCGTATGATGACATTACGAGCAAAGGGAATCTATGCGTCAAGGGCAGATTCGGTTGGGATTTTGTGTATCATCCCGACCGCGTGTTGACCCCACTCATCCG
The DNA here is from genome assembly GCA_029778615.1 of Chloroflexota bacterium. Taxonomy (GTDB): domain Bacteria; phylum Chloroflexota; class Anaerolineae; order UBA4142; family SHND01; genus SHND01. The sequence goes on along the minus strand of JAKOPZ010000059.1, from coordinate 4,129 downwards.
CAAGGAATTGCAAAAATCGGGGACGCGCAAACCCGCGCGCCGCGACGATTGGCGCGAAGCGAGTTGGGACGAAGCGTTGGAATTGGTGACGACGCGTTTCGCGGACGTGGTTGAAAACTATGGACCCGACGCGACCGCCGTGTTTTGCTGCGCCAAAGCGACGAACGAAGACAATTACGTTTTGCAAAAAATGTTTCGCGCAGTGATTGGCACCAACAACATTGACCACTGCACGCGCTTGTGTCACGCGGGCAGCGTCGTCGCGCTCCAAATGACCGTCGGCTCGTCGGCAATGTCCAATAGCGCGAGCGACATTTACGATTGCGATGTCGCAATTCTCACGGGGACCAACACCGCCGAATCGCATCCCATCATCGGCTTGCAATTCAAAGATGCTGCCATGCATCACGGCACGAAATTGATTGTCGCCGACCCGCGCCGCGTCGAGATGGTGAATTTCGCGGCGCTGTGGTTGCAACAAAGACCGGGCACCGACGTTCCACTTTTTTCCGCGATGGCGAACGTCATCATTCAAGAAAATCTCTGTAATAACGAATTCATTCGTTCGCGCACCGAAAATTTTGAAACGTTCGCGCGCGCGATGGAGGATTTCACGCCCGAAATGGCGGAACGCATCAGCGGCGTGCCGGCAGAAAAAATTGTCCAAGCCGCGCGCATGTACGCCACCGCGAAAAACGGCGCGATTTATTGGGCGCTTGGAATTCCCGAACACACGCACGGCACCGAGAACGCGTTAGCGCTCGTGCATCTCGCACTGTTGACCGGACACATTGGACGCAAAGGCACGGGACTGAATCCATTGCGCGGGCAAAACAATGTGCAAGGTGCGTCCGACGCGGGTGCGATGCCATGGCATTATCCCGGTTATCAACCTACCGACGACCCGGCAACGGTCGAAAAATTTCGCGCGAAATGGGGACACACGCCGCCGCCCGGACGCGGACTGACGACAACCGAAATCGCAGACGCGTGGGGCACAGGTCAAGTCAAAGCGCAATACATCATGGGCGAAAATCCGTTGATGAGCGAACCGAATCTGCGGCACGCGCATCATGCAATTGAGCATTTGGAATTTCTCGTGTGCCAGGATTTGTTCATCAACGAAACGGGACGCTACGCGGATGTGATTTTGCCGAGCGCGAGTTTCGCGGAAAAAGATGGCACGTTCACGAATACCGACCGCCGCGTGCAGCGCGTGCGCAAAGCATTTGAACCGATGGGACAGGCGCGCGCCGATTGGGAAATTGTGAGCGAGGTCGCAACACGATTGGAGAAAAAACTGAAACGCGAACGCACCGCGTATTGGGGTTACGAACATCCGTCGGAAATTTGGAATGAGATGCGCGAACTTGTGCCTGCGTTCAAAGGCATCACCTACGAAAGACTGGAGACCGAGAGACTACAGTGGCCAGTCCCTAGTCTCCAATCTCCCGGCACACCCTATCTATTTGCAGAAACTTTTCCACGCGGGCGCGCGAAATTTTTTCCGTTGGTGTATCAACGCAGCGCGGAAGAACCGGATGCAGAATATCCGTACGCGCTCACGACAGGACGCGTGTTGTATCATTGGCACGGCGGCACATTGACACGTCATTCCAATTTGGATTTTGCCGCGCCCGAAGCGTTTGTCGAAATTAATCCCGCCGACGCGCCCCGTGTGCCGTGCGAAAATGGTTCGCCCGTGCGCGTCACATCACGACGCGGCAGTGTGGTATTGCGCGCGCGCGTGACGGAAAAAGTCGCGCCGGGCGTTGTCTTTGTTCCGTTTCACTATGCCGAAGCCGCTGCGAATACATTGACGATTCATGCGATTGACCCGCAAGCGAAAATTCCCGAATACAAAATCTGCGCGGTGAAAATCGAACCCGCGACGTTGGGTGAGTTGGAAGAAGCGATGCCGTTAGGCATGGTGGCTGCATAATAAAAGTCGCGTGCTTGGCAGCACGCGACTTTAATGTTTGCTTATGCCGTCAACAACACAATGCGCCCGCGCCCGTGTCCCGTTTGTGACAATTCTTGCGCTTGACGCGCTTCGTTCAACGTATAACGCGGTCCCACAATCGGCACGAGTTTTTTCGCCTCCAAAAGTTCCGCGATGGCTTGCAAATTTTCCGTCGCGGCGCGCCCCGCGCTGACCGCGCGAACATTGTGCCCGTTCGCGGCATCGGGTCCGAGATGCGCGGCGACGGTGACAAAGATGCCGTTCGGTTTCAACACGCGCAGCGAGCGTTCCACCAAATCGCCGCCGACGGTGTCAATGACGATATCCATATCCCGCGCGACCTCTTCAAATTTCGTCGTCGTGTAATCAATCACCATATCCGCGCCGAGCGACTTGACCACATCCACATTGCGCGTGGACGCGGTGGCGGTGACATGCGCGCCTTTCCATTTGGCAAGTTGCACCGCATACGCACCCACGCCGCCCGCGCCGCCGTGAATCAAAACGCGCTGTCCTTGCTGAACGTTCGCCGTATCCATCAACGCGCCCCACGCCGTCAACGCGCCGAGCGGGACCGAGGCGACCTCTTCAAACGTCAAATGTTTGGGTTTGACTTGAACATCTGCCGCACTTGCCACCGCGTATTCCGCGTAACCACCGTTCACAATTCCAAACACCGCTTGTCCCGGTTGAAACGTTTTTACATTTTCGCCAATGGCTTCAACAATACCCGCTCCGTCTATGCCCGGCGTCCAGGGCATTTGCAGAGGGATGAATTCTTTGTAATAGCCCGCGCGCATTTTCCAATCGGCAGGATTCACCCCTGCGGCAATGACGCGAATCAAAATCTGGTCATCCTGCGGATGCGGACGCGGCGTTTGGTCCAAGACCAATTTATCCAAGCCGCCGTATTCGTGAATACGAACGGCATACATTTTTTCGTTTGACATTTTGCTCCTCCTTGAAAATGAACCATAGTAACGAATTTATTCGTTCTATGCGCTCACCATTTTCATTCAACACGGGTGAGCCAACGGCTCCTCTGAAAATATTTTGTAGTGACGAATTCATTCGTCCGAGCCAGAGGAACGATTGAAATCGTTACTACGCGCGGCTCATTTTCATTCGACACGGGTGAGCCAACGGCTCTCTTGAAAATGTACGGCAAATTTCTGCGATGGAGTTCATCGCCATTTGCCCTACCGCACACCCATTTTCATTCGACAGGGGTGTATCGGGATACATCTTCAACTCCTCGAATTTTTGAATTTGACGCGTAACACGTTTAGCGATTGCGTTTCATCGCGAAAAACATGTCACAGCTCACGCGTTGGCAAGCGCGCGGCGTACGACCGCTTCATACGGTTCGGGGGCGCGACCTGTCAATACTTCAACATCCTTTGTCACCAACGCGGTGCGTCCTTGCGCGGTGGCTTGATGCATACTCATAACCAGCGACACAATCATGTCGGGCATTCCTGCTTGTCGCATGCCCGCTTCCAGCTGCTCGAACGAAATCGGCATGTATTGAATCGGCTTGCCCGTCACTTGCGAAAGCAACTGCGCGAATTGTTCTTGCGAAATTGCCGCAGGACCTGTCAGCGTGTAAATTTTTCCTTCATGTCCTTGACCGAGCAAGACGGCGGCGGTGGCGTGGGCAATATCATTACGCGTAATGAAACTGGTGCCCGCCCCATTCGTTGCAGAAGCCACCACACCCGTTTGCAACGGGCGCGCGGCTTCGCGCATCACGTCGTCCGCATACACGCCGTTGCGCAGAATCGTCCATGCCACGCCGCTCGCTTGCAAGTACGCTTCCGTATCGGCATGCACCATTGCGATTTGCGAAGGCGACGTGGGGTCGGCATCAATGAAACTTGTATAAACGATGTGCTTGACGCCCGTTTGTTTCGCCGCGTCAATGGCGTTGCGATGCTGCTGAATGCGTTCCGGCACCGTTCCAAATCCCGAAATCAATAGCAGTTTGTCCGTGCCTTGAAAACCTTTGACGAGCGCATCGAAATCCGTATAGTCCGCTTGCTGAATGCGAATGCCTTGCTCGGCGAACGGTTCCGCTTTGGCGGGATTTCGTACGACGAGATTTAATTCAGAAGGTTTGACGTGCTGCAGTAACAGCGGGACCACCAATTGTCCAAGTTGTCCGGT
>JAKOPZ010000315.1 GCA_029778615.1 Chloroflexota bacterium | reverse complement strand
ATCGAAAATCAACAATCTAAAATTGTACAGCGGAGGGGGCGGGATTTGAACCCGCGCTAGAGGAATAACCCCCTAGAGCCGCTTAGCAGGCGGCCGCACTAGACCTGGCTATGCGACCCCTCCAAATTTAGAGACTAGAGATTAGAGATTACATCATGAACGAGACATGAATCTCCAGTCTCGAATCTCCAATCTCTCTTCCGGCGGAGCAGGAAGGATTCGAACCTCCGTGCCTTTCGACCATCCGCTTTCAAGGCGGCGCCGTTTGTCCACTCCGGCACTGCTCCAAATGGGCGACAAATATAATAGCAGAGAGGATAAGAATGGTCAAATAAAACTGGGTAGCAGAGAGTAGGTAGCATGTAAAGCCAATTTCCTTACTACCTACTCCCTGCTACCTCCTACCAACTCACGGATAAATTCCGCGCAAGCGCGTCGCTTCCGCCACGCGCCCAATCGCAAGCATGAGCCCCGCCGTTCGCAAATCCACTTTATGTTTTTGCGACATGGCTTCCACATCCACGAACGTGTCCGTCACCACGCGGCGCAAGCGCGCGCGCGTTTCCTCTTCCGTCCAAAAGAAGGACTGCAAATCCTGCACCCATTCAAAATACGAAAGCATCAAGCTCGCCGCGTTCGCCAACAAATCGGGAATGAGCAGCACGCCGCGCTCGCGCAAAATATCATCCGCTTCGGTCGAAGTGGGAAGATTTGCTGCTTCCGCAATCATCTTTGCCTGAATGCGCGGCGCATTGGACACATCAATCTGATTTTCCAAACCCGCAAGCACAAGAATCTCACAGGGCAGTTCGAGCAGCTCCGCTTCAGTAAGTCGTTCACTGTTGGGATAATCGAGCAGTGTCCCATTCATGCGCCGATACCGTTCCACGTCGAGGGGGTCCAGTCCCGCGCCCGAAACAATCGCGCCCGTCACATCACTGACCGCGATAATTTTCGCGCCGGCTTCATCCAAAAAACTGGCAGCGTTACTGCCCGTGTTCCCAAACCCTTGAATCACCACGCGCGCGCCTTTGAGATTCATGTCCAACATGCGCGCCGCCGGTTCGACGACGAGTTTCACGCCGAGACCGCCCGCTTCATCGCGCAGCGCGCTGCCGCCAATCGCGAGCGGCTTGCCCGTGACCACGCTTGTCACCATTTGCCCGTGATGCATCGAGTACGTGTCCATAATCCACGCGACGATTTCGGGCGTGATGTTCACTTCGGGGACAACGATGTCCGTTTGCGGTCCAATGATGAAATCAATTTCGGTGATAAAACGCCGCGTGAGATTTTCCAATTCGCGCTGCGTCATCGCGCGTCCGGTGTACTGCCCGCGCGGGTCGCACACGATGCCGCCTGCCGCGCCGCCGAACGGAACGTTCACGAGCGCCGCGCGCCACGTATTCAACATCGCGAACGCGCGCACTTGGTCGGGGTTCACGTTGGGATGAAAACGGATGCCGCCGCGCGCGGGACCCATGTTGACATTGTGATGGGCGCGGTATCCCGTAAAGACTTGGCTGCGCCCGTTCGACATGCGCGCAGGAAAATTCACCGTGAGTTCGCGTTTCACGTTTCCCAAAATCACGCGCAGCTTGTCTTCCAAGTTCAGCAGGTCTGCCGCGCGGTTGAATTGTGTGGACGCCACGTCCCACAAATTCGGCGTGCTTGTTCTTTCCATTGTCATATCTTGAACCATCATGGGTTCGTTCTCCTCGTCGAGAATTGTTAGAGTAGCACGTGTCACGTAGCAGGTATCAAGTGAATGTATCTTCCCTTGCTACCTACTACTTGCTACCTCATTATGGATATATTCCCCGCAGCCGCGTCGCTTCCGCCACGCGTTCGATTGCCAAGATGTTGGCGGCGAGGCGCAGCGGAATTTTGTGCGCTTGCGCGCGTTCGTTCACTGCGTTGAAAGAGGCGTCCATCACCAATTTCAAACGATGATTGATTTCGTCTTCGTCCCAAAAGAACGACTGCAAATCTTGCACCCATTCAAAATACGAAACGGTGACGCCGCCCGCGTTCGCAAGAATATCGGGAATCACAAACACATTGTTGGCAAACAAAATCTCGTCCGCTTCGGGCGTCGTCGGACCGTTCGCACCTTCTGCCAAAATTTTTGGGCGAATGCGGTCAGCGTTCGTGTCGGTGATTTGTTTTTCTAACGCGGCGGGAACGAGAATATCGCACGGCAGTTCGAGCAACTCGTGATTCGATACGCGTTCCACATCGGGATAATCAATCACCGTGCGCGTCTTTTTCATGTGCTGCAATACCGCGTACGGGTCAATCCCATTCTTGTTGTAAATGGCGCCGTTCACATCGCTGATGCCGACGATTTTGCAGCCGAGGTCATGCAGCATGACCGCGCTGACGGAACCGACATTGCCGAAACCCTGTACGACGGTGGTCGCGCCGTTCAAATCCATGCCCAAAAATTTCGCGGCGGACGCGACGACGAAACTAACGCCCCGTCCTGTCGCGTCACTGCGTCCGAGCGAACCGCCGAGTCCGAGCGGTTTGCCCGTTGTAATCGCGCTTTCGAGATGACCGTGGTGCATCGAAATCGTGTCCATCAGCCACGCCATGATTTGCTGATTTGTGTTGACGTCGGGGGCGGGAATGTCGCCGTCGTGTCCAATGAGCGGCGAGATTTCGGTGGCAAAACGGCGCGTGAGATTTTCTAATTCGCGCAGCGAAAGTTTGGTGGGGTCAACAATCACCCCCCCCTTGGCGCCGCCGAACGGGATATTCACCACCGCGCATTTCCACGTCATCCACATCGCGAGTGCGCGCACTTCATCTAACGAAACATCTTGATGATAGCGGATGCCGCCTTTGCCGGGACCGCGCGTCACATTGTGTTGAACGCGATAACCTGTGAACGAGCGTACGGTGCCATCGTCCATACGAACGGGAAAGTGTGTGGTGAGTTCGCGTTTGGGCACGCGGAGAATACAGCGGAGGTCATCCTCCAAACCCATAAACTCGGCGGCGAGGTCAAATTGCTCCTGCGCAATTTGATAGGGAGATTTTTTTTCTGCTTCTGACATTTTTGTCTATCCACGCATTACACGAATAACACGAATTGTCATTTCAAGCGGTTCTGGCGAAATCTCATCCGTGCATCCCGCGTACTCTCGCGCGCGCGCTCGAAATGACAGCACGGACTTGTGTGATTTGCGGATTATTTCAGTTCGTTTAGTTTTTCAGTCATAATTTCCCGCGCCAATGCGGGATTGGCTTGCCCTTGCGTTGCTTTCATCAATTGTCCGACGAGGAAATTTAAAACGGTTTCTTTGCCGGACAAATAGGTTTGAACTTCTTTTGGAAAATTTTCAATCACTTGCTGCGCGGCGGCTTGAATCGGCGCGCGGTCACTCACTTGCGCGAGATTTTTTTCTTGAATCACCGCGTCCGCTGCTTTGCCCGTTTCCATCATTTCGACGATTGCGGTGCGCGCCTGCGTGCTGCTGATGGCCTTGTCGTTGACGCGGGTAATCAGTGTGACCAACTGCGCGGGCGCAATCTTGAGCGTCGAAATATCGCCTGCGAGCCGCGCGAAAACTTCTCCCGTCAGTTGATTCGCAATCGCTTTAGGCGTAACATTTTTTTCTTTGCCGATGGCGACGGCTGCATCGAAATAATCGGCAACCTCGCGGTCCGCGCTCAACACGCCCGCGTCATACGCACTCAAACCCAATTCGTTCATGTATCGCGCGCGTTTTGCATTTGGCAGTTCGGGCAAACGCGCTTGAATTTCGCTTACCCATTCCCGCGTCACATGCAAACGCGGCAAATCGGGTTCGGGAAAATAGCGATAGTCGTGTGCTTCCTCTTTACTGCGCTGCGGAACGGTTACGCCTTTCGCTTCGTCCCAGCCGAGCGTTTGTTGTTCGACGCGTCCGCCTGCGCGCAAGATTTTTTCCTGCCGCGCGATTTCGTATTCGACCGCGCGAAACATCGCGCTGATGGAATT
>JAKOPZ010000314.1 GCA_029778615.1 Chloroflexota bacterium | reverse complement strand
TTGTGCGTTGACGATGAATGACCAACCACTGCACATTGACGCGGAATTTGCAAAAAGCACGCAGTTTGGGCAGCGCGTCGTGAACGGAATTTTTGTCTTGGGTCTCGTCGTCGGTTTGTCGGTGAGTGGCTTGAGCGAAGGGACGATTGTGGCGAATTTGAGTTTTGAAAATGTGTTACAGCCCAATCCCGTTTTTCACGGCGACACGATTTCGTGCGAGACGGAAATTCTGGAAAAACGCGAATCCAAAACAAAGAGCGATAGAGGCATTGTGCGATTGAAACATGTGGGGCGCAAACAGGATGGAACGGTAGTGTGTGAGTGTACGCGGACGGTGATGTTTTTGAAAAAGTTCAAGGAGGCGTAAAACGTCAAACGTAAATCGTGATGCGTCAAACGTCAAACGTGAAAATCGCGCGCGGCGATGTATTTTGTACGTGCCGGGGAACGAAACGCGCAAGATGGAAAAAGCGGTGACGCTCGGCGCGGACTGTGTGTGTTTGGATTTGGAGGACGGCGTCGCGCTAAACCAAAAAGATACCGCGCGTCCGCTTGTGGCGAACGCGCTGCGCGAATTGAATTTTGGCGCGAGTGAAAAATTGGCGCGCATTAACGCCATTGGTTCGGGAATGGAAAGCGCGGATTTGGAAGCGGTTGTTGCGACGCGTCCTGACGCGATTGTGATTCCGAAGGTGAGTGATGCAGAGCAAATCAAGTGGGTGAGTGAAAAAATTGGAGAACTGGAGACTGGAGATTCGATTGCGCGCGGAACGATTGCGTTGATTGGGATGATTGAGAATGCGCGCGGGTTGATGAATGTGCGCGAGATTGCGAGCGCGGACGCCCGTTTGGTAGCGTTGATTTTTGGGGCGGAAGATTTCGCGGCGGATGTGGGCGCAACGCGCACGCGCGAAGGAATGGAAGTACTGTACGCGCGCAGCGCGATTGTGACAGCGTGCGCGGCGTTCGGTTTGCAGGCGATTGATTTGTTGTATTTGGATTTTCGTGACGCGGAAGGTTTGCGCGCCGAAGCAACGCGCGGAATGCAGCTCGGTTACGCGGGGATGCAAGTGATTCATCCGAATCAAGTGCCGATTGTGCAAGAGGTTTTCACGCCGAGTGCTGATGCAATTGCGAACGCGCAACGTATTGTGGACGCGGCGCGCGAACATTTGGACGCGGGACGCGGCGCGTTTGCGCTGGACAATAAAATGGTGGACATGCCGATAATCAAGGCGGCGGAGAGAGTGTTGGCGCGAGCGGGGGTGAGGAGA
>JAKOPZ010000313.1 GCA_029778615.1 Chloroflexota bacterium | reverse complement strand
GTGCCAGATAAATCCGATTTGACCCAAGTCACATGCATCATCGTAGACGGACCTTACAGCGGCGGCATCAGCGCGGACATCGGCGACGAGATTCCCGAATGGGTTGTCGCGCTGTGTGATGACGATGGCAGCGATATTGAGATTCATTCATGCGCGACGTACGAGAGTGCGATGGAATTAGGACAACTGCTTGCGCGCGAGTTGAAGGTTGAACTCGTGATTGAAGCGATGCGCGCATAGAGAGGTGAGCATTGATGAATTCCAAAAAGAAATGCAGACGTTCACAGAGGATGAAATGATGAACATGTCTGGTGAAACATTGAGCGTTCCGGGGCACGAGCCGCATAGTTGCGGCTCGGTTTCGTTTCAGGGGATTCAGGCGGCGTGTCTCGGTTATGCAGTGGACAACATGGACGATGTTGTTTTTCTCCACACCGCAGGTCCGCAGCAGGCGGTTCGCTCGCTGTGGGCGTCGCTCGCAGGGAACGGCGCGTTGGAAATCAATCAAACGCTGATTCGCTTTAAACGCGAAACATCGTATTTGCGATTCGAGCAGCCGTTGGCAATGACGCGCTTACATTCGCTCGCGCTCTTGCATCCGCAAGCAGCGCTGATTCAAATGCAACCGGGGCAAGATTGCTTTTATCTGTTGAGCGCATCGCCAGAGCAAATTCCACTGCGCTTATTTTACGCGATGTTAAATAAAGCGATGTCGCTTCCACTCGCGCCCGCATGGACCGATTACTTGTGGAAAGTCGGAACGCGCGTGCGCTTCAAACGTCGAGAGGAATCGGAAGAAGACGAAGATGATGATGAAGTAATTATTCGCAAAGAACGCGCGATTGTGCCGCTCAAGACAGAGGGCTGCGGCGGATGGCGCGTGCGGACCGCGACTGATTATTGGATGAACGTCATCGAACACGGCTTGCTCGACGGTGAAATTCAATAGTCGCCTGCGGTCACACTCAACGCTCGATGTATTCGCTTCGCTTAAAGAAGTGTGACCGCACGCGAAAGGAGGAAATCGCATGGCTCGATTGGCTTCGATTGCCAAAGCAGGTTATTACCCAACGCCTGAACGCGTAACGGAATGGATCGCGCGTTATGTGCGTGCGTCCAATGGCGCGGGTGGAAAATTATTGGACGCGTGCTGCGGTGAAGGCATTGCGGCGGCGACGATGGCTGCCGCGTGCGAACTTGAATCGTATGGCGTGGAACTCGATTTGGAACGCGCGAACGCAGCATCGCTGCGACTTGACCACGTTATCGCCGACGATATTGATATGGTCAAAATCGCGCGCGAGGCGTTCGAACTCTTGTGGCTCAATCCGCCGTACGATGTCGTACAAGGCAAACGTCTCGAACACAAATTTCTCACGCACTGCACACAATTTCTCGCGCCGCACGGCTTGTTGATTTATATCGTTCCGCAATATGCCATCAACGCAAAAATCGCGGGCTATCTCGCGCGTTGGTATCACACATTGCGCGCGTATCGCTTTCCCGACCCCGAATTTGTTGATTACAAACAAGTCGTCGTGTTAGGAATCAAGCGCGACGCGGCATGTGATGACGCGCAGGAACAAGAACATACGCTTTTCAATTCATGCCAACGTGGTTTGCCATTGCTCGCCGAAACGCCGAATGAAAATGAAATCTATCAACTGCCGCGTCCGCGCGCGATTTCCGAATTTTACTTTTACGCGAAAAATCTTTCACCCGAAGAATTGATTGCGGCGGTCAAACAAAACGGTGCTTGCAACGCCGCCGCGTGGCGCGAGAATTTTGACCCTGCGACGGAACTCGATTCGTTTCGTCCGTTGATGCCATTGAAAGAAGGACATCTCATTTCGCTCATCCCCGCGGGGCATGTTCAAAACATTCGCCTCGAACGCGATGGCGAACGCATTCTCGTCAAAGGGCGCACGTACAAAGACCAAGTTGAAAACGAAGACGAAGAATCCGAACGCGTGACCGACCGTTTCGTGACGGAGTTGATGATTCTCGACCTCGCACAAGGCGAGTTCACGCGCATTGACGACACAAGTAAACTCGCAGCGTTCGGCGAAAAATGGAATGTGGTTCTCTTGCAGCGCGTAATGGATTCGTTCCCGCCGATTTACAACATGGATTACGAAACGTCACTGACGCCCGCGCAAGTGCAATTGTTGAATTCGTTGAGTCCGCATCGCCGTTTGCCGCATCGCAATGTGTGCGGATTGTTTGAAGCGCAAAAGCATGTTGCCGCCGCGTTGTATTTCTACTTGCAGCGCGAAAAATGTGCCGCGCTCGTCGGTGAAATGTCTGTTGGCAAAACAAGCATCGGGACTGCGCTCGCGGCATTGATGGGCGAGCAAGCCAATCCCGTGTTTGTGATGTGTCCCGCGCATTTGGTGGACAAATGGCAGCGCGAGATTCAAGAAATTTTGCCGGGCGCGTATGTAGAGATTGTCGAACGCATCAGCGATGTGGCGCGTTTTGCGCGCACGGTTCGCAGAATGTCGAAAGAACGAATGGCGTTCGCCATCTGTTCCAAAGAAATGGCAAAACTCGGTTCGGGGCACGAACCCGCGTACACGCAAAAACATCAACTTGAATTTGTGCCGACGAAATATCATGATGGGAACGCGCCGCGCGCGTGGGAATGGCTTGAGGGCGAATCCGCGCAATGGTTCGAATCCGACTCGAATGCGGATGTTGCCAAATCAGAAATGGACGAACTCAATGAGGAAGAAAATTGGAACGCGTTCGACGGAATGCTTGACGAAGCGACACTACAAGCCGCGTATCTGGGTGAACGTGACGAATATCCAGAAGACCCAAGCCGTGTGCTGGATCCACTCCAAGTCACACCATTGTTCCAAGATGGTTACTATCTCTTGCGCGAACACATTCATTGTCCGCGCTGCGGTATAGAAATTCGAGACGCGGAAGAGCGTCCCGTAGATGCGGATTATTTTGAAAACAAAAAACGCTTTTGCATAGCGTGTCGCACGCCGCTGTTTCAAATGATTCATCTCAATCAACGCGGCAAGCGTGAGGTGAATCTGTTGCAACTCAAAACGATTCGCTATCCCATCGCCGAATACATTCGACGCAAGTTGCCCAGCTTTTTCGGACTGTTCATCAGCGATGAGGTGCATGAAGCCAAGGGACACGCAACGGACGTGGGTTACGCGATGGGCGCGCTCGCGCAATCGTGTCGTCATACATTGGGAATGACCGGAACGCTTTACGGTGGCTATGCGTCCACGCTTTTCTCACTCCTCTATCGCCTCGACCCGAAGATTCGTCGCGAATATCGTTGGAACGAAATGCAGCGATTCATTGCGCGTTATGGAATTCTCGAAGAAGTGACATTCAAGGGCAGCGGAAATGTGGACGATGAAGATGACATTGGCGTTTTCACGGCGAAGCGTCGCAGCAAAACCTACGTGCGTGAACGCGCGGGCATCTCTCCCGAATTGATTGTGCGGTTGTTGAACTATACCGCATTCGTGCAACTCGCCGACCTCGG